>NZ_JRAH01000022.1:2500-165498 GCF_000768755.1 Porphyromonas sp. COT-108 OH1349 | reverse complement strand
ATGGTACTATGCAAATGGGAGAGTAGGTAGCCGCCACTTATATAGAGAAGGAGAGAGACATGAACCGTAACAGGAACATGGCTCTCTCCTTTGTTTTTGTAGGTTTGCCGGTTTGCTTCTTCTTTCTTTTCTACTTCTTCATTTCTTTTTATTCTTTCCCTGTTCTGGATGAAAATAGAGACGGAACACCTTGCGATTATCTCTTTAATTCTTTTCACTCCGTTTCTCCTCTGCATTAAGATACATACTAGCGTCCTTCTTTCTCCTCTTCAACCCCTTTTTGCTCTTTCCACACTTCGTATGAAAATAGAAACGGATTTGCCGCTTTTCTCCTCTTCAATTCTTTTGCCCTTTCCATATTGGTTATTCTCAAATATGAGGTGTATATCCTCCGTCTCTTTTCAACCTCTTTTGCTTTTTTCGTCACTCCGCATAAAAATACAGGCGGAATCTTTCCACTGCTTTCTCTTTGATTTTTTATTCTGTTCCTCCTCCGTATGAAAATAGAGATGGCTTTGCTGTTCTCTCCTTTTCAATCTTTTTTCTTTTTCCATACTTCTAAGGAATATGCAAATAGGAGAGTAAGTAGCCGCCACTTAACGATAAGGAGAGAGACATGAACCGTAACAGGAATGTGGCTCTCTCCTTTGTTTTTATAGGTTTGCTGTTTCAGTTTCTATCTTCTTCGGTGTGCTTCAACTATAAGAAAAAATCTTTTCGGCTCAGCTTTATCGGTATTGAATAAATTTGTTTCCTTCCCAATTGAAATAATTACTTCACTTAACATGTCGTCCTTATGATACGAGAAAGAGGGATTTATCATTAAAGAAAAAATTGTTTTTGCGATAATAAAGCCTTTGTTGTACTTTTAAGGGATTGATTGTGACGATTATGGTAATGAGTAAGGATGCTAATAGTAGAGAGATTGATACTATTTTGAATAGAATAGTACAGATAGAACACGGCTTCAAACATGTGAATGAAGGAGCAGAAGAAATCATATTGCTGTATGGAGATGAGCGTTGTTTCGATATAGCTCTTGATCTATTTAAGAAAGATAGCTATCAAGTTCGAATGTTGGCTACTGTTATCTTAGGGCATTTAGCCGTGAGCAATAAGGCAGCTCTTCTGTATCTGAAAGACATAGTCAGTATGGATACGAACTGGCGAGTCCAAGAGATGCTTGCAAAAGCTTTTGATGAGATATGTAGAAAAGAGGTTATGAAGCATCTCTACCCCTTATTGAAGAGTGGATGAATGCAGGAAATCCTAATATTATTCGAGCTGTAACAGAGGGATTGAGAATATGGACAAGCCGCCCTTTCTTCAAGGATAGACCATTATTAGCTATCGAACTTATCAGCAAACATAAGGCTCATCCAAGCAAATACCTGAGAAAATCTGTAGGAAATGCTTTGAGAGATATAGGAAAAAAGCATCAAGATTTACTACTTGAAGAATTAAAGAGTTGGGACCTATCCGATCCATTGGTTTTATTTACCTATAAGCTTGTGACAAAGAAAAGGTGATAATACCTTTAGTATGAAAGTTTTGGACAGAGACCCTTGATAGTTAATTTGAATACTAAGAATATATCTCTATCTGAGATAAAGAAGAAAAATCCACAACTGACACTTATTATCGTAAGCAATACAGAGGCAGTAGAACGATTAAGTGCAAATCAAATACCTCTGAACAAAGCTCCATTCTTTAACGAGTGGGTGCGACTATTGGAGGTCTGGTTTTAAGATCCGGATGGGTATGGAATAGTGTTGTTGGGGTTATCGGAACATCCAATTGTGTAGTTGAGCCAAAGATAATACCTAACTAAATAAGTTAAATGAGGAAGTAAAAGCAAATAGCCGATACTTCCCTATTCAATATCCTTGAAGAGGCAGATTTTGTAGCCTTTACTGCATCTCCGTCAGATACTTCCAGTATCGTTTCGGCATATTTTGGCGTTGAAGTTTGAGATTGATGCGCTCTTTTACCGTGATACTTTGGAAGTATTCTTTCCACATTTTTTGGAATAAAATCTCCTCGTCAGACAGCTTCTCCTCTTCTATTATGCCGCTTTTGAGAGCAGTAAAATCTTTCTCGGAGAATGAGATATAGCGCGTTGTTGCTTTGTCGTAGTAGATGCCGGAGTTTCTGTTCGTGTCATATATGATCCACTGCTGGTCTGCATATCTTGCCTCAAAGTGAGAAACGATAAGAGAGAGTATATTGAAACGGGGAGCTATGGGGGCAAAATAGATGTTGTCTGCCGTTCGTTGAAATCGGACGAACTGGATGAATTTTCTCGATTCTCCTGCAACCTTTCTTGTAATCTCTTTTACCCGTATTACGTCTTCGTCTCCGAAGTTCATTTCATAGCCTTTAGGGGCATCTATCACCTTACAGATGTATCTGAATAGAAGCATTTCCACTTCAGGCAGCTCCGACAGCCACACCAAGAGAAGCATGTTTTGAGCAATCTTAGAGATCTTCTTTTCCAAGCCGGACCATACACGTCCGGCTTTTTTTGTGTCTGCGCTTATGGTGTATACCTCGTCCATGAGAAAAGACCTTTGTGCGTCTTGCGAAAGGATGGCTTCCGGTACAATCTTCTGCTCATAGGAGAAAAAGATGCAGGAGAGCAACCCGTCGAGTGTTTTGTCGTAAAGAAATATCGCCATCCTTCTTCTGTCTGTTTTCAGGCTGTTATCACTCTCCGAAGTTTATAGGAATCTGCATTGCTGCAGCCAATGCCTGCTTCTCTTTTTTCTCTGCGACCTGCTTGCGAACGTATTCGGGAGAAAGTTCGTTGATGGTGCGCATCGGGAGATCTCGGCAAACGATAAAGTATTGTGCTCTTTTCATCACCACTCCCATTCGTTTCAGCTGAAAAGAGTAGAGTGTCCCGAATCTTCTTGAAGCGATAATCAGCTTTGCGGACTTCACTCCTATTCCCGGTATCCTCAGTATCAATTCATAAGGAGCCGTACTCAAATCCACCGGAAAATACTCCGGATGCCGAAGTGCCCAGCTCATCTTCGGATCTATATCCAAGTCCAAGTCCGGATGCCGGTCGTTCACAATCTCATCCGCACTGAAGTTATAGAACCTCATCAACCAGTCTGCCTGATAGAGTCTGTTCTCTCGTACCAGTGGCGGAGAGAGCAGAGCCGGAAGACGGCTGTCATTCGTATTGACCGGGATATAGCCGGAGTAATAAACCCGTTTGAATGAAGGACGTTTGTAGAGAGCGGATGCGAGGGTCAGTATCTGCTTGTCGCTGTCCGGAGTGGCACCTATAATCATCTGTGTACTCTGTCCGGCAGGAACAAACTTCGGCGCAGAGCGAAACTTCTTTCTCTCTTCGACGCTTTCCAACATTCCTTGTTGGATAAAACGCATAGGTCCGAACACCCCGGCATAATCCTTTTCCGGGGCGAGGATTTTCAGATTCTCTTCCGACGGAATCTCCAGATTTACACTCATCCGATCCACATACGTTCCTGCTTTGGCTACCAATTCCCGGCTCGCTCCCGGTATGCTCTTCATGTGAATATAGCCGTTGAATCCGTACACCTCTCTTAGTAGCTTCACTGTTCGCAGCATCTGCTCCATCGTATAGTCCGGATTGCGTATCACTCCGGAGCTTAGAAAGAGCCCTTCGATATAGTTTCTGCGGTAAAACTCAATAGTCAGCTCTGCCAGCTCTTCGGGCGTGAACATGGCTCGCTGCACGTCATTGCTTCTTCTGTTGGAGCAGTAGGCACAGTCGTATATGCAGTGATTGGTCAGCAATACTTTGAATAGAGAGATGCAACGTCCGTCCGGAGTGAAGCTGTGACAAATACCCCACCCCGAAGCGTTACCTATTCCGCCCTTTGTATTCTTGCGAGAAGAACCGCTGGATGCACAGGATACATCATACTTTGCAGCTTCTGCAAGCGTTTTCAGCTTCTCTATCGTGCTTTCATTCATTAGGAAAAGTGTCTTTGCTCGGTATTGTGAGAGGAAGTTTTACCTCTTTCTACGACACCTAAAGATAGTCTAATTTACGATATGAACTCTTATAAACGAAGCCGAATTGCACCTGTTTTTTCCGAATATAAACTCTTAAAAGTGGTTGTAAACAGGATAAAGAGTTGTACTAAAGCGGTATAAATCTACAAACCGAATCTCGATTTGCAGCCGTCAAGCCACGATTGGTGCAAATCATGCTTTGATTTGCAGAAGTCAAGCCTTGATTTTCGGCTCTGAACGTGTTAAGTCTTGGTTGTAAACAGGTTTGGAGTAAGTTGTGAGTATATCTAAAAGAAGAAAGAAGGGGGACTCTGTTTTCTCCCTTTCAGACTCATTCTCTTCCTTTTGTGTGCAGAAAATTTTTCGTTCCGGTATCGGATGTATTACCATTAGGGCGATTAAGGTTATCTTTGTGGTACAAGTTTAATGTTTTTCAAAGGATCCATAGATGAAGAGTGTCTATAAAGTGGTGTTGCTGCCCCTTTCGGGTGTTGCGATGGTGGCTCCGGCAAAGCTGTTTGCCGAGGGAAAGAGAGAATCGAATAAGCCTCTGAACATTGTGTATATCATGACCGATGATCATACCAGACAGATGATGAGCTGTTATGACGGGCGTCATATCAGTACGCCCAATCTGGATCGGATAGCGGAGCAGGGGGTCTTATTTTCCAATGCTTACGTGGCAAACTCTATTTCCGGACCGAGTCGAGCATGTCTTCTTACCGGGAAGCACAGCCATAAGAATGGTAAGAAGGATAACCATACCACCTTTGACGGCAATCAGCAGACGGTGCAGGAACTTTTGCAAAAGGCAGGATACCAGACGGCGATGATCGGTAAGTGGCACTTGGATAGCCAGCCTCGTCACTTCCACCACTGGGAGATATTGCCGGGACAAGGAGACTATTACAATCCGGACTTCATCACTGCTGCCGGAAAGACCAAATATGAGGGGTACGTAACCACAGTTACAACCGACTTGGGATTGGAGTGGCTTGATAGCAAGCGCGATAAGAGTAAGCCGTTCTGTCTCTTCCTGCATCACAAAGCCGTACACAGAAATTGGATGGCAGATACTGCCGATCTTGCTCTATACGAGGATAAGGTTTTTGAATTGCCTGCCAACTTCTACGATAACTACGAAGGAAGAGCAGCTGCAGCAAAGCAAGAGATGAGCATTGCGAGCGATAAGGATATGGACTTGGCTTATGACCTTAAGATGTACAGGGAGGGAAAGCCATCGAGACTTAGTGGCTGGTATCCGGGAATCATGAAGAGAATGACACTGGAACAGAGAGCGGTGTGGGACAAACATTACACCCCGATTCTCCAACAGTTTTCTTCTGCCAATCTTCAAGGAAAAGAGCTTGCGGAGTGGAAGTACCAACGCTACATGAGAGACTATGCCAAGACGGTGAAGTCTCTGGACGACAACGTGGGTAGAGTACTGGACTATCTGGAACAGAGCGGACTGCTTGAAAATACGGTCGTGATCTACACATCGGATCAAGGGTTCTACATGGGTGAGCATGGCTGGTTCGATAAACGATTCATGTACGAAGAGTCTTTCTCTACCCCTCTATTGGTAAGACTTCCGAAGGGATATGGTAAGAGAGGAGAGATATCTGAGTTGGTACAGAACATAGACTTTGCCCCAACGATGCTGGATATTGCCGGAGTGGAGATACCTGAAGATATACAGGGAGTATCGCTGATGCCGTTGCTTTCAAGCAAGAAAGCCCCCAAAGATTGGCGGAAATCGTTGTACTATCACTTCTATGAGTTCCCGGGAGAGCACGCCGTGCGTCGCCACTTCGGCGTTCGTACCGAGCGGTACAAGCTGATCCGATTCTACAAGGATATAGATGCCTGGGAGCTGTATGACCTAAAGACCGATCCTTCCGAAATGAACAACCTCTATGGTGATCCCGGCTACGAAGCGGTAACACAAGAGCTTAAGCAGGAGCTTAAACGCCTGCAAGAGCTCTACGATGATCCTATCCGTACAAGTGTAAGTATAGAATAATGACTACCTTTAGAGGTAAATAATAGAGTCTTAGTCCATGAAAACAAGAACTAAAGCAGCCATAACTCTTGCCGTTGGAGCATTGGGCTATATGGCATACAGGGAGTGGGGTAGAGTAAAACCGGCAAGAGCGTATCCGATAGACTCTTTTGAGCCGGAAAAGTTTGTCGGCTCATGGCTTGTGGTGGCAGGTACACCCCAGTGGGTTTCTTCTTGTAGAGAGAATTTGAGCTACGACTTTTCCATTCTTCCGGATGGCTCCATGCAAGTCTTGAAGAGCTACTGCGAGGTGGGCAAAGAGCGTTGGCATCGCTCGGTAGGGCATGTGCTGTTTCGCGGTTCTTCCTCTCGCGGTGCACTCAGAGTATCTTTTTGTGGACCGTTTTATCGTGGATACAATGTTGTTGCGATAGATGAAGCTTACAGCGTGGCTCTTATAATAGGACGCACCGCAGCGGAGGCGATGATTCTTTCCCGTACTCCGGATGTGCCGGCAGAGATAATGGAGAAGTACATATCCCTCGCCAAATATATCGGCGTCAAGATGGGGGCTTTTGTTTGTCTGGCTTAGAGGAGGATTTCTGTGATTTTATACAACTGTTGTCAAACTATCGGAATGATAGCCTGCTTAATAGAAATAGATAGATGGAGATAGAAGAAAGAGAACAATTCAGGATGATGGCAAAGACCTTGCACGGTCTGGAAGAAGTACTCTGCAAAGAGTTGCAGGAGCTTGGAGCCGAAGAGATAGAAAAAGGTAGACGCGTGGTCTATTTTAAGGGAGATAAAAGGCTGCTGTACAAAGCCAATATTCATCTTCGTACAGCATTGAGAGTCCTTGTCCCGATTGCCACATTCGAGGCGACAAATGCAGATGAGGTTTATGACTATCTTAATGAGCATATCGCTTGGGACAATTATCTGGATCCCAAATCCACCTTCGCGGTGGACAGCGTGGTCTATTCGGATCACTTTACACACAGTAAGTTTGTTGCTTACAGAACGAAAGATGCCATTGCCGACTACTTCTCGGATCTGCAGGGACGCAGACCCAATGTTTCGGTGAGTAACCCTGATATTTTATTCCATCTCCATATCTCGCATACAACCGTAACACTCGCTCTCGATTCCAGTGGTGAAAGCCTTCATATCCGAGGGTATAGGAAAGTTCAGACAGATGCTCCCATATCGGAGGTTTTGGCTGCCGGGATGCTGCTTCTTGCCGGTTGGAAAGGCAAGAGTGCCTTTGTGGATCCGATGTGCGGTAGCGGTACCATCCTTATAGAAGCACTTCTTATGGCGAAGGGGATACCTCCCGGTATCTTCCGTCCCTCTTTTGCTTTCGAGAGATGGAAAGATTTCGATCAAGAGCTGTTGAGCTCCATCTTGGACGAATGGGAAGAAAAACCATTCGATCATCCCGTTGTGGGGATGGATATATCCCCAAAGGCGATAGTTGCAGCCAAGAAAAATGCAGAATATGCAGGTGTTTTGAAGGATATTTCTTTTGTTGTATCCGATATATCTGACGTCTTACCGGAGCAGGTTCCGGCTGTATCTCCGGGAGAAGAGCCGCCGATGCTTATGACAAACCCTCCGTATGGAGAGCGGCTTCGTCCGGAAGATCTCGAACAGACATACAGTGTACTCGGCTCTAAACTCAAGCATATCTTTACAGGGTATCGTGCGTGGGTTATCTCTTCATCCAAGGAGGGGTTGTGGAAGATCGGTCTTAAACCATTTTTCAAAGAGGTGCTTTTCAACGGTTCTTTGGAGTGCGAGCTGAGAGGCTATGAGACATTTTCGGGAAAGAGAAGCGAGTTTTTGGAAAAGTCTCCCGAAAAACCATCTCGAAAATCTTCTAAGGAGTCGGAGTTCAAAACCAGAGGTTACTCCGTTTCAAAAAGACAATCTTCTGGAGATGGTGAGAAAGGCGGAAGAAGAAGAGGCGATTTCAAGAAGCGGGAAGAGGGAGAGAAGAGAGCATTTAAGCCTCGTACTTTTGCTGCCAAAACAGAGAAGAAGAGAGAAGAACCGGAACTGTCTCGCTCCGAAAGAGAGATAGAAGAGTTTCGCAGAGAGTTCAGACCTCGTAGGATAGCTCATTTCGATGACGAGAGACGCAGAGCACCCAAGAGAGAGAACGAAGTGCGCTTCCGTCCTCGCCGAAAACATATACAGGAAGAGAAAGAATAACAGACAAGTCATATATCCAAACATTTTAAGAGAAGATGAAAAAGACCCTGAGCGTATCTCTACTTTTGATACTGCTTTTAGGCGGAAAAGCCACAGCACAGATGAAAACGTTTACGTTGGATCAACTTATTCCGGGAGGAAAAGAGTCTCACACGATAGTGCCGGAAAGCACAGCACTTCCTCTGCTTACCAATACTCATTTTATCTATAAGAGAGATAATATCTGGGTAGCTGCTCCACTTTCCGATGTGAGCAAACATCGACCATTCCTGACCCCCGACAGCTGGAAATCTTTGACTGGGGAAGAGGAGATGCCGTATGCCATCTCCCCAGGGGCAAAAGGCTCTTATCTCATAGCATATCACCCCTCTTTCGTTTATCATATCTCCAATGACGGGAAACAGATACTGGCAAAGTACAAGAGTGTGCCGGGAGGGGATAAGCTCTATCACTCGACGGAGAAGGGCGCAATATCTCAGAGTGCCAACCATAAAGTATATATCATCTATCCCGATGCCGAACCACAAGAGATCACTCCGGATGGATCGCGAGAAGTAGTCTATGGTGAGGTGCCTCATCGTAACGAGTTCGGAATAAATGATGGTATGTTCTGGTCTCCCGGCGGACGTCTTCTTGCTTTTTACAGAATGGATCAGAGCATGGTTACAGACTATCCGTTGGTAAATACGGCAGCAAGAATATCGGAGCATACTCCTATAAAGTATCCCATGGCAGGGATGGCAAGCCATCATGTTACGGTAGGAATATATGATCTTGAAAGCCAAAAGACCATCTACCTAAAGACCGGTGCACCGGAGGACAGATACTTTACCAATCTTGCCTGGAGCCCGGACGACAGATACCTTTATATAGATGAGGTGAACAGGGAACAGAACCACTGCTCTTTGGTGATGTATGATGTCCGTACTGGAGAAAAGGTGAGAGAAATCCTTCAGGAGACTCATCCAAAGTATATAGAGCCTTCAGATCCTATTATCCCTCTGAATAGCAAGAAACAGGACAGCTTTCTCAGACTTTCCCGAAACAACGGATTTAAGCATCTTATCCTGTTTACCAAGAATGGAGCTAAGAGCAAACAACTTACTCAAGGAGAGTGGGAGATTACCGATTTTCACGGATTGTCCGCAGATCATAAGTATGCCTACTTTACCTGCAATATCAATAATCCGACGGAAAGACAAGTTGCTCGTGTAGCCATCCCGAGTGGAAAGATGGAGCTGATCACTTCCGTTCCTGCATATCATACTGCTCTATTCAATCCGGGACTTACGGCAATCTTTGACCGATTCTCTTCTCAAACTATTCCCGGTCAGGAAGATATTTATACACTCAAAGGTAACAAGTGGAAAAAAGAGACATTCTTCAAGAGTGAGAACCCTATCGCAGATTTTCGCTTGCCCAATGTAGAAAGAGGTATCATAAAAGATGCTTCGGGGAAGTATGACCTTCACTATAAGATCACTTATCCTAAAGACATCAAGCCGGGAGAGAAACTGCCTACAATTGTTTATGTATATGGAGGTCCTCATGCCCAGCTTGTGACAAATTCATGGAATAGCCTGAATCGTGGATGGGATATATTCATGGCACAGAATGGCTATGTCGTATTTACGGTGGATAGCAGAGGTTCAGCCAACAGAGGCTTGGAGTTTGAAAATGTTACGTTCAGACGACTTGGAGAAGTGGAGATGGCAGATCAGATGAAAGGTGTGGAGTATCTTCTTTCTCTTCCTTTTGTCGATCCGGATAGAATCGGAGTACATGGCTGGAGCTATGGAGGGTTTATGACTACAAATCTTATGCTGACACACTCGGATATCTTTAAGGTAGGTGTTGCCGGTGGTCCCGTCATGGATTGGTCTATGTACGAAGTGATGTATGGGGAGCGTTATATGGATACACCTCAAAGCAATCCGGAAGGATATGATGCCAACAATCTTCTTAAAAGAGCCGGAGATCTGAAGGGAAGACTTCTTCTTATTCATGGAGATCTTGATCCTACCGTGGTTTGGCAACACAGCATACAGTTTGTACGGGCAGCGGTAGATGCCGGAACATATCCGGACTACATGGTCTATCCGGGACATGAGCACAATGTTCGAGGTCCTCAAAGAGTACACTTGTACTTTACGATCTCCAGATATTTTGATGATCATCTTAAAAAGATATGGAAATGAGTCAGGCAAAAACAAAGCATAACATGCTTGTTCTCGGTAGTGGAGGTAGAGAAGATGCTCTTGCATGGAAACTGAGACAAAGTCCTTTGGCAGACCATCTGTACCTCGCTCCCGGAAATGGAACGGAAAGAAACGGTATAGAGAAGTTGGATATAAAGCTTTCCGACTTTAATGCCATCTGCTCTGCTGTACAAGAGAAGCATATTGATGTTGTGGTCATAGGTCCGGAGCAACCTCTTGTGGATGGTTTGGTTGACTTCCTCAAGCAGAAAAAAGAGCTTGAAGGGCTTCATATCATAGGACCATCCGCTAAAGGTGCAATGCTTGAAGGAAGCAAAGATTTTGCAAAAGAGTTTATGCAGAAATATGGCATCCCGACGGCAAAGTATCTTACCGTAACTTCTGAAAACATAGCGCAGGGAGAAGCATTTTTAGCATCTCTTTCTGCTCCCTATGTACTAAAAGCAGATGGACTGGCTGCCGGTAAAGGGGTATTGATCTTATCTTCCTTAGAAGAAGCTCTTAAAGAACTTCGGGAGATGCTTACCGGAAAGTTTGGGAACGCCGGCAATAAGGTTGTGATAGAGCAGTATCTTTCCGGTATAGAGTGTTCCTGCTTTGTCTTGACCGATGGCAAAGGTTATATGTTGCTGCCTTATGCCAAAGATTACAAGCGTATCGGCGATGGAGATAAAGGCCTCAATACCGGAGGGATGGGTGCTGTGTCTCCCGTTCCATTCCTCTCTTCGGAACTCAAAAAGCGTATAGAGGAACAGGTGGTATGCCCTACCATAGAGGGACTCAACCGAGAGGGGTTGGACTATAAGGGCTTTGTTTTTATCGGCTTGATGATCTGTGAGGGGAAAGACCCTTATGTGATAGAGTACAACTGCAGAATGGGAGATCCCGAAACGGAAGTGGTAATGCCGAGAATTGGAGAAGATCTTCTGCCACATCTTATCAAACTGAAAGACCAAACGTTGTCTTCCGGATCATTGGAAGAGATTGCGGAGTATGCCACCACTGTTGTCATGACCAGCGGGGGGTATCCGGAAGAATATAAAACAGGATACGAGATTGCCGGAATAGAGTCGGCAGAAAATGGAGACGGAGTGGTTGTCTTCCATGCCGGTACTAAAGGAGCAGACGGTAAACTTCTATCTTCAGGAGGACGAGTGTTGGCATGTACCGGCATAGCCCCTACGCTTCAGAAGGCATTGGATAAGAGCTATCGAGCCACATCGTTAATCTCTTTTACAGACAAGTATAATAGATCCGATATAGGAAAAGATTTGATACCTTGGACATAACAAACATCGCTTTACCGGCACAAAAAGCTTTAGAACAGATTCGTTTTTGCTTTTCTACTTACGAGTTTCTTACTCCGTGGGTGCTTGGTATTGTGTTTGTTTTGACCCTGTTTTTTGTGCGCCGGCACGGACTGATATACTACGGAGGACGCTCTCAGGCATTTGTCGTTCCTCTGTTGTTTACACTCCTTGCCGGTGCTGTTTTTAGGGATATTTCGGTCTGGACTCTCTCTTTATTGAGTACATATCTTCTACTCTTCTTTGTAGAGATAGGTCTGAATAGTTATGGCCGCAAGCAGAGAGTAGTTGCGATGTTTGACACGGGAATCTTCATTGCCCTGCTTGCTCATATCCATCCGGTCTTCTTTATCCTGCTTCTTATTATTTTTAGGGTACTTAGGCGATTGGAACTTCTGCATAAAAAACAGATGGGGGCACTTATTTTGGGGATCTTCTCCATATTTTGGTGTTCTGCTCTGATTATATATATATTCTCCGGTATAGAGGTTCTAAGGGATAGTGCAGTTCATTATCTTCTTTTGCCGGGCGATTTGATGAAAAATCTTCAATCTTATCGGATATTTTCTCCACAGCTTCTCATGAGAGAGCTTCCTCTGATTGCGCTTATCATTATGATAGTGGTGCAAACAGCCGGAATGCTGCCAAGATCTTTGGAGAGACAGCGGTTCACTATTGATATACACATTCGTTTGGTTATTCTTCTCTATATCGCTCATCTCCTTTATGAGCCTGAGGGGGCATCCCTGTACCTTTGCTGTGCATTCTATACCTCTATACTTTCGGGATATTGTCTGACTCAAGCCAAAAGTGTGATCTTACGCACTTTGATATTGCTACCATATCTCTTTTTGCTTTATTCCTGCGTACAAAATTTATTGAATACAACATGGACTTTCTCATAGAATACGGATACTTGGGAGTATTCATTGCCGCATTTCTTGCAGCTACCATCCTACCCTTTTCGAGCGAAGTGGTACTCTCCGGAGTATTGCTTGCCGGTTCGGACTATTGGATGTGTATTGTAGCCGCAACCTTGGGAAACTGGCTTGGAGGTATGAGTTGCTATTGGCTTGGAGCGCAAGGGAAGAAGGAGTGGATTATTAAGTATCTCCGAGTAAATCCGCAACGTCTGGAGAAGATAACTACATGGCTTCAAGGTCGAGGCAGTTGGATGGGCTTTTGGGCATTTCTACCCGGAGTGGGAGACTTTTTTGCAATAGCTCTTGGTCTTCTTCGTGCCAATGTTTGGAGCGTTGCGCTGTTTATGCTTGCCGGAAAACTTGTGCGTTATCTGGTTTGGCAGCAGATTGTAGACTTTTTTGTTGCCCTGTTCTAAACAAGGCATTAACACATACTTATACTTTAACAATAACACTCTTATGAAAAGAAAGATTGCATTATCTCTACTCGCCGGTTTAGGCTTGAGTGCTTTTGCTTCTGCTCAAGAGGCTCCGATGTGGGTGCGTCAAACGGCACTTTCGCCCGATGGTCGGACCATTGCATTTACTTACAAGGGGGATATTTTCACTGTCCCTGTTTCCGGAGGACGCGCCACACAGATTACCTCCAATCCCTCTTACGATACAGCTCCGGTATGGTCTCCGGACAGCAAGAACCTTGCATTTGCTTCGGATCGTGAGGGCGCGATGAATGTCTATCTTACTACTTCGCAAGGAGGACAGGCCAAACGCCTTACGTTTAACTCTTCTTCGGAAATTCCTGTTGCTTTTGACGGCAATCATAACGTTATTTATCGTGCCAATATCCGTCCTGCAAAAGAGGTCGGACTGTTCCCAACGGGAGTCTTTTCTCAGCTTTATACTATTCCTGTTACAGGAGGTAGAGCCAAGATGTTCAGTGCCATTACTATGGAAGAACCATCTATCAGAGACGGAAAGATCCTCTATACAGATAGAAAAGGGTACGAAGATCCATTCCGTAAGCATCATACATCTTCTGTGACGAGAGACATCTGGCTTTACAGCAAAGACGGAGGGTATAAGAAGATCACATCTTTTGCGGGAGAAGACCGCAATGCACAGTGGGTGGCAAATGAAGATGCTTTCTACTATACATCCGAGCAGGATGGAACACTCAATATCTACAAGCGTGCACTCGCCGGAGGAAAGGATGTTCAGCTTACCACGTTTAAGCATCATCCTGTGCGCTATATGTCTGCAGACCGCTTGGGCAATCTCTCTTTCTCCTGGAATGGCGAACTCTATTATATGCCTGTGGGTGGGCAGCCTCGAAAGGTTGATATTGAGATCGTAGCGGACTATACAACTCCGGAAGTGCAGCATTTTAATCTCTCATCCGGTCTCAGCAGTATGGCACTTTCTCCGGATAATAAAGAGATTGCAATGGTTGTTCGTGGAGAGGTTTACGTAACATCTGTAGACTACAAAACCACAAAGCGTATCACCAATACTCCTCAACAAGAAAGAAACATTACATTCAGTCCCGATGGCAGAAAGATTGTTTATGCTTCCGAACGCAACGGCAAGTGGGATCTTTTCATGACAGAACTGGTCCGTAAAGATGACAAGAGCTTTACTTATGCCAGGGAGTTGAAAGAGACTCAGTTGACAGATAGTCCGTATCCCTCTTTTGATCCAAAGTTCAGTCCGGATGGAAAAGAGATTGCGTTTTTGAGAGATCGTTCTGCTATTGTGGTGCTTAATCTTGCCACAAATAAAGAGCGATTGATAAAGGACAAAGTGTTCGACTATTCCTATTCGGACGGTGATCAGTGGTTTGAGTGGAGTCCGGATTCCAAGTGGATTATAACGAACTATATCGGCGTTGGTGGTTGGAACAATAAAGACGTTGCTATCTTCAAAGCAGATGGTAGTGGAACGGTACACAACCTTACTGAGAGTGGTTACTCTGATATCAGAGGACGATTTGTACTTGGAGGTAAAGCGGTTCTTTTCTCTTCGGACAGATCCGGTTATAGAAGCCATGGTAGCTGGGGAGCAGAGCGAGACATCTATTTGATGTTCTTGGATAGAGAAGCGTACGATCAGTTTATCCGTTCTAAAGAAGAGCGCGAATTGGCAAAGACAGAGATTTCTGATGTTGATAAGAAGAAAGAAGACGAAAAGAGTGCGGATAAGAACAAAAAGTCCAAAGCCAAGAAAGACGATAAAGAGAAGAAGACCGAAAAGCCTTTGGTATTCCAGCTTGAAGACAGAGATTATCTCACTGTTCGTCTTACCAGAACGTCCGGAATGCAGACAGATTATGTTATAGAGCCAAAGGGAGAAATCCTTTACTATATTGGTCTTGTAGACAATGCGTTCAATCTGTACGAAATCAATCTTGTCGAAGGTTCTACCAAAGTACTTATCCCCAACATCGGATCCGGTTCTCTGTTCATGGGTAAGAATGGTACCACTCTCTTTGTAGCTACTTCTTCCGGTATCAAGAAGATTGACGGAACCAAGCAGACTCCTGTAACATTCTCTGCGCCATACGAACTTCGTAAGACACAGGAGCGTGAGTATATTTACCGCCACATGGTACAGCAGGTACAGGATAAGTTCTACGACGTCAATCTTCATGGCGTGGATTGGGCAATGTACTCTGCGAACTATGGAAAGTTTTTGCCTTACATCAACAACAACTACGACTTTGCCGAGCTGATGTCCGAAATTCTTGGCGAGCTCAATGCTTCTCACACCGGTGCAAGATACGGAGCTCCCGTCTCTGCACAGATTACGGCAAGTCTTGGTCTGTTCTATGACGAATCTTATACAGGC
Organism: Porphyromonas sp. COT-108 OH1349; assembly: GCF_000768755.1. Taxonomy (NCBI): domain Bacteria; kingdom Pseudomonadati; phylum Bacteroidota; class Bacteroidia; order Bacteroidales; family Porphyromonadaceae; genus Porphyromonas; species Porphyromonas sp. COT-108 OH1349. The sequence continues at coordinate 149,969 of NZ_JRAH01000022.1, read as the reverse complement.
GACGGGCTCAAGATTGCAGAGGTAATGCCGGGCAGTCCTCTCAAGAATGCAGCGAGCAATGCCAAGCCCGGAGCTATCATCGAAAGCATAGATGGCGAAAAGATCCTACGCAATGTTCCGATAGAGCACTACTTCAACGGCAAAGTCGGAAAGCGCGTACTTCTTACCATCAAGAATCCAAGTAGCGGAAAGGTCAAAGTCGGAAAGCACGTACTTCTTACCATCAAGGATACAAAGAGCGGAAAGGTAACGGAAGAGTACGTCCGTCTCATCTCACAATCGGCAGAGAACGGACTTCTATACAGACGCTGGGTAGAGAAGCGTGCCGAAATGGTCAATAAATGGTCGAACGGACGCATCGCTTACATCCATATTCAGGGGATGAACAGCCCGTCGTTCCGCAAGATGTACAAGGAGCTTTTGGGTAAATATCGTCATTGCGATGCCGTTATCGTGGACACCCGCTTCAATGGTGGCGGCTGGCTGCATGAAGATTTGGCTATCCTTTTGAGCGGAAAGGTTTATTCCCGATTCACGCCTCGTGGCACATATATCGGCTCCGATCCTTTCGCTCAGTGGACCAAGCCGTCTGCCGTACTCATGAGCGAGGGCAACTACTCCAACGCTCACGGCTTCCCTTATGTCTATAAGACGCTCGGATTGGGTAAGCTGATCGGTGCGCCCGTACCGGGAACCATGACTGCCGTATGGTGGGAAAGCCAGATAGATCCTACTTTGGTCTTCGGTATTCCGCAGGTAACATGCTCCGATTTGGATGGCAAACCGCTGGAAAACGTACAGCTCGAACCGGATGTTTTGGTTTATAATACACCGGAACAATACCTTGTCGATGACGATCAACAGCTGCGTGCAGCAGTGAAGACTCTCCAAGAGCAATTGAATAAGAAGTAATACTTTCGGTCATTACTTATCTGAAAAAGCACCTAAGCTTTCAAACGAAAGCTTAGGTGCTTTTTATCGTTCTTCGGAATGGTAATTACCGTTCTCCAATTTAGTAATTACCATTTCTCGGTTTAGTAATTACCGTTCTCCAATTTAGTAATTACCATTTCTCNCCGTTCTCCAATTTAGTAATTACCATTTCTCGGTTTAGTAATTACCGTTCTCCAATTTAGTAATTACCATTTCTCGGTTTAGTAATTACCGTTCTTCAATTTAGTAATTACCATTTCTCGGTTTAGTAATTACCGTTCTCCAATTTAGTAATTACCATTTCTCGGTTTAGTAATTACCGTTCTCCGGTTTAGTAATTATCGTTTTTCAGGTTGATAATTATCTCCAAAATAAATGCTACATTGCTTCCGTTTATAAACATTATATCGTTACCCCAATTTTTCATCATGAAATCTCGTATTACTCTCCTTGTTCCCGCTGTTTTGCTATGGCTTTTCTTGGCAAACCGGCACACCGTATCCGCACAAGTATCGCATCAAAGCTCCCCGAATGCCTACGAATGGCGGGGCTGCATGATAGACGTTTCGCGTCATTTCTTCGGTGTGGATGTGCTGAAAAAGCAGATAGACATCCTCTCCTCCTACGGCATCAACCGCCTGCATCTGCATCTGACCGATGCCGGAGGCTGGCGTTTTGTATTGTCCGGATATCCTCGTCTGACCGAGCTGTCGGCATGGCGTACCGAAAGCCACTGGGACAAGTGGTGGGGAGAAGGGGATCGCCGATACCTCCCGGAAGGAACACCCGGCGCCTATGGCGGATATTACACCGAGGCCGAACTGAAAGCCCTCATCGCTTATGCCAATGAACGAGGCATCATGATCGTTCCCGAAGTGGAGATACCGGGGCATAGCGAAGAGGTGATGGCGGCTTATCCGGAGCTGAAGTGCGTTGGGAACGATGGGGCGCAGGCAGACTTCTGTGCCTCCAATCCTGCCTGTTACAAGTTCATAGACCATCTCATAGACGAGGTCGTGAGGATCTTTCCTTCGGATTATATCCACATCGGAGGCGATGAAGCGGGCAAGACACACTGGCGCACCTGCTCCCGTTGCCGGGAGATGGCTTCACGGCTGGGGCTGAAAAGCACCGACGAACTCCAAGACCATATCGTAAGCTATGCCATGCGTCGTGTCACGGATCATGGTCGTAAGCCTGTCTGCTGGGACGATGCCCTGTGCGACTCTCTCCCCGAAGGCAGTATCGTCATGGTTTGGCGCGATGTCAAGCAGGTACAGCGTGCATTGGAAAAAGGTTACGACGTTATTTTCTCCCCGTCGCAATATTGTTATCTGGACTATGCACAAGATGCACCACAGTCTCAACCCCGATCTTTCGGAGGCTATCTCCCCTTGAAACGTGTCTGGGAAATGGAGCTGCCGAAAGGAATACTCGGCGTGCAGGGAAACCTTTGGACGGAATACGTAGCTACACCTCAGCATCTGGAGTATATGCTCTACCCTCGTATGCTCGCGATTGCAGAGGTCGGACGTCTGGGAGATAAGCGTCCGCCGTATGAGGTGTTCAGAGCTTGGGCGTTGGAACAAACAGAGCATCTGCGCCGAAACAACGTGAATACATTCGACCTGAAGCATGAGCAAGGCGATCGTCCGGAGACTCTTCAGCCTGTCGTCCACAAGGCCTCGGGGGCGAAGGTCATCTATCACAAACCTTTCTATCCTTCCTATAATGCCGGCGGCGAACAGGCTTTGGTAGACGGACTTCGCGGTAACTGGCAGCACGGCGATGGACGTTGGCAGGGTTTCCTGGGAGAGAATTGCCTCGACCTTACTCTTGATCTTGGGAAAACATCTACACTACAATCCATCGGAATGGACTTCCTCCAAGCGGATGTCGCAGGGATCTATCTGCCAAAAGAACTCTGTATCATGGCTTCGACAGATGGGAAAAACTTTGTGGAAATCTTCCGAAAAGAGCATCCGAAAGAGCCTCGAACAATCTCTTTCATAGAGCATTGGAAGTGGGAGGGAAAGATTAAAGCTCGTTACCTGCGTATTATTGGCAAGGCAGGAAGCAGGGGTGAGTGGATCTTTACGGACGAAATCGTCGTGCGCTGATTGGCTCGGCGATATTTGCTCACAAGATTTGCACCATTTTTCTTATGGAAAAGCGGGTACAGAGGCTCGGCTGAAAAGAGCTTCTGATGGGATGGAATATATAAAAATGACCTCCTCCGAAGCTCCTGAAAATCTCTTCTTTTTTCTCTTTTTTCATTATGGAAGAAAAGCCGTAATGTCGTAAGCTCTTTTATCCCAAAGTGATACGGATTTTCTCGAATTTGGGAAAAATTTTTTCTCAGTCCGTTTGATGGGGCTTTTTCGCGTTAATAGGTGTAAATTTTAACACCTTTGTCTGTGAACGTTTCCTAATAAAGAAATTTGCCTTTTCAGAGGCATTTTAGGGTAAAAACAGGTAATCTGCTGATATTTAGTGTCTTGATTATTTTGGCTAAACACTTTAATCGAATCCGGTAAACGTATTAAATGAAATCGGTAAATACGTTTACCGACTTCGTTAAATACTTTAAGCCGACAAAATATACTGCTTTAGCGTTTTGAGTAAACCTGCATCAAAAATCGTGTTAATAAAACAGCCCGAATTTAACAGTTCGATCGTGCTCTGAAAACACTACCTCCGATCAAAATAGAGAGACCGAAAAAAGTGAGTATTTTTCGGGATGGAATATATAAAAATGAAGGGCGGTTTCGGGGGCTGAAAACTATCTCGGAAGATCGGATTGCTCTTCGCACGTTTTTTTCTTCTCCACTCTTTTGCGAGTGTATCTGCCTATGAGATCCGATGCGACAATCATAATGAAAACGATAACTCCTGAAGTGCGGGAGAGCCAACCCATTTCGATGATAAACCTTATTATTACAGCTATCACTATTGTTACCATCAGGTAGGCGATTACGTACTTTGTTTTTTGTGTCATGATCTGTGTGGTCTTGTTGATCTTGGTGCAAAGATACCCCAAATAGCCGTAAGAAGACCTTTGCATAGCAGCTTATCTGCTTCAAAGGTCTCTTTATGGTGTGCGTTAATCCGTATTTCAGACGGAGGATTTCCGGGCTGACGGCTCAAAAGAAGCTGCACCCCGAAAGTTTTGTTCCTAACTTTCGGAGTGCAGCTTGGTTACCGGAGTCCGGTATTGTTATCTGTGGCGGGAGAAGATTATGCTTCTGCCGGTTCGAACATTTTCTTGAACTCTTCTGCCGTAACGTTCTTTTCTTCAAGTGTTACCTGGTCTTTCATCCAAGCGGCAAACTTGCTTCTCTCGATCTGATCGTTGATCTGATTGCGGCTTTCAGGCTTTTCTATAAGCGTCTTGGCGTAGTTGGCAAGCACATCTTCGGGGATGTTGTTCATGCCATACTGTGCAAACTGCATCGCTGCCATCTGTTTTGCAGAGTTGAGAGTGTCTTCCTCTGTGGCTACGATATTATTTGCCGTAAGGATTGCATCTCTGTAAATGTAGCTCTTGATGTCTTCAAAGAAGCGAGGCATAGACTTTTCAAACTCTTCGTCCGTCATCTTTGCTCCCTGCTCGGTAGTCTTGTACCACTTCTTGAGGAGTTCTTCGTCGAGTGCTATGGCGTTTGCCTTGTGTTCTTTGATGTAAGACTCTGTATCGAGTTGGAACTTATACATGGAGTCGTTCTCGTTCTGTTTGCTGTAGATCTCTCTCAGCTTTGCACGCATTTCGTCTTCGCTCTTCACCTCACCCTCTCCGAATAGAGCATCGAAGAAGTCTTGGTTGAGCTCTGCCGCTTCACTGCGAGTAATCTTTTGGATCTCGAAGCTGAACTTGGATTGGTTGCCTTCCACCTCTTCTTTCTTCAGACCGAGAAGTGAAGCAAACTCTACTGTGCTACCGAAAGCAACCGTAGGGTCGAATACTATGACACTGTTGAGAGATGAGCCGATGAAGAGTTTTTGCTGTTCTTCATTCTTGATCATGGAGACAAGAAGCATGGCGTTTTCTTCCTTGCGCAATCCGCCTTCGAGAGGCTTACCGTCTGCGTCAAGCTCGCACACTGTTCCGCGTACGATATCGTTTGCTTCCACCACTTCTGCATCTACGTAGCGAGGGTTGGACTTTAGTATCTCTTGGATGCGAGCATCTATATCTGCATCTGTAAGCTCGATGTTGTAGTATGCCAGCTTGTCTTCTTTTGTGGGAAGATTGGTTACTTCCGGGCGAAGAGCCACTTCAAAGTCGAGTGCGAAAGTCTCTTGCTTCTCAAAGTCGATAGCAGGAGTGCTGTCCGTAACCATGGGTTGTCCGAGCACTTTAAGCTCGTTTTCTCTCAAGGCTTTATCTACTCCTTCGCTGATTTGACGTTGAACTTCTTCTACTTTGGCAGACATACCATAGAGCTTTTGTACCATTGCCATAGGCACTTTACCCTTGCGGAAACCTTGGAAGTTACCGTTGTTCTTGATCTGCTTAAGGGCTTTTTCTACTCCCGATTTGTAGTCTTCCGGAGTGATAACCACTTCAAAGATGGCTTTGATACCGCTCTTCTCTTTTATTGTTATGTTCATACTCTTATATGATGTGTTTTAATATCCTACTTTATTGAAGCTTACAAAATTAGTGCTATTATTTCATCCGACCAAAAATGGCAGGACGGGATAAGTTATTTTTGAAATTCGACATCTATAATAACCAATTCGCTACGTGTGCCGACACGGAACGGAGATCCGGCCACTCCATATCCGGAAGAGACCACTGCCGTTGTGTTGCCGTACTGCGAAATGCCTTCGATCTGCTTGAAAGCAAGCTGTACAAGAAAGCGGAAAGGTACAAACTGTCCGCCGTGGGTGTGTCCGAACATCGCAAGATCTATGCCCAAACTCCGAGCTTCGTCTATTTGACGGGGCTGATGATCGAGTAGCAGCAGAGGCTTATTGCGGTCTATGCGATAGCGCATTGCCAGATCGGAGAAAGAGGCACGCCCATTGGGATTGTTGTGATCATCCCTTCCGAGCAGCTGTATATCCGTTCCGGGAAGAGTGATGAGGGAGTCTATCAGAAGCGTTCCTGCGTCTCGAAGCCAAGCCTTTTTGCCCTCGACATCGCCTCTGTACTCGTGATTTCCCATTACGATATAGGTGCCGTATTTGCTGCTGATGGATTTCAAGGTCTCTTTTACGCCCTCTTTCTCTCCATATCTCAGGTCATAATCGAAGATGTCTCCGCCGATGAGAAAAATATCGGGCTTTTCTGCTTCGACCATTTTAGCCAGACGTTCTATGCTGCTCAAGCCCATGATCTCTCCGATGTGAGGGTCCGTTACCAGAGCTATTCGGAGCTTCTCTTGTCCGGGAGAGGGCTTTGCAATCTTCACTTCATAGCGTGAGACAATCGGCTCCATCGTATTGCGATAGCCTTTGTTGCACGCCAGTACGAGGAGCAGAAGAGACAGGAGCATCATGTAGCCATACCACCGCTGTTTGTTTTCAGCGGAGACATTCCACCTCTTGCGGAACAGCAGAAGCGCAATGCGCGTTCCCAAGCCTATCAGAGCAATGATGAAGCTGTATATGAGAATGATAACGTAGTAGTTGTTAAGGAAATACATGATCTGCCCGAAGCTCTCCCATGGTATGGATTTACGAGTAATATATACTCCGAGGAAGAAAAGATACATCAGGATAAGAAGTGCCATGATCACCTTTCCCCATTTTGTTTTTTTGAGAGAGGTCTGATTCACTTTGTAGAGCAGGTATAACATGATGAGAGTCTGCCCTACAATGGACATGAGGAATACTTTCATAAAGCCGGTTTGATGCGTTTGTTATAGTGGTACAAGTACACAAAAAAAGCTGTCATCGCTGCCAGTATATCGGATATGGGGAGTGAAAACCAGATTCCTTTGAGTCCCAAAATGGGAGGAAGCAGCAATAACAGCGGAATTAGATAGATAATCTGACGGGTAAGAGAGAGAAGCATGGAGACTTTTGCCCTGCCAATGCTCTGAAAGTACTGCGTTGTGGTGATCTGGAAACCGACAACGGCGAAGTGAAAAGTACATACCCGGACAGCATATACAGTGAGATCCATGAGTTTGGGATCAGATGTAAAGCCTCGTACGATGAGGCTCGGAGCGAGAACACCCAATAGTCCGCCAACGAGACCAATGCTCATATTCAAGCCGAAAGATCGCCACGAAGCCTCTTTTACTCTGTGGTAGAGTTCGGCTCCATAGTTATAACCGACAATCGGCTGCATACCTTGAGAAACACCCAAACACAACATCAGGATAAGCATAGCGAAGCTACTCAGTATGCCATACGCCCCCACCGCATAGTCTCCTCCGTACTGTGCCAAACTTTTATTGAGGATCACGGTGATGAGACTGCCGGTCAGCTGCATGGAGAAAGGCGCCATACCGATGGAGAGGATGGCGATGATGTGTCTCTTTTTGAGTTTGAAGTTTTTTATGCGAAGCTGTATGTTGCTGCTCTTACTCAGGAAGTGAGTAACGACGAAACACATACTGATGAACATGGATATGACGGTAGCCCATGCTGCTCCCGCTATTCCCATATTGAAGACAAAGATAAAGATCGGATCCAGAATAATATTCGATATGGCTCCGATAAGCATTGTCGTCATGGCTTTGGAGGGATAGCCTGCCGCTCTCATTACCGCATTGTAGCTGAAAGCAATGTTTGCAAAGATATTGCCGGGCAGTGCTATTATGAGATATTCGCGAGCATACTTCAAGGTCTGATAGCTTGCGCCGAAAGCCAAAAGGAGATCGTCCAGATAGATGAGACAGAGCAGTGTGGCCGGAAGACTGATCAGGAGCGTGAGGAGAAAAGCATTGCCCAAAAGCTCTTCCGCTGTCTCTCTTTTTTTTGCTCCGAGCAAAATGGAGACCCTTGCAGATGCTCCCGAACCGATGAGCATTCCCATAGCCTGAAGGAATATGATGATGGGAAATGTTACAGCCAGTCCGGATATTGCCAAGCTGCCGACACCATTTCCGATAAACATTCTATCCACGACATTGTAAAGCGAGTTTACCATCGTTCCAACCACAGCCGGAACGGCAAACTGCCTTAGTAGTCGTCCTACCGGAAGATGCTCCAATGCTTCGCTTCTTTTGTCCATCACTTTTATCCTTTCTGTTCGGGAACGGCTCTTGATGCGTTGATTTAACCCTTTCGTGCTATCTCATCGATGCTTTTTTCGTTGAGTATTGTAATCTCCCGACCTTCCATTTTTATGAGACCTTCTTCTTCAAATGCATTGAGAGTACGTATCGCATTGCTGATGGTCATGTTGGAAAGTTCGCCCATATCCTTTCTGGTCGGATTGATATTCAAAGAACCGTTCGGCTTGAGTCCGTACATCTCTTTCAGCAACAGCAGTCCTTCTGCCATGCGTGCGCGGGATTGCTTGACCAGCAACCCTACCGATCTTCTGTCGCTTAAGAATATGTCCCGATAGCTTTCCAGCATCAGCCAGTAGCTTACTTTGGGATTTTCTCTTGCAATATCCTCCAAGACGGTCAAAGGAAATTTATAAACAAGGCTTGCACCCACGGCAGAGATGCGAACTGCACTCGGCTTTCCCATAAAGAAAGTGCGATACCCAAAAAGCTTCCCCGGACAGATAAGGTTGACGATATGCCTTCTCCCCCCGTAAGATTCCATTGTTACTTTTACCTGTCCTTGAATAAGGATATAGCAATACTCCGGTATCATCCCCTCTTCGAGTAGTATCTCTTTCGGGGCTACCTGCTCAAAAGCAGAGTAGATCTGAAAAAACTCTTTCTCATTCTGAGCCAATAATTCCCACAAGTGTGGAATCATGGTAGAGATATGCGGATGCTTTTCTTTTGGAATCATGTTGTGGAAGATATATGTAAGGAATCAAAAAAGAAGAGTCCAAAGTTACGAAAAAAGTCTATTGCTTTCTGATTCTGGCGCTTTCTCTCTTCATCTGGCAAGCGTTAGGTGCTTATAAAAACCAAAGAGAGGCAGAATTCTCCCGAATTCCACCTCTCTTGGTGATTCGCCTGGGGCTCGAACCCAGGACCCCATCCTTAAAAGGGATGTGCTCTACCTACTGAGCTAGCGAATCCCACCTGTCAATTATGAAAATCAAATGAAAAACTAGCGCATGAATCACTTCATTGCAGCGCAAAGGTAGAGAGAAATTTTTAATTCTCCAATACCTCTACTCAAAAATCTATTTCTTTCTCCTTGTTTTCTTTACTATTTTGCTCCAAAGCGGATCGGCTTTCTTCTGTTCAAGTTCAAGATTTTCCACCGGTTTGCCCACGATATATTTCATGTGGAAGGTGTACAGAATCATTGTTGCAGGGAGAGCGATCACCATTCCAAGCAGTCCGAACAGATACCCGAATATGGATAGAGAAATAAGGATAACGGCAGGCATCATTCCCATGGTCTTTCCCATGATGCGCGGAGTGAGGAACGTATCCTGGATAATCTGTACCAGAAGAAGTATGCCCAAAGATATTGCGAGGACTATGCCCAGATGCTGACCCGTCTCTGCGCTATGCAGCATTGAAAGAAAGACGATAGGAAGCAGTCCTAATATTTGCAGATATGGAACCAGATTCAGTAGTCCGATTAGCATACCCAGTAAAATACCGAGAGGAAGCCCTTGTATAGAGTAGCCTATAGACAGCAGTACGCCCACGCAAAGGGCTATAAGAGACTGCCCTTTGAAGTAGTTGGTCAGGTAGTATTCTACATTGTGTCCCATTTCTATCACGAATGGCTTCAGATGATCCGGTATCAGCTTCATGAATCCGGCATTTAGCCTTTCGTAGTCCAGCATGATAAAGATGAGGTAGAGCAGGAACAGGAAGACCACTGTCGTACTCATGATGATGGAGAATGTGCTTGCAAGGATAGAGACGGACTTGCTCAAGAACTGTTGGAGGGTCTTTATCAGGTTCTCCATATTGAACTCGTTCATCACCGAAGCCACATCGGGATACTGCTCCAGCTGCTCTACCACACTCGGTGGAAGGATGCTCTTTAAGGCTTCAAACGAAGCATACGTCTGGAGTAACTCCCATGCTTTATTCGCTTCTGCCGTTAAAGAGGGCCATATAGCTATGATTATTCCCGAAATTGTTCCCCCAACAAGGATCAGAACCGTAAGTACCGAGAGAGCCCGTGAGCGTATTTTGAGTTTCTTCTCGAAGAAGTAAACCAACGGCATAAGCAGATGTGCGATGATCCATGCCAGTATAAAAGGGATCAATATGCCCGATAACTTTTGGAACAGAAATATTCCCAACGCCGCAAACAGTACGGAAAAGAAGATTTTAGATAGTCTGTCTAAGGTAAATGGCCTGTCGAAAAAGTCTTTAATCATATATTTTTCGGTCTTGTGTCTGTGTAAAACTTGATGTTTACAAAGATAAAAAATTTAGAATGATACCTTTTGTGCTACTATTCTTTCAGCTGCGTTAAATTTTGTTGCCTTTTTTACTGAGCTGTCTTAACAAGATTCACGCTCGAAATATCGGGTCGCGAGCAAAAGATCGCTATCTTTGAAGAAATACGTAAAAAAGATTTAGACTTGTATGATTGGACTTCGACACCTCTTTACACTTATTCTTATCTCATTCGGATATGCTTCCGCTTACTCTCAGAGGATGCCTGCCTCATCTTCTGTTGCACCCCTAAAGAATGCTTTACTGGGTATAAGCGTCAGGGATGCCGATACCGGGAAAGAGATTTTATCTCAAAACAGCCATGTGCTGTTCACTGCCGCAAGTGTGATGAAAGTGATAACCACAGCTACCGCACTCGAAGTTTTGGGTGCGGATTATCGCTTTTCCACAGAGGTCAGATATACCGGCACCATAGAGAAAGGCGGTATCTTGAATGGCGATCTCTATATCATCGGGGGAGGAGATCCCTCTCTTGGCTCCCGTTTTCTCACCAATATTCCTCAAGACACGCTTTTCTCCGCTGCGCTGAAGGAGCTTAAGGCGCTCGGCATACGTCAGATTATGGGACGAGTATTGGCACCGATATCGGAAGCAGATCTGTTTCCCATAAATCCGTATTGGCTTCACACCGATCTTGGCAACCATTATGCTCCTCACGTTTCTCGTCTTTGCCTCTATGATAATGCTTATTCCGTTACCGTGTACCGAGACAGACGGGATGTGAGAGTCTTTCCGAATGTCCCGGAACTGAATATCCGCCAAAGTTTTGAAGTGTCCGGCAGAAAGAGTACCGACAGTCTGCATATCACGGGGGCTTTGAACTCTTACGAAAGAACCGTTTACGGACTTTTTCCGGCAGATAAAGAGAGTGTAACCATACGTGGAAGCATCCCTTCTCCGGCACTTTTTGCTGCCCGAAGACTCACATCCGTTCTCCGGCAGAATGGTGTTTCCATTGCTCTTCCTGCAGATCAAACGATGGACTTCCCCTCGGAGGCAATACTCTTGTACAGGCACCTCTCCCCGACGCTTCTCGAAATAGCGAAGATCACCAATGTACACAGCCACAATCTCTTTGCCGAACAGCTTCTGCTTGCAATAGCTTCTCCTCAAGGAAAACACCTTGCCGGGCAAAATATTTTCCAGAAAGCATTGGCAGATCTCGAAGCTTATTGGACGGGCAGAGGGTTATCGCTGAAAGAGGCAGACTTGATGGACGGCAGCGGACTATCGCCATACGGCAGACTGTCTCCGGCATTCCTCTCCGAACTGCTTGCCAAAGAGCACCGCTCTCCTCGCGGTGCGCTGTTTCGCAGTACGCTGCCATTCGTTGGGCAGGACGGTAGTGTAAAGAACTTTCTCAAGAATACTTCTCTTGCCGGAAAGGCTCAACTGAAAAGCGGATCCATGAGACAAGTGGTTACTTATGCCGGATATATCCCCTATAAAGGGAAGACTTATGCGGTCTGCATTATGGTCAATAACCACAACAGCACCTATCGCGCCACGAGAGATGTGGTAGGAAAGGTGCTGTTGAGTATGTTTCCGTGAGAGAGGATGGCTCCTACACGCTTTTAGTCTTAGTATAACTTTCTGCGATTACCGAGGTCGTCGATGCTGTAAAATACGCCCCTTTCCACAAGGAGACCTTTGGTTTTGCCGGTCTGTTTCTTTTGACCATGTTTGAGGTCTATGTTGATCGCTTTGCCGTTGAACGTCGGAACAATATCCTCAACGACAGAGTGTCCGAACACCACCCTGTCTGCTCCGTAGCGGTTCAGTATTTCATCCAGCCGGTGCTGCTCTATCTTGGTGTATCTGTCCTTGTATGCCGATACAAAGCCTCTATACCAGAACACACCTTTAGCTCCTAACAGAAAGTTGGCTTTCGGATCTTCTCCGGGGTGTCCGTAGAGATCTTTTGTCTGATTGGCTCTTGATATTCGGTTTATATCCTCTATCGAGAGGTTGTGGTCCAATATTTCGGGTGAAAGACCGGCGTGTACAAAGAGGGTCGAACCTATCTTCATGATACCATTTTTGGTCTGGAGCCATCTGCCCAACTCTGTTTCAGAGAAGATATACTGGACAGCCTTTTTCGGGTTGTCATGTCCGCTTATCTTTTGAGCAGCGGCAACATATCTTTCGCGATTGTATTGGAACTTCCCTTGCATATTCATCAGTTCATGGTTCCCAAGTATGAAGTGTACCGCTCCACCTGCTTGTTCTGCCTCTTGTTCCAGTTTATAGATCAGCCATAGTACTGCTGTTACATTGTCGCCTCTGTCTACAAAGTCTCCCACGAGTACAAGATGTCCGTTTCCGAAGCTCCATCCGAACTCTCGATCTATCACTCCGTTGCTTTGGAGGAAAGAGACAAATCCGTCGAAGTTCCCCTCGATGTCTGAGATTGCAACCAGCTTGTCCGGCATCGGTATGGTTCCGGGAGACATCTTGAAACCGGAACGAAGAAAGAGGTTGAAGTGGTCTCGATCCTCATTTTTTACCTCTACCCGTATCGGTCTGCTTCTGTCCACTTTTTCTTTGAGCAGGTTGTCCCGTGCATCTACTCTGTACAGTGTTTCTCCCACTATATAAGGGCCATCCACTCCATCAAGATCATCATCATCTTTGTCGTCCTCGTCGTCTCCATCGGGAGTGTTCGAGAAGAGAGCCGATGATGTCGGGCGGATGCCGGAAAAGGCATTGGGGGTTTGGATGGTACCGGACAAGATACATAGCAGTGCTATCCGGAAAATATTTTTAATGCTTTGTGCTATTTTCATTGCGGAATATGTGTTAATAACATTCTAATTCATAAGGCTTTGTATTAACGTAAAGCCACCGGATACAAAGCTACGAAACTTATTTTTATTTTGATGCAAGTCGGTTTGTTATAAGTTGTGTCTTAATGTATAATACTTTTGCCTTTTCAAAAAACTTTTTGAGACCATCTGCCGAAGAGATTTTTATATATTCCATACCGAGTGAAATGCCCCGAAAATTCCTGCTTCTATTTTGATCGGAGGAAGTGTTTTCAGAGCATGATCGAACTGTTAAATTCGGGCTGTTTTATTAACACGATTTTTGATGCAGATTCACTCAAAACGATAAAGCAGTATATTTTGTCGGCTTAAAGTATTAACCGAAATCGGTAAACGTATTTACCGATTTCATTTAATACGTTTACCGGATTCAATTAACGTGTTTAGAATTTTTGCTTATGGTATTGAAAGATAGTGGTTTATCTATTTTGCCCTCTTTTTTGCTGTTTTTAGAGGCAAAATCCTATTAAGGCTTATTTACAGAAGTGGATGTTGAAATTCACACGAATTAACGCAAAAAAGCTCCATCAAACGGACTGAGAAAAAATTTTTTCCAAATTCGCGATCTTTTGTATCTCGTTGTGTGTCATATTTTTGCGGATTTGTCTCTTGCCCGGAAGGGAAATGCGAGGAAGCCTCATGCCGCCTCTTCACCGGATTTTTTGCCATCCGTTTTTATATAAAAGCACCACGCCGAGCAGGGAGAATATCATCAAGAAACACTCTGTTCTTGTTCTATTGCACCGAATAATGTAACTTTGTAATACTATGAAACGATGTTCTACTATGTATATCCTTATGGCGCTCATCATGGCTCTGCCTTTGCTGGGTAGTGTAGCCGTTGCGCAAGAATCAACCGACAAGAATCTGCCCGAATGGCAGGCGAATTTTAAGACCGGAGAAGGAGGTGTTAAACCTCATGCCGGACTGCTGCCATTTGCTACGGCAGAGCAGATAAAGAGATATGATCGTGAGGCTTCGCCCTTGTTCATGAGCCTGAACGGCAAGTGGCATTTCTCTTGGGTGCGTAACCCGGAGAAAGCACCGAGAGAATTTTATAAGGAGGATTATGATGTCTCCAAATGGGATCTTATCAATGTCCCGGGCAACTGGGAGAGACAGGGCTATGGGCTTCCCATTTATGTGAACGAGACATACGAGTTCGACTCTCCGCTCTTCTCATTCAAGAAGAATCCGCCCTATGTCCCGACTGAGGCAAACGAGGTGGGCTCTTATCGTCGCTCTTTTTCCGTTCCGTCTGCATGGAAAGACCGGAGAGTACTGTTGAGGCTCGAAGGTGTATCCTCTTTCTACTACCTCTGGGTCAATGGAAAGAAGTTGGGATATGCGATGGACTCGAAGACTGCCACCGAATGGGATCTTACCGAGTATGTTCGCATTGGAGATGATAAGAGCAATACCATAGCGATAGAGGTGTACAGATGGAGCACCGGTTCTTATCTGGAGTGTCAGGATATGTGGCGTATCAGCGGGATAGAGCGTGATGTTTTTCTCTATTCCACGCCTAAAAGCTACATCAAAGACCTCTCTCTGAATGCTTCATTGGACAAAGAGCAGTACAAGAACGGTATCCTTGATGTGAGTGCCGAGCTGTTCAATAACAACAGAAGTGCTCTCGAACTCTCTTATATGCTTCTTGATGATAGTGGGGCTACGGTCGCTTCTTCTTCCGCGAGTATAAAGGGCAAAGGAGCTAAGGCTGTACAGTTCCCGCAGGTCGTACTTCCGGATGTGAAAGCATGGAGTGCGGAGCATCCCAATCTCTATACACTCCGTTTAGAACTCAAGGATAAGAAAGGTACTCCGATCTATCAGACAGGAATGGAGATAGGTTTCCGTTCCGTAGAGGTTGCCGATGGACTGCTGAAAGTAAACGGAAAGCCGATACTTATAAAGGGGGTCAATCGTCATGAGCACTCGCAACGCGGTCGCACAATATCTCGTGAAGAGATGCTTCAGGATATACTCCTTATGAAAGAGCATAACATCAATACGGTAAGAAACTCGCACTATCCTACCGATCTTTACTGGTATCATCTTTGCAATCAGTACGGACTGTATGTGATAGATGAAGCGAACATCGAAAGCCATGGTATGGGCTACGGAAAAGAGTCGCTCGCTAAGGATGAACGCTGGATGGCTCACCACATGGCGCGGACCGAGAGAATGTATCACAGAACCAAGAATACTCCATCGGTTATCATCTGGTCGCTCGGTAATGAAGCAGGAAACGGGGTGAACTTTGAAGCAACATACAACTGGCTCAAGAAGCAAGATACTTCTCGTCCGGTACAGTACGAAAGATCCGAAGAGGCGTACAACACAGACATATACTGCCGAATGTATCGCTCACCGGAGCATATCGAGGAGTATGTAACAAGGGAAGACATCTACCGTCCATTCATTTTGTGTGAGTACGCTCACGCTATGGGTAACAGCTTGGGTGGCTTCAGAACTTACTGGGATGTCATTGAGAAGTATCCGAAAGCACAAGGAGGTTGCGTGTGGGACTGGGTGGATCAGTCGTTCAGAGAGGTCGATCCGAAGAGCGGTAAGAGTTACTGGACATACGGTGGCGACTATGGCCCGAAGAATGTTCCCAGCTTCGGAAACTTCTGTACCAACGGATTGGTTGCCGCAGACCGTACTCCTCACCCTCATTTGGCAGAAGTACAGAAGGTGTATCAGAATATAAAGAGCAGTCTGCTCTCTGCTTCTCCGAAAGAAGTCCGCTTGGAGGTACGCAACTGGTACGCTTTCACCAATACGAATGCCTTTCACGCCGAGTGGAATGTGCTCGATAGCGAAGGAAATATGCTTGTTCATGGCAAAGAGAATCTGGATCTCGCTCCCGATTCAAAAGGCGAAATGCGTATCGCTTTCGATAAAGAACTCGAAGGTGTAGGTGAAAGATTTTTCTACATAGAGTGGTGTGCTCCGGACGGAAAGAGGGTTGCTTACGATCAGTTTGCACTTCCTATTGCTCCGGCAAAGCCCTCTGTTCGCACTTTTGGTAAGGAGAAAGTGGAGTATCGTATAGATAAAACAACCGGTGCAATCTCTTCCTTGACATTGGATGGCGAGGAAATGCTGACCTCACCGATAGCCATATCGCTCTGGAGACCGCCTACGGATAACGACATTAGAGATGCTCATGGCAACCGTGCATGGCAATCTTCCGGAATAGATAGCCTGCAACAAAAGGTGGTTTCCGTTGTGGCACAGAAAGACGGATCTACCATAGTGAATCTGGAACTACTGGGCAGAAGCGGTCAGAAACTCGGTTTTGCAGAACAAAAGATCAGTAAGGGTGCTCAAGGAGAGGTGAAAATATCCATCGTTTGGAAGCCTAACCAAGAAGTGTTGAAGGCTGTGGCTCGTTTGGGACTCGCCTTTACGATGTCCAAGGAGTTCCGCAACGTGAAATATTTGGGACGTGCTCCGTACGAAACATACGTGGATAGAGCAGATGCCGGCATCGTTCGGATAGATTCTCGAAGCGTCGATGAGATGTTCCACAACTATGTGCGTCCGCAAGCTACGGGTAACAGAACAGGTACTCGCTGGATGGAGATTACAGACGGAAGAGGTAAGGGGTTGTATGTAAAAGCACTCGGTGAGGAGCTGTTCCAGTTCAGTGCTTATCCGTACAGCGACAGCTCTATCCGTAAAGCCACTCACCAACATCATCTGCCCGATGGAGAGGATGTAACAGTACACTTGGATCATCGCCAAATGGGTATAGGTACTGCAACATGCGGACCCGGTGTGAGAAAAGAGTTCTTAGTGCCGGTGGAAGAGACCGCTTTCGGCTTCGTCATACGTCCGTATAGAAAATAACAGGAAAAGACTCTGTAATCTACTGTATATGGAAACATGGATCATACTTTCAGGTATAGCGGTGATTACGGCTGTTCTGGTAGGAATACTGCTCAGGAGTAAACCTCTATCCGAAGAGGAACGGCAACAGGAACAAAAGGAACACCCGGAAGGCTGTTGCGGTATGCACCTGACGTGCATTAAGGATAGCCTTCACTCCGGAGTGAGTACCAAGATAGAGTATTACGATGATGAAGAGCTGGATAGATATGCCGGAATGGATCCGGCACTCTATACAGCGGAAGATGAAGATAGTTTCCGGGATGTCCTTTACACGCTCAAGCAAGAAGATGTTCCCGGATGGGCGAGGAGCATTCAGCTTAGAAACATTCCGTTCCCCGCTGTTATCAAGGACGAACTATTCTTGATCGTGAACGAAATGAGAGACTATTCCGCTCTTGAAAACAGCTATACCCATCCCTCTGCCTGAGCATAACCGATAGCGTATGACCGATATTCTGCTGCATACGATAGCTGTGGCACTGCTGATCTCCGTACTCACGGGGATTATCGGCTCCTTTATGGTGGTTCGTAGAATGGTATTTGTCGGTGGAGGCATTACGCATGCCTCTTTCGGCGGACTTGGTCTGGGCTTCTTTTTAGGCGTAAATCCGATATATACGGCTGCTCTTTTTGCATTGGGCAGTGGCTTTTTGGTGGAGGGCTTAAGCAGTAAAGGGAGAGTGAGAGAAGACTCTGCTATTGCTGCTGTCTGGTCTTTAGGTATGGCGGTGGGTATTCTTTTCAGTCATTTTACACCCGGATATGCTCCCAATCTTTCCGCTTACCTTTTCGGAAATATCCTGTTGGTCTCAAAAGCCGATTTCTGGATGTTGATCGGCTTTCTTGCTATCCTGATACCTTTGGTGCTCTACTATTATAAGACGTTGCTCTTTATCATGTTCGACTCTGAGTACGCTTCCACACGTGCAAAAGGTGTTGGTGTCGTGCGTTTTGCTATGATAGGATTTCTTTCCATAGGGATTGTCCTTACGATAAGAACAATGGGAGTGATGATGTTGATGAGTATGCTTACCATTCCGCAGATGATTGCCTCTTTGTATGCTCATGATCTGAAGAAAATCATACTGCTTTCCATCTCCATCTCCATGCTGGCAGCGCTGGTCGGATTAGCCGGCAGTTATTTCTTGAATCTGCCTACGGGGGCTACCATTATAGTTCTTCTTTGTATCTCTTATGGCTTCACTTGGCTGGCAAAATGGGCAACACAGAAGGTGCGTTAGGGTTCTTCTCTTCTTTATTCTGCTTCTAACTCTTTCCGGATGCCGTATTTGGAACAAAGGGAAGGAGTACAACGCAAGAGTGAAAAGCTCCGAAAGGTTTGAGGAGCTGCTGCAAGAGCATGAGAGAAACCTGTTTTTGATCCCGTCTCATCAGTTGATTTACCCTCTTTCAGAAGAGATAGATAGAGAAGCACTCTCTTCAAAGCTGCGCCGGGAGTATGATTTGTACACCGGCAGAAGCTATTCGGCTCTCGTGGCCAACGCTCAAAATGCGTTGGATAGTGCGGATTACAACCGGGCTTCAATGCTTCTTCAACAACTTGTCAGAAGCGACTCTTTCCCCTCTCTAAAGTGGAGAGCCTCGCTCATAGGCTGGGATGTTGCCAACAGGACAGGCGATCGTACCACAGAAAAGTACTTCTTGAAAAAGCTCTCTTTCATTCCCTTTTCGTGGGAGATCAGAGCAATTGCCGGGTACCAACAGCATGGGAAAAAGAAGCGACTGTGTCCGCCTTATGTCTCAGACCGGTCAGAGGAGTCTCGTGCTTACTTTTATATCGAACAGTTAGCCAAATCGGAGAACGACTCAATTACTTTTTTGTCTCTTTGGAGAAAGGATTTTCGAGAGACGGAGCCGGCTCTTGCCGGAAAGAAGAGAGATCTATTTGGTGCTGTGTCTTTGTTTTCTCTATCTGCCGTAAGGGATCGGGAGAAAGAGATAGAGAAGTTCCGCTCCGTCTGGGGAGAGATCTTTGAAGAGGACAATTGGTTTAGACAGTACAAGCGATAGCTCCTATCACAGTGATAAAACAGAAGAAGCTCGATGACGATCGAGCTTCTTCTGTTTTATTGTTCTATGACACCATATTTTATGAACACCTCTTGGAGCTGGTCTAAAGCGAAATCCAGCTGCTCGTCGGTATGGGATGCCATGAGCGAGAAGCGTATTAACGTATCTCCCGATGCTACGGCAGGAGCAACAACCGGATTGACAAACAACCCTCTCTCAAACAGCTCTTTGGTAATCATGAATGTCTTTTCATTGTTTCTGACAAAGAGTGGAATGATAGGTGTAGAGGTTGCGCCGATCTCGAAATTGCGTTCCTTGAAACCTCTAAGCGCTTTGTGCGTAAGCCTCCAAAGGTTATCTATATAGTATGGTTCTGTCTTCATGATCTCCAGAGCAGCACGAGCAGCTGCGGTGGCAGCAGGTGTACAGCTTGCGCTGAAGATATAAGAACGGGCATGATGTTTAAGATAATTTATGGTGTCCTTGTCTCCGGCGATGAAGCCACCGAGGGATGCAAAAGACTTGGAGAATGTTCCCATGATGAGATCGACGTCATCGACCACTCCGAAATGATCGCATGTTCCTCGTCCCATATCGCCCATCACTCCGATGCCATGCGCTTCGTCCACCATGACGGCAGCGTTGTACTTCTTTGCCAACTGGGTTATCTCCGGAAGAGGAGCAAGGTCTCCTTCCATGCTGAATACGCCATCCACGACAATTAGCTTTACTCTGTCCGGTTCGCATTTCTGCAACATCTGTTCGAGCGAATCCATATCGTTATGGCGGAATTTCAGCTTTGTCGAGAACGATAAACGGTGTCCTTCTATGATGGATGCGTGGTCTCTCTCATCCCAGAGAATGTAATCTTCCCGACCGGTAACGCATGAGACCGCTCCGACATTTGCTTGGAATCCGGTAGAGTAGAGCTGTACGGCTTCTTTTCCAAGGAAGTCTGCCAACTCATCTTCCAGTTCGAGGTGTATATCGAGTGTACCATTCAAGAATCTTGATCCTGCACAGCCCGTACCATATTTCTTGGTTGCCTGTTCGGCTGCTTCTTTTACTTTGGGATGATTGGTGAGTCCGAGATAGGAGTTCGATCCGAACATCAACACTTTCTTCCCGTTTATGATCACTTCATTACCCTGTTCACTCTGAATAGTTCGGAAGTATGGATATATGCCGGCAGCTATTGCTTTCTTGTCGGCATCAAACTTTCTGAGTTTGTTTTGTAGGAGTTGCATTCTTATCTGCTTCGTTTTAGAGAGATCGGACTGCCGCTGTCCTGCAGTCGTAAACAGACCTCCAAGTATCTTTATTGGGCAAAGATATAAATAATTGAACAAAAAACAGGAAAGTGTGCAATGTGTAAATGTTGAAAAGATACTATCTCATTGAGACAGAAGAGCCGTTTGCATTTGCAGAAAAGGGTGTGAGGATTGCACTTTGAGAGATACTCTTGTTTTCCTCTCTTGTATAAAATTCTCCAAAATATCACTGTCGGCACAAAAGTTTTTCTCTAAATATGAGCTAACCGACTAAATATTTGTACCTTTGCTCCATCTTTGGATGTTCTTTCAGAGACTTTAAGACAAGAAGATTATCACAAACATTTATTTTTATTATGAAGAAGTTTATTTTCGGTGTTATGAGTGCAGCGCTGTTGCTCACTGCTTGTAACACTTCAAAAAACGAGGCACTTATTTCCGGTACCGTATCGGATGGTTCTCTTGACGGCAAGTATGCCTACATCTATTCGGAAGACGAAAAAGTGGTGGACTCAGTATTGGTGGAAGCAGGTAAGTTTACTTTTGCTCCTATTACAGCAGACACTATCGCTTATTTGGTGTTCAAGGTAGAAGACATTGCAGGTTCTTTTATCGCTGAGCCGGGTAACCTTACCGTTACAGTAAATCCGGTGGCAGAAGGTACTGCTCCTAAGGTAGACTTTGCCGGTACTCCTCTTGCAGACTCTTGGAGTTCTTTGATCAAGACACGCAGAGTTGCTATCAAGGATCTAAGGGAATACGGCAACACTTTGATGGCAGACTCTACTTTGCAAGAAGAGCAAAAAGATTCTCTCTATGGCGTTAAGGAAGAGGAAGTTATTGCAGGCTTGAAGAAAGAAGCTCTTGCCATCTATGAAGCCAATAAAGAAAATGTTCTTGGTCGTGTATCTTTCGAGTTCGCAAGACCATTCTTGGAAGATGCAGAGTTCGTACAAATGTATGAAGCAGCTTCCGACATGGTAAAGAAGAGCCCAAGACTTCTCAAGGGCTATGAGGCTGTAAAGAACTTTGAAGCCACAAAAGAAGGCGTTAATTACGTAGACTTCACAGCTGCTCAAGAGGATGGAACAGAAGTGTTGTTCTCTTCTTTCATGGACGGCAAGAGCTATCTTCTTGTAGACTTCTGGGCTTCTTGGTGCGGTCCTTGCAAGGCAGCCATGCCACATATCCGCAAAGCCTACGATGCTTATAAAGACAAAGGTCTTCGCGTACTTGGCGTTGCTACTTGGGACAAGTTTGAAGCAAACGAAAAGGCTAAAGAAGAGCACGGTATCGTGTGGGAAAACCTTTTCGACAAAGAGAGTGCAGGTGCTAGTGCTTACGGTGTAAACGGTATTCCTCACCTTATGCTTATCAGCCCTGAAGGGGTGATCCTAAAACGCGGTATCAATCCAAGCGAACTCAGCACGGTTATTGCTGAATACATCAAGTAAGATCTCCTGAAGAGCCTGCCCCGATCTTCGGGAAGGTCTAAAAGGATAAATAAGCTGCGCCTTGTCTGCCATTTTCGGAGCGGATAAGGCGCAGCTTCTTTTTTGTACCAAAACGAGGCTGTTTTTATCACTTTTCAACTGCTTTGACGAGGGCAAAAAAAACAGCATTTTCAGGGAGCTTTTATATAAAAACGGAGCTGTTAATTTTCTCCTCTCAGGTACCTCTTTCGTCTCTCTCTTCTTGAAGATCAAATCAATCAGCCGTTGTAATAGGTTTTTAATCAGGGTTTTACTGAAAATCGCGAATTTGGAAAAAATTTTTTCTCAGTCCATTTCATGGGGCTTTTTCGCGTTAATAGGTGTGAATTTTAACACTCTTTTCTGTAAACGTTTCCTAATAAAGAAATTCTCCTTTTTAGGTGCTTTTTAGGGTGAAAACACATAGCAGTCTGATTATTAGCGCCTTAGTTATTTTAGCTAAACACGTTAATCGAATCCGGTAAACGTGTTTAATGAAATCACTAAACGTGTTCGTTGAAAAATTAAACACGTTAAGCCGAAACAATATGCTCGTTTAGCGTTTTTGCTTAATAGGTATCAGAAATTGTGTTAATAAAACAGCCCTGATTTAACAGTTTGGTCGTGCTCTGAAAATGACCCCTCCGATCAAAATAGAGAGCAAGAAAAAAAGGAGTATTTTTCGGGATGGAATATATAAAAATAGAGCTTCGGAAAAACTCCTTATGAGGGCTTCAAAAGCACCCGATAGGTTCAATAACAAACCTGTCTGTAGAAACACCATATTGACGCTACTAATAGTATCGAAGTAAATATAGCGGGTGGGTTCGATAAACAGTTGTTTGGCAGACGGGCAAAGCTTCCCCGACAGCATTGATCCGAACAACCTCCTCCAAATGAACATAGAGTATTTCAATTTTAGAAAACTTGCATAGAGGGAAGAAGATTATCCCTAGAGAAAAGATAGCGGACAAACCGCAAAAACACCGAATGAAATGCCACAAAAACACCGAATGAAATGCCACAAAAACACCGAATGAATTTGCTGAAAGAAACTCTTTTCGTACATTTGCCTTTATAATATTCAGTATATGGAATACTTTCAAAGAACAGCCGATGCAATGCTTCAAGATCTTCTCGATGCCTTTGGTGCGGTGCTGATAGAAGGTCCGAAATGGTGCGGTAAAACAACCACGGCAGCGCAGTTTGCCAAAAGCATTATCAAAATGCAGGATACTGATATGAGAGAAGAGTATCTTGCTACTGCGACTTCCAAGCCCTCATTATTGCTCAAAGGAGATGTGCCTCGGCTTATAGACGAATGGCAGGATGCTCCGGTTTTATGGGATGCGGTTCGTACTCAAGTCGATGAGCGTGGATTGCCCGGTCAGTTTATCCTCACCGGGTCTAATGCGATAGAAAAAAGCAAAATCCTACACTCCGGCACAGGACGAATAGCTCGTATGAAGATGTTTCCAATGAGTTTATGGGAGTCCGGGGACTCAGCAGGGGAAGTCTCCCTGCGAAATCTATTCAATGATCCGAACTACGATATCGATGGTAAAACATCAAAAATGAGTATAGAAGATCTTATATTCGCCGCTTCTCGGGGAGGTTGGCCTGCCTCTCTTTTTGCCCGCTCACATAAGGCACAGCTGCTTATTGCAAAAAATTATGTACGCACGGTTTGCAGTGAGGATATTTCACGCATAGATGGACGGCAGAGAGATACAAAGACCGCAGATTTCCTGTTACGTTCGTATGCTCGTAATATATCCACTCTCGCAAAGAAAACTACACTTTTGTCTGATATTACGGCTTCCGGAGAAGTCTGTTTGTCCATGGATACGTTCAATGATTATGAAAGAGCCTTGGAGAACCTTTTTGTCATACAGAATATAGACGCATGGAGCCCGGCGATCCGGAGTAAAACCGCTATTAGAAGCTCTCCCAAACGAAGTTTTTGCGATCCGTCAATTGCTGTCGCACTGCTCGGGATGTCTCCGGAGGCGTTGTCGGTTCAGCTAAAAACATTCGGCTTCATATTTGAACAGATGTGTGTACGAGATCTCAGGGCTTACACCATGGATGTAAACAGTCATGTCTCATACTATAATGATCGTTATGGGCTTGAAGCCGATATAGTACTTCATCTTGAGGATGGTAGATATGCGCTTATAGAATGTAAACTTGGAAGCAAAGAAATAGATATGGGAGCTGAGCATCTGCTGGAACTTAAACGACTCATCCGAGAACACAACAAACAAGAGCGGCAGATGCCTATACGAGAACCCGATTTATTGATAATTCTGACCGGAGGACAAATGGCATATACTCGCACAGATGGTGTCAAAGTAATTCCTCTTGGCTGCTTGAGAGATTAGTGGTACACAAGAGTAAAAAATATTCAAACCATACAAGTTCCTCTTTTGTATTGGAGTTAAGGACATCCTCACTTACAATAATTGCCCATCCGACCAATTTATGTATATTTGTTCTTTGAGATCCTTGTACGAAAACAACGTGATGTCTCCTCTGTTTCTGCCTCTTATATCCTTGATTTTGGAAGAGTTGTACGGCAACCGAGGGCAAGAGATCTCCGGGTAAAGACTCCTGAAAACAGACGGGAGGAATGGTCGTGAAGAATTAAACTAAATATCTACATATATGAAATTTAAGGTCTCAAACACAAAGCTTCATGCGCAACTTCAGATACTCAGCCGCCTTATTGCATCACGGAACAGTGTGCCAATCTTAGAAAGCGTTCTGTTTGAAGTGCGTGCCGGAAAGCTCTTTTTGGCTTCTTCCGATGGGGAAAACAGACTTGAAACATGGATGGATCTGGATGAACAAGAGGGAGATGACTTCTCTTTTGCAGTCAAGAGTGCTTTCTTGCTGGAGCCTTTAAGAGAGATACCGGAGCAGATTATCACTTTCGATATCAACGAAGCCGATCTTAATACTGTGGTTTCTTACCTTAACGGACAATTCGTTTACAGGGCAGAGGCGGCAGATCAATATCCTGTGATGGATCCTTTAAGGGAAGATGCTCCGAGCTATGCCGTACCGGCAAAAGTGTTGGACGAGGGAATTGCTTATACGTTATTTGCCACAAGTCAGGACAAAGCACGCCCTATCACAACCGGTATCTGTGTGGATGCCAGAGAGGACAGACTCTCTTTTGTGGGAACGGACGGATTTCTTCTCGCGCTTTACTCCAACAGCGATGTGAAGGTTGCTGCTCCGGTCGAGTTTATTCTCTCGCGAAAGCCTTCGTTGCTTATTCGTCTTCTGTTGCAGAAGCTGGATCCGGAAAGCCTTATCAACATTCATGTGGGAGACAAACATACGATCATGAGCTGCGATGAATTTACTTTGCGTTGCAGTCTGATAGCCGGAAAGTATCCCAACTACCGCAGTGTCTTTCCGAAAGAACAGGCTAACGTGTTGGAAGTGGATCGTCAAAAGACGGTGGCAGCCCTTAGGCGTGTGTCGATGTTTTCGGATAAAACATTGGGAATGGTAGAGCTGGATCTCAAGGCAAATGCACTTAGAATGTGCTGTCGAGACATAGACTACTCCACCTCTGCGGATGAGTATATGGATGTATCCTATTCGGGAGAGGATATGATCATAAGCTTCAAGATCAATCATCTTCTTGACATATTCTCTACATTCGACCTTTCCGATACTCTTCAGTTCAAACTCGGAGACAAGACCGCTCCCGGTCTGGTAATGCCTGCCTCTCTTCCGGAAAATGTAGAGCTGAAAGCGATGGTTATGCCTCTGATGAGGTAATGAACAGAACAATAGAAGCAGATGCGGAGCGCTCTTTCGAGACTGTTCCGTATCTGCTTTTTGATATACTTATACATACTGAGAAATGAAGCTTCAACTTCAAAGACCCTTGGTTTTTTTCGATCTTGAAACTACCGGTACGGATATTACCAAAGACCGAATAGTGGAGATCTCTCTCCACAAGGTCTATCCAAACGGAGACACAGAGACAAAAACCCGACGGATCAACCCCGAAATACCCATTCCGGCAGAAGCGACAGCGGTACACGGCATATCGGATGAGGATGTCAAAGATGAACCCCCATTCAAAAGCATAGCAAAGGATCTGGCTCGTATCTTAGAGAATTGCGACTTTGGCGGATACAACTGCAACAGATTCGATTTACCCATGCTTGTGGAGGAGTTTCTAAGGGCAGAAATTCCCGTGGACTTCTCCGACAGAAAAGTGATAGATGTTCAGGTGATATTCCATAAGAAAGAACAGCGTACTCTTGCTGCGGCTTATGAGTTTTACTGCAATAAAGAGCTGGTGGACGCACACTCTGCAGAGGCAGATACGATAGCTACGTATGAGGTCCTTTTAGGGCAGCTCGACAGATATGATGACCTGCAAGGAGATGTGGATTTCTTGGATGAGTACACCAAGCAACGCCGTGTGGTGGATTACGCAGGGCGTTTGCAGTGGAACGATAAGGATGAAAAAGTGATCGCTTTTGGCAAGTATCGCAATCAGGTTGCTGCCGAAGTGTTGAAAAGAGATCCCGGATATTACGACTGGATATTGTCTTCGGACTTCCCTCGTAACACAAAGTTGGAGTTCATGAAAGTGTATGCCGAAATACACGCACCAAAGAAATAAAAAATGATGCAGGGTAAACATATCGTCATAGGGATAACAGGAAGTATCGCAGCCTATAAAGCCGCCACTCTTGTAAGGCTGTTTGTGAAAGCCGGTGCGGAAGTGCGAGTGATCATGACGCCTGCGGCGAAGGAGTTTATCTCTCCACTTACGCTTGCTACGCTGTCTCAAGCACCGGTCATATCCGAGTTTTTCGACAAGGCAGACGGTCAGTGGCACAGCCATGTGGACTTGGGATTGTGGGCGGATGCTTTTATCATAGCTCCTGCCTCGGCTTCCACCATTGCGAAGTGCTCTTACGGCGTGGCGGACAATATGCTCATCACATCATATCTGTCTACAAGAGCAAAGGTCTATATCGCTCCGGCAATGGATTTGGATATGTTTGCACACCCTACCACTCAGGAAAATCTCCAAAGACTTCAAGAGAGAGGTTGCACCATTATTTCTCCTCAAGAGGGTTTTCTTGCCTCCAAACTTATCGGCAAAGGGCGTATGGAGGAGCCGGAAGAGATCTTCCGCAGGGTGTCGGAATCCCTTTCCGGAGAGAAAAGACTCTTAGGAAAAAGAGTGATAGTAACGTCCGGACCTACTCATGAGAAGATAGACCCGGTACGATTTATCGGTAACTACTCCAGCGGAAAGATGGGAACGGCTCTTGCTCAAGCATTGCATGAAGAGGGAGCAGAGGTGATATTCGTTACCGGTCCTGCGTCTGTGATGCCATCCGATAAAGAGGTGAGTAAGCTGATTAAAGTAACCTCCGCTTTGGAAATGGAGGCTGCGGTGCGTTCTTGTTTCGATGCAGAGACGGATGCTGCCATATTCTGTGCAGCGGTTGCAGATTATAGAGTGGCTTCTCCGGAAGGGGATAAGGTCAAAAGAGAGAAGAAAGAGGTGTGGAACTTGGAACTCATTGCCAATCCGGATATTGCGGCAGGAATCGGAGCCATAAAGCAATCGCATCAAAAGATGATCGGATTTGCCTTGGAGACAGAAGAGGGAACATCATACGCTTTGGATAAGATGAAGCGTAAAAATCTTGATGCCATCATCCTCAACTCTATGGCTCACGAAGGTGCCGGGTTCGGCGTGGATACCAATAAAGTATCGGTCTTGGAAGCAGACGGAAAGCGACACGATCTTCCTCTTATGTCTAAAGCCGATGTGGCAAAAGAAATAGTGCGAATCTTGTTCTGATGAGACTCTCAAGGCTCTTGCTCTTTTTCTCTTTGCTTGTCTCTTTTTCCATCAAAGAGATAGAGGCACAAAGTTCGGCACAGTTCTTTTCCGTGCGTATCGATGTCTCTGCTCTGCCGTCTCACCAAAGACAGGCGATGAGCAGCATGGAAAGAGAGAGCCTTTCTTATCTTAATACAGGGGAGAGGCAGATAGAGGTGCCGATCCCTATGGCTTTGCTGACAATCTATCCCAGGCAAGTTGCTTCTTCTCGTATCGTGGCAGATATAACCATAGACGTGAGGCGTCCGGTGTATCACTCTTCCGCGTACAGCACTCTTTTCAAGTGGTACGATAAAGAGGTCGTTTTTGATTATCAGTCTTCTCGAACACTTATAGCTTATCAGCAAGAACCTACATCCCAACTTGAAGCACTCCTGTCTTTTTACAGAGGGGTCGCTTTGGGACTTTGGCTCTCAAGTTTTGAAGAGAACGGAGGAGTGTCTTACTTAAGACAAGCTACCACTCTTGCCAAGAGTGCTGCCTCTCGTGGAGAGTGGAGCGGATGGGGTGCCAATGCTCTTTCCAAAAGTAGATTTACGTTGGTTGCAGATCTTTCGGAACAGCTATTGACTGTCTGGTATCTTTATCATCGTAAGGGATTGGATCGTCTTATGGAGCATTCGGAGCAGGCAAAAGATGAGATAAGAAAAAGTTTGGAGACTTTTGAGACTTTTCCCGAAAAGGGATCGTGGCTTTGGATATGGGAAGATGCTAAAGTGGATGAGGTGATCCGACTTATGGGTAAAGAGCCTAAAGTTGTGGCTCTCATAAAGAGATTGTTCCCGACAAAAACGCTACATTTGTAGACAAGTATTATGATAACGTCTCTCTACATTAAGAACTTTATTCTCATTAAGGAAACAAGGATTGATTTTACTTCCGGAATGACCTCCATCACAGGGGAAACCGGAGCCGGAAAATCTGTTCTTTTGGGAGCTATCGCCTTGATACTTGGAGGTCGGGCAGATGTTAAGACCATTCGAGAAGGAGAGACAAAAAGTGTTGTCGAAGCAACGTTTGATATTTCATTCCTTTCCGATATCAAGGAGATATTGAATAAGGAAGATTTGGATGCAGAGGACGATACCTGCACTTTCCGTCGAGAGATCTTGGCTTCCGGTAAGAGCAGGGCTTTCATAAATGATACCCCGGTAACCGCTCAACAGATGAGAACTCTCGGAGAGCGATTGATAGATATCCATTCTCAGCACAACAATATGCTGATAGGAGAGTCTTCCTTTCAGATCTCCGTGCTTGATGTTGTCGGGCAAAACAGAGAGATACTTTCTCGTTACAGGGAACAGCTCCAACTCTACAAATCTCTAAAAAAAGCTTTGGAGAGAAGAACGGAAGAGTTGCAAAGGCAAAGTAGCGAACGTGAGTACATAGAGTATCAGTATCGCCAACTTGCCGAGGCTTCCCTTAAACCGCTGGAAGAGGAGCAGATTCAGAGCATACTGTCGCAGGCGCAGCACTCACAGGAAATAACAGAAGCAATAGGAAAGGTTGCATACCTGTCCGATGCAGATGATGTTCCTTCTGCTCTTTCTCAGATAGAGGATGCTGCCAAAGCTATGCAGGGTGTCCTCTCTTATTGGACAGATGCAGAGGGTTACGCCGAGCGATTGGAGAGTGTCAAGATAGAATTAAAGGAGTTGTCCAGAGAGTGTGTCCAAAAGATAGATGCTTTTGGCGCAAATCCTGCTCAGGTTGAAGAGCTGACTCAAAGAATGGATCTCATACAGACACTCCTTCACAAGCATAAGAAAGAGAATACAAAAGAGTTGCTTGAGCTGCAAGAGAGTTACAGGAAGTCTCTTAGTGCGATAGGAAACGGCTCAAGTGAACTTGAAGATATGGCTCAGGCTATGAATGTAGCTTATGCCGAGGTATTGGCTACTGCAAGAGAGCTTCATCTGTCCAGAGTCGAGGCGGCAAAAAGTCTCTCAGAACCTCTTGAAAGAGAACTTAAACAACTTGGTGTTGCAGGAGCATTATTCCGGATAGAGGTGGATTGGGAAGAGGGTAGTCTCTCTGAAAATGGGATGGACAAGGTTCGCTTTCTATTTTCTGCCAATAATCGTTCCGAGCTTCGTCCGATCAATGAAATAGCTTCCGGCGGAGAGATTTCTCGCTTTATGCTTGCTCTGAAAGCCATAATAGCACTACACTCCACTCTGCCTACAATCATCTTCGATGAGATCGATACCGGAGTCAGTGGGCAGATAGCAGAAAGAATGGGCTTAATGATGAAAGAGCTGGGATATCGTGTACAGGTTATTACCATAACGCACTTACCCCAGATTGCAGCACTGGCGCAAGAGCAGCTTCGAGTATTTAAGAGGCAGGATGAACAAGGGGAGTATAATACTCATATAGATCATCTCTCCTACGAAGAGAGAGAAAAAGAGATCGCTTCAATGCTTAGTGGAAGTGTCCTGACGGACGAAGCTATCCATAATGCAAAGGTGCTTCTCAAACAGTATAAATGATAAAACAGATTCGTATGGCAGTAAAAGATAGCGAAATGATATTTGGACTTCGTGCCGTGATAGAGGCTCTTGAAGCCGGGCAGGAGTTGGATAAGATATTTGTACGTAGAGAGAGTAGAAGCGATCTGATGCAAACTCTTCTTACAGCAGTCGGTGAGCGCAGTATTCCTATACGGAAAGTGCCGGTTGAGAAGCTCGATCGTCTTACTCGTAAAAATCACCAAGGGGTTATAGCATTTAAGGCCTCTACAACATATTATCGTTTGCACGAAGTGATTCCGGTCCTTTATGAAGAGGGATTGGATCCTTTTATTGTAGTTTTGGACGGAATAACGGATGTTCGGAACTTTGGTGCAATTGCCCGGACTTGCGAGTGTGCTGCGGTAG
Organism: Porphyromonas sp. COT-108 OH1349; assembly: GCF_000768755.1. NCBI lineage: Bacteria > Pseudomonadati > Bacteroidota > Bacteroidia > Bacteroidales > Porphyromonadaceae > Porphyromonas > Porphyromonas sp. COT-108 OH1349. Next base: position 119,238 of record NZ_JRAH01000022.1, on the reverse strand, counting down.
ATGCTATTGTGATAGCGGAGCAGAATGCCGTCTCTGTAAATGGAGATGCCATAAAGACTTCTGCCGGAGCTCTTAGTCGTATAGCCGTTTGTCGAGAACGAACCATGGGAGATATTCTTCACTATTTGAAAGATAGTGGTGTGCGCATCATTGGAGCCACCGAGAAGAGTGATCTTACCTATACAAAGGGTAACTACACCGGTCCTCTTGCTTTGGTTTTGGGAGCAGAAGATACAGGGCTTTCTCCTTTGACGATGGAATTGGCAGATGAATTGGTTTCCATTCCTCTATTAGGAGAGATCGGTTCTCTCAATGTTTCCGTTGCGGGCGGTATTATAATGTATGAGGCAGTGAAGCAGCGATAAAAACAAGACAATATTTATAATCTAACCTAATACATAACAGAATTAAGATGAAAAAAGTAATCAACACCACTAATGCTCCTGCAGCTATTGGTCCTTATAGCCAAGGTATTCAGGCCGGACAGATATTTTATTTTTCGGGTCAGCTTGGCCTTGATCCGGCTACAGGAGCTTTCGTTTCAGAGACAGATGTTACAGCTCAGTGTGAACAGATATTCAAGAATATTCAGGCTCTTTTGACAGAAGTGGGTTGCACATTTTCCGATGTGGTTAAGACAACTGTTTTCCTTGCAGATATGGCTTACTTTGCAGAGATGAATGAAGTTTATGGCAAGTATTTTCAAGCTCCATATCCTGCTCGTTCTGCTGTGGCAGTGAAGACATTGCCCAAGAATGGACTTGTCGAAATAGAGGTGATCGTCGTTAAGGCATAACTTTATGCTGTCTTGATTATTAAATAGCTTTTCTATTATTACTATGACCTGCAAGACGAATACTTTAGGAGGCTTTGGGGTGGCTCTTGTTACTCCATTTACTTCTGACTATGAGGTGGACTATTCAGCTCTTGAGAAATTGATAGAGTTTCAGATTGCAGGAGGAGTAGACTTTTTGGTGACGTTGGGAACAACGGCTGAGACACCCACTCTTACAGAAGAAGAGCAGATCAAGATAGTTGCATTTGTACAGAAGGTAGTGGACAAGAGAGTCCCTATCGTTGTCGGTATGGGAGGGAATGCCACAAGAGAGCTTTGCAAGAAAATACGTCGTTTTCCTATGGAGGGCATTTCTGCAATACTCTCAGTGGCACCCTACTATAACAAACCGTCTCAAGAGGGGCTGTATGCACACTTCTCGGAGGTAGTAGAAGCATCTTCTAAACCTGTGATTCTGTATAATATCCCCGGTCGTACAGGTGTCAATATGCAGGTGGAAACTGTCTTACGACTCTCACAAGCATTTCCTGACAAAGTCATTGGAATAAAAGAGGCTTCGGGATCTATTACCCAGATAGAAAGAATACTTAAACAGAGACCGTCAAACTTTGCTCTTTTTAGTGGGGATGACAGCTCTACTCTCAGCTATATCTCTATGGGAGGAGACGGAGTGATATCTGTTATTGGGAATGCGCTTCCTAAAGAGTTCGGAGGATTGGTATCTCTCTGTCGTCAGGGGAAGTTTGCTGAAGCTGCCCATGTGCAAAGGTCTTTGGTAGAGCTTTATGAACTCTTGTTCGTGGAAGGCAACCCCAGTGGTATCAAGAGTGCCTTACACTGTATGGGGCTTATTGAGAATGTCCTTCGTTTGCCTCTTGTCCCTTGTACTCCGGTTGTTTATTCTCGTATTCGTCAGTTTTTGTCCCGGATAGGATATTGTAGAATAGACAATCCTTAGCTTCAAGTTGTGGAGCATCTTGTTTGAAACGAATGTGATGTAAAGCTCTTTTCATGTTATGGAAAAGAGCTTTTTCTGTTGTTTAGTGATAATTTTACTTATGATTTTGGGGATTTGCTGCTTCTTTATATCCGTTGTTTTCTATCTGTCAAAAATTTAAGAATCGTCTCTTTTGAAAGTCTCTTAAACAAATAGTTTTATCTATATTTGCACAGAAGCATCATCAATAGATAAATCCTCGCAATGCAGCAATGAATAAGAAGTTAGAACATTCCTTACAGTCAAGTGGAAAAAATCTTTTGCAGAAAAGAGAAATATTGGCATACTTGTTACGAGTAGGAAACTCTACCTTGACCAGTATCGCAAAGAATTTAGGATTGAGTCTGCCCACTACCAACAAGATTGTTATGGAGCTTTGCAAATCCGGCTGGATTGGGGATTGTGGAAAACTTGAAGCTGGTGGAGGAGGAAGACACCCATTCCTATATGGCGTGAATGCGGATTGTGCGCATTTTTTGGGGATTGATTTTGGAGTCAATACCATCAACATCGCTTTGATGAACTTTGCCGGAGAGATTGTGGAGACATCCATGGAGATGCCTTTTCGCTTTGAGAATACAATGGAGGGTCTCCAGAATATTGTTGCGGAGATAAAGACATTTTTGACTCGCCCGACTGTGGATCGAGATAAGATATTCAGTGTCGAGATCAATATGTTTGGTCGGGTAAATCCGGAGACCGGATATAGTTATAGCTACTTTAACTTCTTCAATGAGCCTTTGACTAACTATTTTAATGAGCACCTTGGCATAGAGACCTATATTGATAATGACTCAAGGGCGTGTGCTTATGGTGAATACATCACTCATTATGCTCCGATGGAGTCTAATATGCTTTTCGTAAATGCTGCTTGGGGATTGGGTCTCGGAGTTATCGTCAATGGTAAGCCCTACAATGGTAAGAGCGGATTTGCCGGAGAGTTTGGACACATCCACGCCTATGATAATGAAATCATTTGTCGTTGCGGGAAAAAAGGCTGTCTTGAAACAGAGGCTTCCGGAAGTGCCATACATCGAAAGTTTATAAACAGAATTCAGAACGGAAGTAGCTCTATTCTGCTTGCAGAAAAGAACTATTCTTCTGAGACAATAGAAAATGTATCGCTCGAAGAAATCTTGGAAGCTACCATAAAAGAGGATATTCTCTGTATAGAGATTCTTGAAGAGATTGGACAGGAGTTAGGTAAACATATTTCTGGATTGATCAATCTCTTTAATCCCAACGTTGTAGTTCTTGGGGGGCTACTTTGCAAGACAGGAGACTACATTATACAGCCGCTTAGGACGGCTATTCGGAAGTACTCTCTTAATATGGTCAACCAGGATACCACGCTCCGGAATTCACAACTCGGAGATATGGCAGGAGTCGTAGGAGCTTGTATGCTAGCAAGGCATAAAATTTTTACAGAAGGATTTTAAGGAGGTGCACACGTGTTAGGGCTTCTTCCCTATAATATCCGTAGAAGCAATGAGTCAGTATATTGTATCGGCAAGAAAATATAGACCTGCTACATTTAGAAGTGTGATAGGACAGGATGCCTTATCAACCACTTTGAAGAATGCCATTACGGAAGATAAGCTTGCACATGCTTATCTATTCTGTGGTCCTCGTGGAGTGGGAAAGACTTCTTGTGCTCGGATATTTGCGAAAACAATAAACTGTACTAATAGGACTTCAGAGGGTGAGGCTTGTAACGCTTGTGAGAGCTGTAAGATGTTCAATGAACAGAGCTCTTACAACGTTATAGAGTTGGATGCAGCATCCAATAACTCTGTGGATGAGATGCGAAATCTTATAGATCAGGTGCAAGTCCGTCCCATGACCGGAAGATATAAGGTCTATATCATTGATGAGGTACACATGCTTTCTTCATCGGCATTTAATGCTTTTCTTAAGACCTTGGAGGAGCCACCGGCTCATGCAATATTTGTTCTTGCTACAACAGAAAAACACAAAGTCCTGCCTACGATACTTTCACGTTGCCAGACTTTTGACTTTAATCGTATTTCTGTTCCGGATATTGCTAACCATCTTGCTTATGTCGCCTCACAAGAGGGAGTATCTGCAGAGCCCGAAGCATTACAGACAATAGCCGTACATGCCGATGGTGGGATGAGAGATGCTCTTAGCATATTTGACCAAATAGCGGGCTTTACACAAGGAAATATCACGTACCAATCTGTTCTGGAAAATCTTAGGAAGTTGGATGAGGCTCTTTATTTTAGATTCTTGGCCTATGTCTTAAGAGGGGACTATCATCAATGCCTGCTTTTATTGGAGGAGGTTCTTGTCAAAGGTTTTGATCCTCTTCAGGTTATGACAGGACTCTCGGCGTTCTTCCGTAATGTATTATTGGCTCAAGACCCTAGAACGGCCTCCATGCTTGAAGTAATAGATAGTGTAAGAGGACGCTATATAAAAGCTGCACAGACTTGCTCCAAAGCCATGATTTGGAATTGTCTGAAAGTCTCTGTCGGCTATGAGGAGAAGTATAGACAGCTTTCCAGTAAAAGACTTTCTGCGGAAGTTGCTCTCATCAATATGTGTGCACAGAATAGTTCGGAACTAAATTCTTCTACAAACACACCTCCTCAGACAGATCAGAGAGAACCTTCCGGACGAGATACCTCGAGGAGTAATGTAGAACCAAATCCTGCACTGTCAACTTCCATATTGAGGGAGTCTCCTTCTCTTACATATAATACTCCCGTAACTCCTCCGCAAAAGCTTCAGAGGGAAGCCTATAAGAGCAAGTTTAGCTTCTCTATTTCTCATGCCAATGATGATGACGAGAAGATACGGGAGAGTAGGTCCGAAACGAATCTGAGAGAAAGTGCTTTTACAGAGGAGCAGCTTGTTAAGGCTTGGCAGAAGTTTGCAGGAATGCAGGATGAACGTATAATCCTTAAAAGAACTCTTATGGATTGTAGGCCGGGTATTGGAAACTCTCCTAAAGACATCTGTGCTCCAACGTATAATCTTCAAAGCAAAATAGAGATAGAAAGAGTAAAGGATGAGCTTCTCGTATTTTTACGGGAGGAGCTATCCAATGATTATCTCTCTCTCTCCACGTTGCTACTGGATGGTCATAAGGATGCTATTCCGACGAAGATAGAAGATAAGTTGGAATATTTTAGAAATATCGACTCGCGCTTTTCGGAAATAGAGGAATTGTGGAAGCTTGTATTGGTGAGATAGGGCGTATATGAAAACTCTTACTATCCTTTATCTGCACGGTTTAACTTCTTCCTGTATGAGTTCTCGTGGGAGATTCTTGAGAGATCTTCTTCCTAAAGATCATATACTGACACCGGACATCCCTCTTAATGCTCATGAGGCTCTGCGTTTTCTTTCGGACATTGTGCATCGAGAAGAACCGGATGTGATTATAGGAAGTTCAATGGGAGGTCTTTTTGCTCATCAACTTCCGGCAAAGAAGAAGATTCTTATCAATCCGGCGTTTACAACATCTGAAGTGATGGGGCGTTATAAGGGACTTCGATTGAGATTTTATCATGAGAGATTTGATCCGGATGAGAAAGATTTTGAGGTAACAGAAGATTTGTTGCTCTCATACATAGAGGTTGAATCCGAACAGTGGAAAAGAATTTCTGAAAAGGATGTAGAAGCAACTGTAGGAATATTCTCCTTGCAGGATGAAGTGATAAAGCAAGACGATCTGTTTGATAAGTACTACAGAAATAAGATTTACATAGAAGCCATGCATCAGCTTTCTTATGAAGAGGTGGAGGCTTATGTTATTCCTGAAATTGAACATTTTAGATTATGCCAGAAATAGATATTCAACGAGCAACAAAAATTGTTCAGAAGATTTCCGGAAAAATTACTCCCGGACGACTCTTTGCCATACTGATTGCACTATTCTTGCTTTGGCCGAGCGATGATAATCTGTACAATCAGATGAAGTACTATGACCAAATCAATGAGTTGGAAAGAGAGAAAGCAGAGTTGCAAAAGCAGATTGCAACAGAGAAAGAGATGTTGGAGGAGCTACAGTTCGATAAGTCTGAGTTGGAGAGATTTGCTCGTGAGACATTTTTAATGAAAGCCCCCAATGAGGATCTTTACATCATAGATAGAGAGAAAGTGAAGAATCTATCAGGCTCATAGATAACAATATAAATATATAGAGATATTCATGTCAGCGGAAAAAAGAATGCCAAAAGGCTATATCGCCGTACTTTTAGGGACGTTCATTACAATGGGAGGAACGTTCCTTGTTTTTCTTGGATCTCAAAGCGGTTTTTTTATTTACACTTTTGGGGTGCTATTACTATTGTTGTACTATTTTCTCTCCATTCCTAAGAGAGATAAAGATATCTCTCCGACAAAACGGCGCTTACATCGCATAGGTTTCTTAGGTGCTGTTGCAATGGCTGTGGCTGCATACTTTGTTTACACGGCTTCAAATTTGTGGATGCTTTTATTTTGTATCGGCTCTGCGCTACACGCGTGGTACATATTTAGGGATGGTGTTAGAAGCTAAGCATATAAGATAGATTTCTTACCTTTGTAATGGTTGGTGTTGTTATTCTTTAATTCCTATTGAGCCATGAGTAGATCTGCAGATATTATATTTACAACAGAAAACGACAATATAAAAGTTCCCGGATTCAGGCGTCGTGTCATTACAAATTGGATTAGAGAAGTTGCGGAGTTGAAAGGTAAGCGTATCGGGGAGATCACTTACGTTTTTTGTGATGACCGCTTCATAAGAAGACTTAACAAGAAAAGTCTCAACCATGACTATGAGACAGATATTCTGACATTTGACAACTGCGTAGACGATCTTCTTTTTGCTGATATTGTCATCAGTCTTGAAACGATTGATAGTAATGCCACAATCTTTGGCGAACCTTCTTACCGAGAGCTTCTTCGTGTAATGATTCATGGCGTTTTGCATCTTTGTGGGTATAGAGATGCCACAGAGGAAGAGCAAGAGACTATGAGACAGGAAGAAGATGCAGCCCTTGCCCTTCTTCCGGAAAAATACGAAGAGATCTGGACTAAGCGTTCTTGATATTAAAACATCGCACGTTTTCGTGAACTTTCCCTTTTTTCCAAATCAATTTCAAGGGGAATCTCCTGAACCTCCCGGATATGACAGCACATTTTTTGTGTTTTCTCTTGTCTTTCTGTTGCTTCTTTTTGCCGTGATGTATGCGGTTCATCCCAACTATTCTCTTGGAAGTATCAAAGGAGCTTTAAGAATTAAGCCGCAGGATGCGCTGGGGGAGAGTGTCTATGGCTTCTCCTTTGGGATGAAATTCTTTTTAGGATTGCAAGGCTTTCTGCTGGCTTCTTGCATCCTGTTTCTTTCAGTAGAGTCTTATCTTTCCGATCCTTTCTTCTCTACATCTCGGTTCTTACTGATAGCCGCCGGAACTGTCCTTCTTTTTATAGTTTTTCATTGGATTATCCGGTCTGTTATAGGGGCTATCTTTATGACGGCAGAGGCAAAGAGACTATGGCAGTTCCAGGAGTTTGTCCTGTTTACAACGTGGGGAGCATTTCTCTATCTGCCTTTTGCCTTATTCTTGAGCTGGAGTAGCAACAAAAGCAGTGCTATATGGCTCTTTTTAGCTCTGTTTCTTCTTTACCGACTAATCTCCTTTTACAAGTCTTGGAAGTTAATAGAGTTTAATCTTCGTTATTCATTGCATCTAATTTTGTACCTTTGCGCCTTGGAAATACTACCCTTTGTTGCTGTGTGGCAATTTATTCGTAGTATGAGTGTGTGATAATCCTAATCTTAGAAGAACAGGATACGACTTTAATGAGCGCAAAAATAAAAAGAATATTGGTGTCTCAGCCGGCACCGGTAACAGGAAAGTCCCCATATATAACATTGTCTGAGCAGTATGGTTTTGAGGTGGACTTTAAGCCGTTTTTCTCTATCCAAACACTTGGAACAAGAGAGTTTCGTGATCAGAAAGTTAATATCTTAGATCATACAGCTATCATTTTTACCTCCAGAACAGCAATAGACCATTTCTTCAAGCTTACTCAAGAGCTACGTTTGACGATGCCGGAAGATATGAAGTATTTTTGTCATAGTGCAGCTATTGCATCTTATTTGCAGAAGTACATTGTGTATCGCAAGCGCAAAGTGTTTTATCACGAAAGCGGACAGGCGGCTCAGTTTCATGCTCTCTTGCTTAAGCACAATAAGGAGACTTACTTCATCCCCGGAATAGAAGGACTAAAGGAAGATATTGTTGCAGTATTGGACAGTAAAAAGATCCCTTATTCTACCAGTGCGATATACCGCTCTGTTCCTAATGGTTTTACAAAGGAAGAGATAGATGGATACGATCTTCTCATATTCTTTAGCCCCAATGGTGTAACCTCTCTAAAGAGCAACTATCCTGAGTATAAGCAAAACAAACAGCTTCTTGCTTGTTTCGGGGAGGCTACCGCTTCGGCTCTTAGAGAGAATGGATTTGAAGTGAATATCGAAGCTCCATCTCCGGAGTTCCCTTCAATGACTGCTGCTCTTGAGCACTATATTAAGAAGCATAAGTAAAACAGGTGTCCAAAGCTACATTCCCAAAGTCGCAGCGTCTCTATCTTAATTCTCATAAAGAAAGGGTATTCTCTTCTCGTACCGGATTTGTAGCTTATCCTTTCAAGGTTGTTTACGCTTGTGGAAAAGAGGTAGACATGCTTGCTCCCGTGGAACTGTTGGTAAGTGTTCCGAAAAAGCGGCTCAAGCATGCGGTGGATAGAAATCTGGTAAAAAGAAGAACCAAAGAAGCTTATCGTCTTCACAAGAACGAGTTGCTGGCTCAAGCCGAAAAGAGTTTCGGCCTTCTTGTTGCTTTTCTTTATATAGGAGATGGCATTTCCTCCTATTCTGCAATAGAGCAGGGGGTAAAGAAGGCTCTGCGAAAGCTCACTGAGGTTTGTCGCTCTTTGGAACGAAAGGAGGAAACAGAATGATAAAGAAACTATTGGTGCAGATACTGCTTTTGCCGATCTATTTCTATCGGAAGTGCATTTCTCCATATACTCCTCCGAGTTGTAGATTCTCGCCAACTTGTAGTACCTATGCTGTTCAGGCTCTTCGGAAGCATGGCCCGTTCAAGGGCTTATTTCTTACCGTTCGACGCATTTTAAGGTGTCATCCATGGGGAGGGAGCGGATACGACCCCGTACCATAGTCTTTTCAGGCGATAAAAATAATGCTATACATAGACAGCCATACACATCTATCGCATCTGCGACAATATGCAGATCGACCGGATTGTATGGCTCTTTTTGTGGTAGATCCCATACAAGAAGAGCTGCCTTCCGGCTCCAATTTTCTTACCATAGGCATACATCCGATGTCTCTTAGGCAAGATTTGACCCTGGAAGAGGGAGAATCCATTCTGCGTGAATACTTGCAGAATCCTAAGGGAAACAATATTGTGGCGATTGGAGAGATCGGTTGGGACAGACGTTCATCCATCTCTCTTGACGAGCAGACCGCATGGGTCGAAATGCAGCTGCGTATAGCATCCGAGTATTGCCTGCCCTGCTTCTTTCACATGGTAGGTGGTTGGGACAGGCTGTTGTCTCTTGCATCCGTGAGAGGGCTCTTGCCTCATCCTCCTGCTTGGATTGTGCATGGGTTCAGAGGCAAGCAGATGCTTTTGGAGCAGCTTTATCGGGCGAGCATTATAGTCTCTCTCCGAGTCGTTCCAAGTGATCCCGGTATTCTATCATGGCTGAAAGAGAAGCCGTTCCTCTTGGAAAGCGATGAGAGCAGTCAGGACATCACGGATGTTTATAGTGTATTTGCCGAGGCTTTGGGCATTTCGATAGGGGATCTCAAGGCTCACATTTATAAAGCATTCCTTGCTAATATCCATATTTAACCTTAACTTTGTCCGAGTAAATACCTTATTGTGAATATTTTCATGTTTTTAGATCGAGGCGAAAGTCTTGGTCTAAATATTTTTTATACCTCATCTCTATGGCGTGAGGTCTCAATATTTTGAAACAAACTTTATATTATGGCAGGATATACACTCCTTACGGAAGAGGGATACAACAAGCTTGTAGAGGAGATAAAGAAGCTCGAATCGGTGGACAGGCTTGATGTGATTAACCAGATTGCAGAAGCGAGAGACAAGGGCGACCTTTCTGAAAATGCAGAATACTCTGCAGCGAAAGAGGCTCAAGGGTTATTGGAAGCACGTATAGCTCAGTTGCGCTCCAAGTTGATGAATGCACGTATTGTGGATACATCTAAGATTGGTACGGACATAGTGCACATGCTGAATAAGGTAACCATAAAGAACAAAGCCAACAATGCTGTCATGACTTATACTCTGGTTTCGGACACAGAGAGCGACCTGCGTGCCGGTAAGATCTCCATATCCACTCCCATTGCTCAAGGTCTTGTAGGAAAGAAGGTCGGGGATGTGGTTGAGATAAAAGTGCCAAGCGGTACTGTAACATTCGAGATCATGAAGATTGAAATCTAAGCATACACATACACTAAGCCATATATACCAAGATGATAAATTTTGTCGAAGAACTCCGCTGGAGAGGTATGATCCATGACATGATGCCCGGTACGGAAGAACTCCTGATGAAGGAGATGACTTCTGCTTATGTGGGTATAGACCCTACGGCGGACTCTCTACACATAGGACACCTTGTGGGTGTCATGATGCTTCGTCACTTTCAGAGAGCGGGACACCGCCCCATAGCTCTTGTTGGAGGAGCTACCGGAATGATTGGAGACCCATCCATGAAAAGTGCCGAAAGAAAGTTGATAGACGAGGATACCTTGCGTCATAACCAGGAGGCAATACGCAAACAGCTGGCAAAATTCCTCGATTTTGAGAGCGATGCCCCTAATGCAGCCAAGTTGGTGAACAACTACGACTGGATGAAAGAGTTCAGCTTCTTGGACTTTATCCGGGATGTCGGCAAGCATATCACTGTAAACTACATGATGGCAAAGGACTCTGTAAAGAAGAGAATTTCCGGAGAGAGTGGAGAAGGGCTTTCATTTACCGAGTTTTCTTACCAGCTGATACAAGGCTACGACTTTACCTATCTTTACCAGCATGAAGGTTGTCGTTTGCAGATGGGAGGATCCGACCAGTGGGGTAATATTACCACCGGTACGGAACTCATTCGCCGGACATTGGGAGGCGAAGCATACGCTCTCACTTGTCCGCTTATCACCAAGGCTGATGGTGCTAAATTCGGGAAAACAGAGAGTGGAAACATCTGGCTGGATCCGAAATACACCTCACCGTATAAGTTCTATCAGTTCTGGCTCAATGTCTCGGATATAGACGCAGCCAAGTACATTAAGATCTTTACATCCCTTACCAAAGAGGAGATTGCGGCATTGGAAGAAGAGCAAGCTGCTGCACCTCATCTGCGTCCTTTGCAAAAGAGACTTGCAGAAGAGGTTACCTGTATGGTGCATTCAAGAGAAGCCTACGAGTCCGCCGTGGAAGCGTCTGCCATCCTTTTTGGAAATGCAACCAGAGAAGCACTTACCAAGCTGGACGAAGATACACTTCTTGCACTCTTTGAAGGTGTCCCATCTGCTACACTGCCCATGGATAAGATCAACGGGGAGGGTATCAACATATTGGATCTATTAGCCGATGAGGTTGCAATGTTCCCCTCTCGTGGAGAGCTTCGTAAGCTTCTAAAGAGTGGAGGAGTGAGTATAAACAAAGAGAAAGTAGAGAGTGAAGGGATGGTATTGACCTCTTCGGATCTTCTTGCCGGGAAGTATATCCTTGCACAGAAAGGCAAGAAAAACTACTTCCTTATCACTTTCGCTTAAACCATAAAGTAGAGGAGTCATGAATTATAAGAGAGTTATAGCAGCACTATTTGTGGTATCCGCTCTTGCTGTTGCTGCCTTGTTCGTCGGTTGCAAGAGTTCCTCTCCGCAAGAGACAGTCCAAACAATTACAAATGTGGAAGTATCACAGCTGGACAAACTATTGGCTGCAAATCCCAATATGCAGATTGTCGATGTTCGGACTAAAGCCGAGTATGATGCCGGCTTTATATCGGGAGCCATTCTGATAGATGTTACTCAGAACGACTTCCTGGAGAGAGCATTGAAGGTTCTTGATCCGAAAAAGCCCGTTCTTGTTTACTGCAGATCCGGAGGTCGTTCGCTCAGAGCTGCAAAGATGCTTTCTGCAAAAAACTTTACCATTTATAATCTGAATGGTGGCTATACGGCTTATGTCGCATATAAGAAGGGATAATAGCCGGATATTTTACGAGAAAATAAAACAGAGAATCGGGATTGTAATCTTTACGATCCCGATTCTTTTTTATGCCCTCTCTTGAATATCTGCCTCCTTCCAAGAACTATGCTAATAATACATTTACTGCTTTTATAAAATATCTATATTTGCAAAAAAGATAAAGCTTAATAACGAGGGCTGATTTCCAAACAATAGATGCTCTATACGTGCCGGTGTTGAAATTCCGACCGGAGAAATCGCCCCTTTAGTCTGATATTGCAGTATGAAAAAACTTCTTCTTTTACTTCTTTTCTGCCCCATGCTCTCCTTGATGGCACAGCACAACAGCTACAAGGTTTCGGGTCATCTCAAAGATCAGGCAGGAGAATCGCTGACCAATGCCATTGTTGTTTTCAAGAACATTCGGGATACAACACAGCTCTATCCGGCAGTATGTGATATTAAAGGATATTTTCGCCAGGAATTGCCACAAGGCAGATACCGCTTTCTGGTCTCTTATTTAGGGGAGCGTTACTATCCTCAAAACAATGCGGTAACCGTTTCAGAAAAAGAGGTAGAGCTGCCTCCGATCGTCATAAATTTGAGGTCGCAACAGTTGGACGAAGTGGTTGTTGTGAGCCGACGCCCGTTTGTGTCTTACAAAGGAAGCAATGCCGTATATAATCTGTCCGCCAATCCTGCTGCCGTGGGCGGAACTCTCTTGGATGGTATAAAGCTCCTGCCGGGTGTACAAGTGAATGAAAACAACAGCCTATCCATCTTCGGGTTTTACAATCTGACCGTTGCCGTCAATGGTCAGATACTTCGATTGTCAAATAATGAAGTGCATACCTATCTTGCTTCTCTCGGTATAGCCGATGTGGAATCCGTGGAACTCATCCGAAATCCAGGTCCTGAGTACGGCACACGTGTAGATGCAGTATTGAATATTATCACCAAGAAAAAGCCGAACGAAGGCTTTAACGCTTTTCTTTCTGCGGATATATCCTATCAGGCATTGCTGTCCGGCAACAGTCGTGTACGCCTTAATTATAACAAAGGAAATACAAGAAACTATCTTGCTTACCAATATTTCGACAATCGCCGAAAAGAGACACTGACAACATCCATAGGAGCCGATACAACCTCTGTAAATCCTTATCGGGGGCATGGTATCCAAATAGGATCGGAGTGGCAGGTATCTCCTCGGCATCTGATCGGGGTGAGAAGTTATCTTACCCTCTCTGACGAAAGATTGGAATACAATACCTCCAACAGGATAGATATGGATAGAAAAGTGGGAACGGTAAATCTTTTCCACTCTTCATCCGGGAAAAGGTGGAGCTGGAACAACTATGCGGACTACACTTTCAGCCTTAACCGTCGAGACTATTTTCACAACTCCGCCATCAACGGCGCATTGGAAGACCGGTATCATTACTTCAGGATCGCAACGGACTTCCTTTTCCGCTTCACCTCTACCATTAGTACTCAGTTTGGCGGTATCCGAAACGACAGCAGGTTTGACACCATGCCCCAAGACTCTCCCGATGGTAAGAGCAATGGCTATAAGGAGAGCAGCACTTCCGCTTATCTCTCTCTACGCTATCGCAAAGAGGCTGTAGATACTTATGCAGGGGTGCAACTCAACTATGACCAACGGGATAACCACTGGATCGGAATGGAAAAGAGCAAGGCGGATGCTTTCTTAAACTGGCAGCCTTACCTCTCTTTCTCTTACGACTTCTCCCGTAAGCATCGTTTTTCGACCATGTTGCAGACCTATTACAAACGCCCATCTTTCCGAGACCTCATGCCTTATGTCTCGTCCTCTTCGGGCTTTCTGTCGCGTGAAGGAAACCCTGATTTGAAAAACAGCACAAGATACAATCTCTCCCTCAGCTATACCTATTTGAGGGCGGCTATGCTGGAAGTGAGCCTGTCGGATGAGAAAAATCCGATCATCGAATACCTGAAGCCTCATAAAGGGGGCTATACTTTGGCTAAAACAAACCTTGAAAACAGCCGTTACTTGCGCTTTGTTGCCGGAGCACCGATACCTCTCATTTACCGGGAGAATGGTTTGCAGTGGTTTGCTTCAATCTATCTGGCATATCATCTTCAGCAGGATAGAGGTATTGTGAACGCTGCGGATTACAATCGTCTGTTCAATGCCTACTATGTCCAACACAAGCAGTCTCTGAACCTGCCTGCCCAATGGTATTTCGATGCCGGGATTACCTATTACAGCCCTCTTTTTGTGGGAGTTTACAAGACAGAAAAACAGTGGTGGGTAGACTTTACTCTCAGCAAACGTATGGGCAGCTGGAAATTCTCCTTAACGGGATACGACCTTTTCAATACCAATATTGCCAGGGGAGAGATAGTGGGAATGAATACCCCGATCTCCTTTTCCAAAAACTGGCATAGCCCTAAGCTCACGCTCGGTGTGAGCTATACGTTCGGCAACAAAGAGCTTAAATCTTCTATCCGAAAGAGTGTCAATGGAGAATCTCGTCTGAATCAATCGGCAGACGAAAGCATAAGTGTCGGTTCCGGCAAATAGTAGAAACACTATTCTGAAACAGGATAAAAAGAGATTTCAAAGCAGCTCCGGCAGTGGAGTTACCTTGAGATTTTTCTTTCTCCACTTTATTCACTTCTTCAGCTATTATTAGCCCTGATGGCTGTGATGGCAATGTTTCAAGCAGTAATCGGATGATAAAACAATCGTAAACCGGTTAATATTTTTGTTTGTAAGTGTATAGAAGTTGCTCTAAACCTTTTGGAAACTCTTTTTCAAGGCTTGATGTGTAGCAATCGGAGTTTGAAGGGTGGAAATCGGGGCTTGAATAATGGCAATCGTGCTTCGGTTTGGAGATGTGAATGCGTTGAGCGGAGAAAATGAATACGATAAAGAGAACTTTTGTACGCATTTATCCTCTTTTATGTCCGCACAGAAGAGAAAAAGGGGGAGGGGTGAGAGTGTGAGTATGGCTCTTTGCTTGTGATAAATATTCGTTATCTTTGTGAAAGGCAATGGCAGAAGAGCTAAAGCCTTGCAGGATAGAATTTAATTCACATACATAATCCATAGAAGATATCAGACATGAAAAGACTTGTCCTTATTCGCCACGGAGAAAGCCAGTGGAACAAAGAGAACAGATTTACAGGCTGGACAGACGTTGATCTTTCCGAGAAAGGCATAGAAGAAGCAATCAAAGCAGGTAAGGAGATGAAAGCTGCCGGATTCCGTTTCGGTAAGGCTTACACTTCATACTTGAAGAGAGCGGTAAAAACCCTTAACAATGTATTGGATCAGATGGATCTGGACTGGATTCCGGTAGAGAAGCATTGGGTGCTGAACGAAAAGCACTACGGTATGTTGCAAGGGCTTAATAAGGCGGAGACTGCAGAGAAGTACGGCGATGAGCAAGTACATATCTGGCGTCGTAGCTACGATATTCCTCCCACACCTCTTGACGAAAGAGATGAGCGTGCACCGCATAACGATCCTCGCTATGCAGGGGTAGACAGAAAGCTGCTTCCGCTTACAGAGTCGCTCAAAGATACCGTGGCTCGTATCTTGCCATACTGGGAGGGTACTATCTTCCCAACCCTTAAGGAGCATGACGATGTTCTTGTGGCTGCGCATGGCAATAGCCTTCGTGGTATCATCAAGGTGTTGAAGAATATTTCAGACGAAGACATCGTGAGCCTTAACCTGCCAACGGCTGTGCCTTACGTGTTCGAGTTTGACGACAACTACAATCTGGTAAAAGATTATTTCATCGGCGATCCGGAAGAGATCAAGAAACTGATGGATGCCGTAGCAAATCAGGGCAAGAAGAAGTAAAGATACTTTTATAGCTATCCGAAGCCATCGCAGAGCTGTTGCTTTGCGATGGCTTTTCTTATCTTTGTGTGGCTGTTTGTCGGCACTATCCGAAAAACCGAGTAGATGGAGAAAAAAAGTGTAGTATCTGTGTTGGGAGCATTGGGCAGAAGCTCTCGTACTCCTTTGGTGGTGTGGGGAGCCGTCTTGCTGTTTGCCTGCTTTAAGAAAATGGCAAGGGGGAAGTTTAACAACTATCGGATTTTCGAGAGGAGTTGGGATCACTTCCTGCAACATCAAGACCTGTATGCCTACTATCCGGCAGAGTATCACGACCGCTTCTTGTATGGTCCGCTCTTCACGCTGGTTATAGCTCCTTTCTCCATGTTACCGCCTGTTGCGGGTGTCGTGCTGTGGCTCATCGTGAGTACAGCCATGCTTTTCTATGCCATCAAGAGCATTCCCGGTCTCTCCATGTCCGGCAGGGCGGTGATCTTTTGGGTTACAGCCAATGAGCTGTTGCTGGGTCTTCTGATGGAGCAGTACAATGTCCTCATTGCCGCACTGCTGATTTTCTCCTATGTTTTCACCGTCAAGGAGAAGCCTTGGGCTGCTACGTTTTTCATCGCTTTGGGCTTTCTGACCAAGATATATGGCATTGCGGGGCTATGCTTCTGGCTCTTCTCCAAGAAGAAAAAGAGCTTCCTGCTCTCCTTCTTCTTTTGGACGCTTCTACTCGGACTGCTTCCGATGCTCGGCGGATGGGATTATGCCGTGAAGCAGTACCGAAACTGGTTGGCGGCTTTGGGTGGAAAGAATACGCAGAATATGTTTGCTCTGATGCAGAACATGGGTCTGGTGGGAATGATTCGTAAGCTGTCGGGAGCCGAACAGTATAGCGACCTGCTGGTGATAGTGCCGGGGATGTTGCTTTTCCTCCTTCCGCTTCTTCGCTTCAAGGCTTATGAGAGTGCGCTGTTCAGGCGTTCGGTCTTGGCATCACTGCTGTTATTTATTGTGCTGTTCAGCTCCGGAACGGAGTCCAACACCTATATAATAGCCTATCTCGGCATTGCGCTGTGGTGGATAGACAGAGACCGGAACAGCCGGTACCGTATATGGGATGCCGTACTGCTTACGGGAGCGATGATTTTCAGCTTTACCACCAGCGATCTGATGCCGAAAACGCTTAAAAATGAGATACTCCTTCCTTATGCCATAAAGGCTCTCTTCCCTTCGCTGATATGGTTGAGGTTGCAGCTCTCCCTGCTCTTCTCCTCTCGTTATCTGCTGAAAGAGAAAGCCTGACAGGGGTAAAGTGACGGCAAGAATATGAAAAAGGCACGTACCGGACAGGTGCGTGCCTTTTCTCTTATGTATCGGATGTTCCGAATGTTACTCGTTGTTGTTTCTGCGAGGTCTGTGTACGAATCGCTCTTGTCGTTCCGGTCTCTCTTGACGAGGAGGTCTGTTGTTGCCTTCGGGTGCTTTGTAACCTTCGGGTTTCTCCAACAACGCCTTTCTCGAAAGCTTGAACTTTCCGGTCTTTGGATCTATTTCGATCAACTTCACTTCTATTTCCGCTCCTTGTTGCAAACCGGTTTCTTCGATTGTTTCAAAGCGTTTCCAATCTATTTCGGAGATGTGAAGAAGTCCGTCTTTACCCGGCAAGAACTCTACGAATGCACCGTAAGGCATCAGCGAGCTTATCTTTCCGGTGTAGACTTTATCCACTTCCGGAACGGCAGCAATAGAGTTGATCATCGCCAAAGCCTTGTCGATGCTCTCTTTATTTGTACCGCTCACTTCGATGAGACCCATTCCGTCCACCTCTTCAATATTGACATTGGCTCCGGATTTCTCTTGTATGCCTTGGATGATCTTGCCTCCGGGGCCTATCACAGCACCGATAAGCTCTTTCGGTATGCGTAGATTGACGATGCGTGGAGCGTGTGGCTTGAGATCTTCTCTCGGTTCGGTGATCGTCTCCATGATCTTACCCAAAATGTGCATACGTCCCTCACGTGCCTGTGCCAGCGCATTTTCAAGGATCTCATAGGATAGACCGTCCACCTTGATGTCCATCTGTGTTGCAGTGATACCTTTCTCCGTACCGGTTACCTTGAAGTCCATGTCTCCCAAGTGGTCTTCATCGCCAAGGATATCCGAGAGTATCGCATAGTTTTGACCCTTGTTCTCGGAGATAAGTCCCATGGCAATACCACTGACAGGGCGGGTAATGTTAACCCCTGCATCCATAAGAGCAAGTGTTCCGGCACATACGGTAGCCATGGAGCTGGATCCGTTACTTTCAAGGATATCGCTCATCACACGCACGACGTAAGGATAGTCTTTCGGTATCATGCGTTTGAGCGCACGGTGAGCAAGGTTTCCGTGTCCGATCTCTCTACGTCCCACTCCGCGTTGAGGGCGAGCCTCTCCTGTGGAGAACGGAGGGAAGTTGTAGTGTAGCAAGAATCTCTCCTTGCCGTGGAAGAGTACATCGTCCACCAGTTTCTCATCACTCTTTGTTCCGAGCGTTACCGTTGTAAGCGATTGGGTCTCTCCACGTGTGAAGATAGAGCTGCCATGAGGTCCGGGAAGGCAGTCTACCTCCGACCATATAGGGCGAATGGTGCGAGTGTCTCTACCATCGAGACGCTTGCCTTCGTCGAGTATTGCACGGCGCATAGCCTCTTTCTCTACATCGTGATAGTAACGAGCGATGAGGGGAGCCTTTGTTTCGAGCTCTTCTTCTGTGTATTGAGCCTTGAACTCTTCCACTATCGCTTCAAATGCTGCTGCGCGTTCGTGCTTGGACGATCCGCTTACAGCCACGGCATAAACTTTGTCGTAAAGATCTGTTCGTACCTTTGAGCGCAACTCCTCATCGTGCTCTTCGTGGCAGTATGTACGCTTTTCGGTTGTGCCGCAAGCCTGCATAAGCTCTATCTGTGCCCGGCATTGCGCTTTGATCGCTTCGTGTGCAACCTTTATGGCATCCAGCATTTCTGCTTCGGATACTTCGTTCATTTCGCCTTCGACCATCATGATATTGTCGAGCGTTGCAGCCACTACCATGTCGATGTCTGCGCTTTCGAGCTGTTCAAAGGTCGGGTTGATGACAAACTTACCATCTATTCGTGCCACTCTCACTTCGGAGATCGGGCCGTTGAATGGTATGTCTGAAACGGCAAGAGCAGCAGATGCAGCCAATCCTGCAAGTGCGTCCGGCATATCTACGCCATCGGCTGAGAAGAGTATAACATTAACGAAGACTTCTGCGTGGTAATCGTCCGGGAATAGAGGACGAAGGGCACGGTCGATGAGTCTGGAAGTTAAGATTTCGTAGTCTGAAGCCTTACCTTCACGTTTGGTAAATCCTCCGGGAAAACGACCGAACGCAGAAAACTTCTCTTTGTAATCTACTGAAAGGGGCATAAAATCGACGCCCGGATTGGCGTCTTTTGCAGCTGTCACGGTGGCCAACAATACGGTGTTGCCCATGCGCACCGTTACCGAACCATCTGCTTGCTTGGCGAGTTTGCCGGTTTCAATGACAATCTCTCTACCATCAGCCAGCGTGATGGTTTTTGAAATAGGTTGAATCATACTTGATTTGTTTATTTAATCTTTTATCCGCTGAATTATCGTACAAATGTAGCTAAATATTTGGTCTCCACCATGTATCGGTATCATTATTTCTGTTTTTGTACTCTGTTTCACGGTTTGTTGTGTACTATTTTTTGTGTTTCGGGGGAAAAAGGAAAAAACGAACCCGAAAATCTCCTCTCCGAATGGTGATTTTTATATATTCCATACCGATGTCTCCGGCTTATTTTTGCCCTTCTCTATTTTGATCGGAGGGGTCGTTTTCAGAGGTGTGCCGGATTTGTTAAATCAGCTCGTTTTATTAACACAAATTTCGATGTCTGTTAAGCCAAAACGCTAAACGAGCATATTCTTTCGGCTTAACGTGTTTAATTTTTCAACGAACACGTTTAGTGATTTCATTTAATACGTTTACCGGATTCGATTAAAGTGTTTAGCTAAAACGATTAAAACACTAACAATCAATCGTCTACGTATTTTTGCCCTAAAATGCCCCTGAAAAGGCAAATTTCTTTATTAGGAAACGTTTACAGGAATGGATGTTAAAATTTACACCTATTAACGCGAAAAAGCCCCATCAAACGGACTGAGAAAAAATTTTTTGCGAATTCGCAATGGTTTGTAAGTATCTTGTTTGTAGTAAGTTATGGGTTTTCGTCTGAAAGGAGAGTGTGAGCAAGAGAAATTTTGAGTGCTTCCGACGCAAAATTTTGGAACTCCGTTTTTATATAAAAGCTCCCGAAAAATGCCCCCTTTTTATGCTTCCCTTTATTCTTTTTGCTGTCACGGATTTTCACTTTATATAGCAAACACTATGGAAAACAAGAATTTTTGTTAGCTTTGCACATAAACCGTCTAAAAATGCCATTTGCATATGCATAAGATCTTTTACACTCTTTTCTTAATGCTTGCGCTATCTTTTTGGGGCGTGGAAGCACAGACAAAAGTGGAAAAACATACAGACACAGGCGGAAAAAAGTCGCCGGGAGTCGTCTATTCACTGCCTGAGACTAAGATTCGCCTGCATCTGCTGGTGGAGAAGAAAGTCTCTACTCCCGGAATCTACGCACGTTTCTCCAGACAACATTTAGGCTTAGAGGCTATTTCGGTAGCGCGTACTCTGTACGAACTAAAGGGTATCCGGCTTGAAACCTATGGTGTACCCGATAGAGACAAGGTGTATCATGTTCAGTTCAAAGAGGGTAGCGTGGCTCCTTTTGTGATGCTGACGGAGGACGGATTGCTTTGTGCCATCAACACGGAGTACACTCCCAATGAGATACAACCGTTTGCAGAAGAGATTCGCAAGGCGGAAGAGGCAAATGTTCGTCGCTCCGAGCCATCGTTCTCTCCGGAATATCTGCAAGCCACATCCCCTCAAAAGCGAGCAGAGATTGTCGCTCGTGAGATACACACACTGAGAGAAGCGCGCACTTCTATCGTTAGTGGCGAAGCGGAACAGTCTTTTCCCGATGGGCAGGCATTGAAGTTGGCATTGGACAATATCAATGCTCAAGAGAGAGCGTTATCCGAGCTGTTTACAGGCTATACTACTTCGACGCTCGAACGGATCACCATAGATAACCTCTCCGCTGACTCTATATCCAACAGTGTGGCTTTCAGATTTTCCGAAATGGAGGGTGTACTGGATAAGGAAGATCTTTCCGGCGAACCGATCTATATGGGTGTGAAGATAGAAGATCAAGCCCCGGCACTCACTCCGAAAGAGGCAGAAAAGGCAGAAAAATCGCTCAAAGGGATTGTCTATAATCGTCCCGGACGTGTGGAGATTACCCTTAGGAGAGATGGTAAGATACTGTTGCAAGAGAAGGTATATATCGCTCAGCTCGGAACGAAAGAGGCTTTGGCTCCGGCTCTTTTCAATAACAAAAAGCACGCTCCTGCCGTTATCCGCCTTACTTTCTTCCCTGCAACGGGAGCGCTGGAAAGGATCTACGAGCAGTGATGCCCTCTTTCTTTCTCTTTCATAAATGAAAAAATCAATATTTATAAACTTATAATCCAATCACTTAATTTCAATGGGACAGAACGTAAAGCAAAAGACGAAGCACCCTAATGGGCTTATAGCGGCAGCTCTGGCGAATATGGGAGAACGCTTTGGTTTCTACACGATGATGGCTATCCTTGTACTCTTCTTGAGTGCAAAGTTTGGCTTGGCTGAAGATGAGGCAGGACTTATCTACTCTTTCTTCTATTTCGGAATCTACGCATTGGCTATAATCGGAGGACTTGTAGCAGACCGTACTCGTAACTACAAGAGAACGATCATCATGGGACTTGTCATGATGACTGTCGGATACGGTATGCTCTCTATTCCTACCACAATCACACAGGACTCGAAGACCATTATGCTCGTCTTTACCTGCGTGGCTCTTTTCGTGATAGCCCTTGGTAACGGTTTCTTCAAAGGTAACTTGCAGGCTCTTGTAGGACAGATGTACGACAAGTCCGGTGTGGATAGCAAAACACGTGATGCGGGTTACACCATCTTCTACATGTTTATCAACATCGGTTCTATCTTTGCTCCTTGGGTGGCTCCTGCCGTTCGCTCCTGGTGGTTGAAGATTCACGGATTCACTTATAACGGTCAGCTTCCTGAGCTTTGCCACAAGTATCTCAACGGTGAAACGCTTTCGGACACTGCTGCTGCCAACTTTACAACATTGGCGGGAGAGGTATCTTTGAACGGCGCACCTACCGATCTTGGTTCTTTTGCAGCGGAATACTTGCACGTTTTCAATACCGGATTTCACTACTCTTTCGGTGTTGCCATTGTAGCGATGCTTATTTCATTTGCCATCTTTATGCTTAACAAGAAGAAATTTCCGGATCCGGGAACTGCTGCGGTTAAGCATGACGGAAAACCTGCAGAGCCTGTTCAAGAGATGGATCCTGCAGAAGTACGTCAGCGTATAATGGCTCTTGGTGCTGTTATGCTCGTTGTTATCTTCTTCTGGTTCTCATTCCACCAAAACGGTTTGACGCTTACATTCTTTGCTCGTGACTTTACGAGGCTCGATCTGTTCGGCTTTGCCTTAGAGCCTGAAATGTTCCAGAGTGCGAATCCATTCTTCGTGGTTACTCTTGCGCCTATGGTCTTGGCGTTCTTTGGCTTGTTGGCAAACAGTGGTTACAACGTAAGCACCCCGATGAAGATTGCCATCGGTATGGGACTTGCCGCTATCGGTTTCATACTTATGACCATGGGATCTTTCGATCTTCCATTGTTGTCAGAGATGAAAGAGATGAGCACCGAACAACAAAACTTGGTTAAGGTTACTCCTTGGTTGCTTATCGGTACATACTTTGTTCTTACTGTTGCAGAGTTGTTTATCTCTCCGCTTGGTTTGTCGTTCGTATCTCAAGTGGCTCCTCCAAAGCTTCAAGGTTTGATGCAAGGTATGTGGCTTCTTGCGACAGGACTTGGAAACCAACTCCTATTCATTGGTGCAATCCTCTACAAGAACGTTCCTCTATGGCTCACATGGTCGGTATTCGTTGTAGTATGTCTGATCTCCATGGTGATTATGTTCTCTATGGTAGGTTGGTTGAACCGAGTAACTTCTCAAAAGAAATAATTGATCATCCGGATAGATGCTTATCCTGACACATAACAGAGGCAGTAAAGCCTTACGGTTCCGCAGGTGGAGCCGTAAGGCTTACGCCGTTTTTATGAGTGTCGGCAGGGTTGTAACCATCGGAACTCTCCATTTGTCTGTTGCCGAAAGGCTGTTGCAAAAGTCTCGGAACACCGTTTCGGCAGCTGTTCAAGAGTTTCTTTCCGCCATCAAAGAGCCTTTCTGCGAAGAAGAGGAACAGGAAAAGAGCATGGAGATACTCTGCACAGCATCTTTCGTAAACGAATCGGACTGTAGCACTGCTACCGTCTCATCATATCCATACCCACTTTTCGGCTTTTGTCGAAAGGTGGGTATTTTCTTATCCTATGTTTCACAATGACAAAGCGAGAGTATAGAGACTTACCGGAGACCGCTTCCGAGTTGGCACAAGATATTATTGGCGGCAGGCGTCTTCGGAGTATGGAAGAAGTAGAAAAAGCGATAGAAAAGTATCCCATAGAGGAGCTTTATGAAGCGTGTCATACCATAACCCGGACGCTGCATGGGGACGGATTCGACACTTGTAGCATCATCAATGTAAAGAGCGGTAAATGTCCGGAAGATTGCAAGTGGTGCGCCCAGAGTGCGCACTACAATACCGGATGCAAGACATACCCTATACTCTCTCCCCAAGAGTGTTTGGAGCAGGCGCTGCATAATAGAAACAAGGGGATCAAAAGGTATTCACTCGTAGCGAGTGGCAGGCGTCCGAGCATGGTGGATACACTTCGATATGCCGCCATATACAGGGAGATCCGAAAAGCCGAACCCTCTTTGCATCTTTGCGCATCGCTCGGATTGGCTACGGAAGATACCCTAAAGGTGCTTCATGAAGCCGGTGTTACCACTTATCATTGCAATATGGAGAGTGCGCCGTCCCACTTTATCACACTCTGTTCCACGCATACACAGCAGCAGAAAGAAGAGACCATTGCCGCAGCCCGAAAGGTCGGGATGAAAGTCTGTTCCGGAGGAATCATCGGCATGGGCGAGAGCAGACGACAGCGTATAGAGTTTGCT
Source organism: Porphyromonas sp. COT-108 OH1349 (assembly GCF_000768755.1). Taxonomy (NCBI): domain Bacteria; kingdom Pseudomonadati; phylum Bacteroidota; class Bacteroidia; order Bacteroidales; family Porphyromonadaceae; genus Porphyromonas; species Porphyromonas sp. COT-108 OH1349. Next base: position 95,072 of record NZ_JRAH01000022.1, on the reverse strand, counting down.
CTCTATCTCCAAACGCTTGGAGTGGAAAGCATACCCATCAATATGCTCCAGCCGATACCGGGAACACCGCTTGGAGATACCGCACTGCTCTCTGCCGACGAACTCCTTTTGGCGGTGGTGATTTTCCGTTTGGTCAATCCCACAGCCTACCTTCGCTTCTCCGGCGGACGTGCACAGATGGATAGAGAGACACAGAAAAAAGCACTCTATATCGGTATTAACTCCGCCATCACAGGCGATTTACTCACAACCACTGCATCTGTTACGGACGAAGATATGCTGCTCTTCCGGGAGATGAAGTACGATACTAAAGCAGAGACAACATGGGAACGATGAACCATTTATGGCAGGAAAGACTCCGCTGGGACAGGGATCATCTTTGGCATCCTTACACCTCAACCATAGACCCTTTGGAGGTTTATCCGGTGGTTTCAGCCAAAGGAGCTACCATTACGCTTGCGGATGGAACAGAGCTTACAGACGGTATGAGCTCCTGGTGGGCGGCTATACATGGCTACTCTCACCCGGTACTGGTGCAGGCTCTTCAGGGTCAGGCAGAGACGTTGAGCCATATCATGTTTGGCGGATTGACGCATGAGCCGGCTGTGGAGTTGGGCAAACTCCTGTGCGAGTCGGTATTGCCCAAAGGGGTAGATACCATTTTCTATGCCGACTCAGGCTCCGTAGCCGTGGAGGTTGCCATGAAGATGGCATTGCAGTATCAGCATGCCAAAGGGGAGCGACAGCGTACACGATTTGCGGCACTCTCTTCCGCTTATCATGGCGATACCTGGCACGCAATGTCCGTATGCGATCCGATCACCGGCATGCACGGGCTCTTTGCCGGAGCACTTACACCTCAATATTTCCTTCCACAACCTTCCATCCCTTTCGGGGGAGTATGGAGCGAAGAAGCGATGCGCCCTCTGCAAAATCTCTTGGAAGAGAAAGGCGAAGAGATCGCTGCTCTTATCCTTGAGCCGATAGTGCAGGGCGCAGGAGGGATGTACTTCTACCATCCCGAATACCTGAGACAGGCAAGAAGACTCTGCTCTCATTTCGGACTGCTGATGATATTCGACGAAATCGCCACAGGCTTTGGGCGGACGGGCGAGATGCTTGCCGCTTATCATGCAGATGTGTTGCCCGATATTATCTGTATCGGCAAAGCCTTGACGGGAGGGTGTATGACGCTTTCCGCAACGGCAACCACCAAAGAGATAGCGGATATTATCTGTTCCGGAGAGGCGGGTTGTTTCATGCACGGGCCCACCTTTATGGCAAATCCTCTTGCCTGTTCGGTTGCTCTTGCATCTACCCGGCTGCTTCTCTCCAAGCCATGGAGGAAGAGGGTCAAAGAGATAGAGCAGACACTCCGAAGCGAGCTATCCTCCCTTGCCGACCTTTCCACCGTGAAAGAGGTACGCTGTCTCGGTGCCATCGGAGTGGTAGAGATGAAACAGCCGGTAGATATGAAGCGGCTCATCCCGCAGTTTATCGAAGAGAAGATCTGGGTACGTCCGTTCGGCAGGCTCGTTTATCTCATGCCGCCATTCATGGCGGTTACGGACGAGGAGCTGTTCAAACTGACCTCCGGACTCTCTAAAATAGTAAAGCAAAATGCAGTACAGCGATAGAATAGATGCCTTGAAAGCAGCAGGCACTTACCGTAAAATTCCTCAACTTAAAGTGGAGGGGAAATACGTATGGGCAGATGGTAAGAGGTATATCAATCTTGCCGGGAACGACTATCTCGGTATCTCCACCGATACAGACCTTAGAGATAAGTTCGGAAATCGGGCATTGGAGCTGCCTTTCTCCTCTTCATCTTCTCGTCTGCTCACGGGCAACTCTCCCGAACATGAGGCTTTAGAGGCGGAGTTGTCCCGGCTCTATGGCAGAAAATCCGCTCTGCTGTTCGACAGCGGATACCATGCCAATCTCGGCATTCTGCCCGCACTCTCCGATGATAAGACGCTCGTCCTTGCGGACAAACTGGTACACGCCAGCATCATAGACGGTATAAGGCTCTCCGGACGGGAGTTCCGCCGTTTCAAGCATAACAGTCTGCCCGACCTCGAAGCCCTTCTGCAACGCTTTGCATCCGAGTATGAGACCATATGGGTCGTGGTTGAGAGCCTTTACAGTATGGATGGAGACTTTGCGCCCTTGACCGATATTGTGGCTCTCAAACAGCACTATCCTCAGCTCCGTATCTATGTGGACGAAGCTCATGCCGTGGGTGCAACAGGCGAGAAAGGGCTTGGCTGTGTCGAGGATTTAGGACTGTTGGAGCAGGTGGATATTCTCATCGGAACCATGGGAAAGGCTCTCTGCAGTGTCGGAGCGTTTGCACTTTCCGGTGCGGAGGTGCGCGAGCTGTTGGTCTCTACCTGCCGACTGCTTATTTTCTCCACGGCTCTTCCTCCTGTCTGCACGGCATGGTCGCTTCATGTGGTGCGTCATCTCTCCGGTATGGATGCGCAGAGGGCGCATCTTAACCGCCTTGTTGCTCTGCTGAAAGAGCGTACCGGTCTGCCTCTCTCCTCTTATATCGTGCCGGTTCATGCCGGAAGCGAAGAGCGTGCAGTACGGATGGCAGAGGAGTTGAAAGCCTCTGGTTTCTTTGCTTTACCCATACGTAAACCGACCGTTCCTCCCGGTGGGGAGCGGGTCCGACTCTCTCTCTCGGCAGCTCTTACCGAGCAGGAAGTGGAGCTTTTGGCGCAAACTATTGTAAGGGTAATGCAGACCGCCTGATATATATCGCTTTAGAGAAAATGTTTTTGACACTATCACAAAATATTTTAATCACCTTAAAGAGTTTCGATGAAGCCGAACAGAGTTGTAAACCAAGCACCGGTTGGTGGAAATCAAGCTTTGAAAAGAGCCAACCAAAGCTTGATTTCCACTCTTCAAAGTTCGACTTCAAGTTTTTAATCCGTTCAGAGAAGAAAACAGAGCCGTTCGGCACTTTTTCCGAACGGGTTCAAAGAAATTTATAAAAGGAATAGAAACAAGAGATCACAGAGATGAAGATAAAGCAGATCGCGACTCCTCACTCCGCCAAAGCCCTTCTCTACTTCGGGGGATGGGGTTCTACGCCCGAATCGGTCGGGCATCTTTCCCTGCCGGACGGGACGGATTATTTTGCATTTTACGACTATCGGGAGGTCTCACCCGAAGAGCTGCCTCCGTTGGAGCGGTACGAAGAGATTGCCGTAGTAGGCTGGAGCATGGGGGTATGGGCTATCTCCGTCCTGCGAGAGTATCTGCCCGACAGAGCAAGGCTGATAGCCGTGTGCGGTACACCCTATCCGATGCACGACGAATGGGGCATCCCGGATGAGATATTCCGCGCCACGCTGACCAACTTGGACGAAATGAACAGAGAACGATTCAATAGACGGATGTGCGGAGGGCGTTCTCTCACGGCTCTTTACAACAGCTTTGCTTCTCGCTCTACGGAAGATCTCAGAGAGGAGCTTACCTCTGTTTTTGAGCATCAATCCTCTCGTCTTGCCGTCATAGCTTCTCGATACGCTCCCGATAAAGCTCCCTCTCCGTTCCATCAGGCTTGGATTGCCGAGAAAGATCTTATCGTTCCCACCCCCAATCAGGTCAGATATTGGAGCCATGTAGGTGTGGATGCCAAGATTATCGAGGGCGTGGGGCACTATCCATTCCTCTCTTTCCGGAGTTGGAACGAACTTATTTATCCCTTGGCGGATACGAACCGATGAATAGCAGCAGTAACATAGACAAACAACTTGTGCAGAGACGCTTTGCCAACGCTCTGCACACCTACGATAAAGAGGCTTCCGTGCAGCAGCAGATTGTCCGGCACATTGCCGAACTGCTTCCTGCCTCTCTTCCCGACGGGGCTATCTTCGAGGTGGGATGCGGTACGGGATTTCTGAGCCGGGTGTTGGCGGAGCGTTATCCGCTGCATCCGCTTCTGCTCAACGACCTCTGTCCGGAAGTGGAAGAGAGTCTGGAGGTGTACAGCGAGTTTATCCCCGGGGATGCAGAGCTTCTAAACTGGCACAACGATCTTGCAATGGTGGCATCGTCATCGTGTATCCAGTGGTGGCACCAGCCGTTGGGCTTCTTCTCCAAAGCATACGATGCGCTCAAGAGAGGCGGTGTGCTGCTCTTTTCGACCTTCGGACCGGAACAGATGCACGAGCTTAAAACCATCTTTCCCCCGGCTACACTCTCTTACGATACCGTTTCTGTTTTGCAGGAAGCCATGGAGCAGGCAGGGTTCAGGCATATCTCCATCCGTCGGGAGCAGACCACGCTCTACTTCGACTCTTTTCTTCTGCTCTTGAAACACCTCAAGCAGACAGGAGTAAACGGCATCCGGCAGGAGGAGAACCTTACCCCGGGAAAGATGCGAGAAATGGAGGAGGCGTACAGAAAGGCTTTTGCCAATGAGACAAACAACTTCAGGCTGCCCCTTACTTATGATGCGATATGGGGTAGAGCCGAAAAAATATAATGCGACCAGATGAAATATTTTAAGAGCAACGGCATAGACCGGCTTTCGGATCTCCTGACAGAGAGCGTTTACTTCGTTTCCGGCATAGATACAGACGCCGGGAAAAGTGTGGCAACCGGTTTGCTTTCCAAGCAGCTGCTATCGGAGGGTGTCAGGAGCCTTACTCAGAAAATGGTGCAGACCGGTGTAACCGCTCCGGTGGCAGAGGATATCGTTACCCATCGCCGTATAGAGGGGCGTCCCTTGCTGGATGAAGACCGGAATGGGAGTACCTGTCCGCTTCTGTTCAGCTACCCTTGCTCTCCGCACATGGCTGCTTCGAGGGATGGGAAACCTCCGATAGATACCGCTCTTATATCGGATGCAACGGCGAAGCTGACCGCTCTTTGCGATTGTCTTCTCCTTGAAGGAGCGGGCGGACTCATGGTTCCTCTCACGGAAGATCGCCTTACAATAGACTACATCGAAGAGCAGAAGATCCCCACGATACTGGTTGCCACCGCCAAGTTGGGCAGCATCAACCATACGCTTCTCAGCCTCGATGCTTTGAGACAAAGGGGGATAGCCGTGCCGTTGTTGGTCTATAACAGACACATCGCAACAGATTGCGAGATCACGGAAGAGACACTCAGATGGCTCTCGCAATACCTTTCCCGTCACTATCCTGATACCATACTTCTGGAGATGGAGAGCATCGTTCTGTGAAACGGTATATTATAACTACTTTTGTATATAACATTACGTAAGAAATGAAACATAGGACAGAGTATAACAGAATGGGAGTCAGAGCAATCCTCAGCTCTGTTTTTCTCTTCTCCATAATCCTTTCCGGGTGTGTCAGTCATAAGAAAGCGTTGGAGCGGAAAGAGCAGCTGCATTACAAGAAAACCTATCACTCTCCCAAGCGAGAGATGCGTGCGGCATGGATTCAGACCGTTCACCAGGGGGAGTATGCACGCATGAGCGTGGAGGAGATGCAGCAAGACTTCTTGCGAAAGCTGGATAAGCTGCAAGAGCTTCGTTTCAATGCCGTTTTCTTTCAGGTTCGTCCGGAGAGCGATGCGTGGTACCGGAGCCGTCTGGAGCCTTGGAGCCGTTTCCTTACCGGCACTCAGGGTGTTGCGCCTTCGCCTCTATGGGATCCGATGCGCTTTCTTATCGCAGAGTGTCATAAGAGAGGGATGGAGTTTCATGCGTGGATCAATCCTTATCGTGCCGCAGCCAATGCATCTATTCCTCTTGCTCCGGAACATCCCTATTCCCGTAATCCGGAGTGGTTTGTGAGGTATGACAATCAGCTTTTGTACAATCCTGCTCTTGAGCAGTGCCGTCGGCACATCTGTTCGGTGGTGGATGACATTGTCTCCGAATACGATGTGGATGCCATTCATATGGATGACTATTTCTATCCATACCCTAAGCCCGGTCTTCCTTTAAGGGATGAAGCTTTTTTTCAAGCAGACCCAAGAGGTTTCGAGAACATCGCAGACTGGCGGAGGGATAATGTCAACAAGCTCATTAAAGAGATCAGCACCACCATTCGGACACGGAAACCGTGGGTGAGGTTCGGTATCAGTCCTTTCGGGATATTCCGAAACAAGCGCACGGCAAAGATGGGTAGCGAAACCAACGGACTGCAAAACTATGATGACCTTTATGCGGATATTCTGCTCTGGGATCATGAAGGCTGGGTGGACTATATCGTTCCGCAAATATACTGGGAAATGGGTCATTCGGCGGCTGACTATACTGAACTGGTTTACTGGTGGGGCAAGAACATCAAGCATGCTCACTATTACGTGGGACAAGATATAAAGCGTACCATGAACACGCAACAGCTACACCCGAAGCTCTCGATGGCTGCGGAGGTGGCGCAAGGCAATGTAATGTGGCCCGCCAACGAGGTACTCTGGAATACCGGAGGGGTTCAGGATCTGCTCAAGAGGGAGTATTACAGCCACTATGCACTTATTCCGCCTTACACACACATTGCCGGTGATGCTCCGAAACAGATACGAGGCATCAAAGCACTCTGGACAGAGCAAGGCTATACCCTTACCTGGCTTCCGGACGAAAGCTGTGAGGGACTTCCTTCTGCACCTCACTATTATGTGGTTTATGCCTTTGCCGGAAAGGAGAAAATCAATACTTCCGATCCTGCACATATTGTGGCAGTCTGCCGAAGCCCTTACTACATTCTGCCATACAGGGATGGCAAAGAGAAGTTTACCTATGTGGTTACTCCGGTATCCCGTATGCACATTGAGGGTAAAGGGGTGAAGATTAAGGTTAAACTCTAACCCCGATCTTATTCAAAACTATGAGTAAAACATTACTGACTTATCAAAGAAGAGTCTCATCTCCGGTAAGAGTGGGAGATATTATTATAGGCGGAGATGCCGATATTGTTGTCCAATCCATGGCAAGCGTAGACACCATGGACACGGAGGCATCTGTCGCACAAGCCGGACGTATAGCGGATGCCGGCGGACAGCTTGTCCGTTTTACGGCACAAGGTGTACGCGAAGCCAATAATCTGAAAGCCATCCGTGACGGACTGCATGAGAGTGGCTACGATCTGCCTTTGGTGGCGGATATACACTTTAATCCGGCTGCCGCTTATGCTGCTGCCACCAGGGTTCAGAAGGTTCGGATCAATCCCGGAAACTTTGTCGATCCTGCCCGAAAGTTTATCTCCGTCGAGTACAGCGAGGAAGAGTATGCGCAAGAGTTGGCTAAGATAGAAGAGGTATTCGGAAAATTCCTCGACATCTGCATTGCCAACGGAACGGCTATCCGCTTGGGAGTCAATCACGGATCACTTTCGGATCGTATCATGACCCGTTTCGGAAACACACCGGCAGGGATGGTGGAGAGCTGTATGGAGTATCTTCGCGTCTGTCGAAAGAAGTCGTTTCACGATGTGGTTATCTCCATCAAGTCGTCCAATACGGCAGAAATGACCACCACAGTGCGTCTCCTGGTAAAAAGAATGGATGCGGAAGATATGCACTACCCGTTACATCTTGGCGTTACAGAGGCCGGAGACGGAGAAGATGGCAGGGTAAAGAGTGCCGTAGGTATAGGTTCTCTGCTTGCCGATGGTATTGGCGATACGATCCGGGTATCTTTGAGCGAAGAGCCGGAAGAGGAAATCCCCGTGGCGGAAACGCTTGTCGCTTGCGCCAAAGCGATGAAAGAGGATAGCACACCCATATATATCTATGGAGAGGATGCAATGAGTTCCCCTCGCATAGCGTTGTTGCAAGGCAAGGTACACCCTGTTGTCGTGAGCCGTTGGCACCCTTCTCTTTTGACGCTTTCGGCTTCGGAGCAGCCCGACTATATTTTAACCGAAGAAGACATGGCAGATGTGCCGTCCGATTGGCAGGACAAAATCCTGAACCATAAGGATGGATACCGGGCGATGAACTGGGACGAACTCTTGAATATGCCGGATGAAGCCCTCTCCAGACTCTCTTCAAAGGATATACTTCTCGTTTCTTTCTATCCTCCGACAGTTGTCAGAGCACTCAAAGCAGTAGAGTCGCGTCTGAAAGAACTGGCTCCGAACACTCCTCTCATTGCTCGTCTTGTGATGCCTAAGCAGGATCGGGGCAAACTCTATACGGAAGCCGGCTTCTATCTTGGCGGTTGGTTGCTCTCGCGTAACGGTGCCGGCTTGATGATGGATATAGCCGGAGAAGATCATACGCACCTTTCTTTCTCTCTTCTTCAGGCGAGTCGTCGCCGCATTACAAAGACCGAGTACATCTCCTGTCCGGGGTGCGGACGGACACTGTTTGCATTGCAGTCCACCGTTGCGCGTGTAAAAGCTGCCACCGAACACCTCAAAGGGCTGAAGATCGGGGTGATGGGCTGTATAGTGAACGGACCCGGAGAGATGGCGGATGCCGATTACGGCTACGTTGGAGCCGGTCCCGGAAAGATAGACCTCTATAAGGAGAAAAACTGCGTGGCTAAAGGTATCCCTCAAGACGAGGCTGTGGAAAGACTTGTACAGCTTATTAAAGATTGCGGAGACTGGAAAGATCCCGACTAAACAGATGAAACAACAGACCATGAAACTGAACATAGAAAAGATAAGGGCAGACTTTCCTGCACTTGATACAACCGTTTACAACAAGCCGCTTGTCTATCTCGATAATGCAGCCACTACACACAAACCGAAGAGCGTCTTGGATGCCTTGACGGACTCTTATACCCACCGGAACGCCAACATTCATCGGGGAGTGCATCGCTTGAGTCAGGATGCCACAGAAGCGCACGAGGCGGCTCGTACCCATATTGCCTCTTTTCTCTCTGCACCTTCAAAAGATGAAGTGCTCTTTACTCGCGGAACGACCGAAGGTATCAATCTTGTCGCCTCTTGCTACTGCGAGAAGTTCTGTAAACCGGGTGATGAGATCCTTGTTTCCCGTATGGAGCATCACTCCAATATCGTTCCATGGCAGATGGCAGCGGAGAAAACGGGAGCGGTTGTCAAGGCTGTGAATGTTACGCCGGAGGGTTTACTCGATTTGGAACACCTTGCTTCTCTTCTCTGCGAACGCACCAAAGTGGTCTCTCTTTGCCATGCTTCCAATGTGCTGGGTACTATTAACCCCATCTCCCGAATAGCGGAAATGGTTCATGCCACAGGTGCTATTCTCGTTGTGGATGGCGCACAAGCCGTGGCGCATACTGCGGTTAATGTACAGGATTTAGGAGCAGACTTCTATGCCTTTAGCGGACATAAGATTTACGCTCCTACCGGTATCGGCATCCTTTGGGGCAGGTCGGATTTGTTGGAGAGTATGCCTCCGTATCAGGGAGGAGGCGAGATGATCCGCACCGTTTCCCTGGATCACGGCACCACTTACAACGACCTCCCTTTCAAGTATGAAGCCGGAACGCCCGACTTTATCTCCAGCGTTGCTCTCAGCGAAGCGGTCAGGTATGTCGAGGAGACAGGTTTTGTGGAGATAGCAGCATACGAAAAAGAGCTGTTGGACTATGCAACGGCACAACTCATAAGCGAGATTTCCGATGTTCGTCTCATAGGTACAGCTCCTCAAAAAGAGGCGGTACTCTCGTTTCTTATAGGGGATCTTCACCCGTTTGATGTAGGTACTCTTCTCGACAGACAAGGCATTGCCATCCGCACCGGACACCATTGCGCACAACCTCTGATGCACCATCTCGGCATAGAGGGAACGATGCGAGCCAGCTTCTCGTTCTACAATACAAAAGAGGAGATAGATGTTTTCATCCACGCTCTTAAACGTGCGGTGGATATGCTGAGGTAAGGAAGAAAAAAGGATTAAAAGAGTGAAAGAGATTGTCCGAAATATGCTCCGGATAATCTCTTTTCTTTTGCTCTTTTGGGGATGAATAAAAAGCCTTTTTGGTGGGAGCTTTTATATAAAAACGGATAGCCTGAAAACGATTCCGAAATCCTCTTCTCCGAACCGATTTAAGATTAGTAAAATTTCTTTATTCGTCCAAAACGCTATATATCAGCCGAGTAAGAAAAATCGCGAATTTGGAAAAAATTTTTTCTCAGTCCGTTTGATGGGGCTTTTTCGCGTTAATTGGCGTGAATTTTAACACCCTTTTCTGTAAACGTTTCCTAATAAAGAAATTTGCCTTTTCAGGGGTATTTTAGGGCGAAAATACGTAGTCGGTTGATTGTTAGAACTTTAGTGATTCTGGCTAAACACGTTAATCGAATCCGGTAAACGTGTTTAATGAAATCGGTAAACGTGTTCGTTGAAAAATTAAACACGTTAAGCCGAAACAATATGCTCGTTTACTGTTTTTGCTTAACAGGTATCGAAAATCGTGTTAATAAAATGGCTCTGATTTAACAGTTCGGTCGTGCTCTGAAAACGACCCCTCCGATCAAAATAGAGAGCGAGAAAAAAGCGAGCATTTTTCGGTATGGAATATATAAAAAATCACTTTCTTCCGCCGGCATAAAACGGGAGGATTTTTTCTCTACTCTGTTTCCAAAAACAGTCTCCTGCTTTTACCTTTTTTCTTATCTTGCCACCATGTTAGGGCAGAGAGTGGAAAAGTGCTTTCCGATGCCTTTATACACACCACCATTACAAGACTGTTTCCCATGAAATCCAAGCTGATATTTTCTCTCGTTACCGCCATTCTCTATCCCGTACTCGCAGGAGGACTGGCTTATCTCTTAGCTTCGTTGGCTCGTGATCAGGGTGCGGACACTCCAAGTGCAGGTATGTTGCGAGGTTTTCTGCAGATATTCTTGTCGATACTCTTTTCTATTGTTCTGTTTGTCGTGAGTCTGCTGCTTTCCAAACGCTGGTTGGACAGCTATGTGCCTGCTTTCATTGCACCGCTTATTATACTTCTGATTTATTGGCTTGTCGGTACTGTTCGAGAGGTTATAAAGAGTCGGGGTACCCCTTATGTGGAGTATTATGAGAGCGGTGTCCTGAAAGAAGAGGGCAGGAAGAGAGGGCTTTATGGCGAAAGAATCGGAAAGATAAAGCAGTATAGACCGGACGGCTCTTTGGAAGCTGTGGAAACGTACAGAGAAGGTACGGTGGATGGAATGTGTCGTTACTATCATCCCAATGGGCAGCTGTGGGCAGAGGGGGACAAAATACCGGTGGATAAAGGGACCTATTGGGATCATATAGAAGTAGGGAAGTGGCACTATTACAGAGAGAATGGCGAGCCGGATGATGTTCGGAGCTATTCCGAAAAAGGTGTACCCAAAAGGTCCAAAGCGTATAAGCTGTACAAAGATTCTGTCGGTCTGATACGCCGGATAGGAAGCAATGACCCTTTCTCCGGAGAGATGGATATGGTGCCTGTCGTCGAGAGCGGTATGTTCTTTCCGAGACACTACAAAGGGGCTGTGGTAAACGGAATGTTGAATGGCAATATTCGGATATACTGCAATACCGATGAGGGTTTTGTGCCGGTTTTTGAAGGCAGCTTCAAAGATGGAGAGCGGCATGGAAAAGTGAGACGATTCTATCTGGACGGACAGCTGGAAATGGATGGATACTATCTCAACGGGCTGTTGGAGGGAGAGTTGATCTATTACTATCAAGATCCGTCCGGTACTCAGCCTCACGGACAGATAGAGTACTGCTGCTATTACAATAATGGTGAAAGGAACGGCACAGCACGTTGGTACGAAGAGGATGGTACGCTCTCGGAAGAGGTTGAGTTCAGAAATGGTGTGCGTCACGGCATATCCCGTATTTACAATAAAGACGGATCTTTCGAGGAGTATATCTATGAAGAGGGCGAGCGGATAGAGGAGGAAGATTAGAGAAAGATTGTCGCGGAGTTGTCCTTGTGCCGGTCGGATATAGCCCGAACCGGATGGAACCGTATCGCAGATGTGTAAGATCTTCTTAAAGAAGAGCTATCCAACAGAGAATCAAAAAACTATTATTAACTTTGTACCATAATCTCTTGGAGGAGGATAGAAGAAAATCCTGCTTCGGGAAGCACCTTACGGAGAGACACTAACAGGGGTGCTGCTTTTAGATTTGGTATGAACAAAAACTATGGAAGTAGGAAGAGAATGAGGCTGGGGCATACACTTCCCAAACTTCTGCTTTTTATAATCTTTACAATTACGATCTCCATGCCGGCTCTCGCCATAAAAGTGACGGGAAGGGTATTAAGTGGCGAAGGGACAAAAGCTCCGCTCAAGAGAGCTTTACTCGTGATTAAGGGGTCTTCTTTACGAACCATGACCGACGGCAACGGGGTGTACGAGATGGATCTTCCTGTCGGTCGTTACACCTTTGTGGTCTCTTATGTGGGGTTTAAGCCGGAAACACGTTTGGTTAATATCACCGGGGAGTCTGCCGTAACGCAGGATTTCATTCTCGAACCTCTGGATATCGAAATAGAGGAAGTGGTAGTAACCGGGACAGGGACAGAGCACAGACTCAAGAATGCACCGGTTCAGACGGAGGTAATGACCTCTCGAATGCTGAAAGCATACGCCGGTAGGACTTTGAGTGATCTGCTTTCGGGGTTGAGTGCTTCGTTCGACTTCTCTTCGTCGGATATGGGTTCGGGAATCTCTCTTGGCGGTTTGGGCAATGCTTACATACTGATCCTCATAGACGGAAAACGCATTCACGGAGATACCGGAGGGCAGAACGATCTTTCGATGATCTCTGTTTCGGACATAGAGCGTATAGAGTTGGTCAAAGGTGCAAGCTCTTCTCTCTATGGCTCTGATGCCATGGCAGGCGTTATCAATATCATAACCAAAAAGAACTATCGAACAGCTCCGCTGATGCTTGAAAACAGCACCAGAGCAGGCTCTTATGCCGATATACGGCAGAGCAATATGTTGTCTTTCAAGGTGGGATCCTTTACTTCTGCCACACGCTATGCCTATCAACACACCGACGGATGGCAGAACAGCTCTCAAGAGCTTTACCGTAACAAACTCTATGAAGGCTCTACGACGCAGACGGTAAGCGAGTATTCCAATCACCGCATCCAGCAGGATTTCGAGTATCAACCCGGGAAAGATCTTCTGCTCTATGCTTCCGGGATGTACTATTATAAGAAACTGCTTCATAAACCGGGCGCACCACGCTGGCGGACGTTCCACCCATTCTATCGGGATATGGCGGTAATGACCGGAGCGCAGTACAGGTTGAACGGAAAGAGTATACTCTCTTTGGATGCCTCTTTTAACCGCCATGCCTACTTCTATTCTTACTACGAGCGGACGATGGATGAGTATTTCCGTAAAGAGATGATAGATGGCAAAGAGGTGCATGTGCCGCATCACATCTTTTACTATCCCGGTCAGGAGAGTCGCGAGAGCGATCAACGCCGTTGGCTTGTACACCTTAAAGGGGTATTCGATCTATCTTCCAGGCATAAACTTTCCGCCGGTGCGGAGTATATCGGAGAGCATCTGATAGCTCCTCGAAGGCTTATCACAGACCGGGTTTGGACTTATACGCTCTCTGCTTATGCGCAAGACGAGTGGAATGTAATGCCGGATCTGAATGTAACGGCAGGTGTTCGGCTCGTGGGGCATCAGGCTTTCGGGATGACGGTTACACCCAAGATTTCGACCATATATAAGATTGGCAATGTCAATCTTAGAGCTACATATTCCAATGGATTTAAGGCTCCCACACCGAAAGAGCTATATTACTTCTATGAGAGAGCCATGATGGGCAAGTTGCGTGTATATCTTGGAAATCAGGAGTTGAAGCCTCAACGCTCTCACTTTTTCTCCGGAGGGCTGGAGTACAGAACACCTAAAATCACGGCAGGAGCAACGCTTAGTCATAATCGGGTCAAGGATATGATCGCGCTTGTAAGGGTTCCGATTCCTCCTCAATACGAAAGCGATGAAGGCTCCGATTACGATGGCGCGATGCAGTATATCAATATGGAGAGTGCCGTGATTACGGATCTTGATCTCTCTTTCACTGTACGTCCCATCCGCTCACTTGCCATAGGAGCAGGATATAACCTGCTTAGTGCACGGGCGCATCTCATCAACAACGAAGAGAGTGAGAAAGCAGGCAAACCCGTATTGGAGCATAGAACAATAGATGGAACGGCAACGCATCGTGCAAATATCCGTGCCACATGGGATAAGAAATGGGGAGACTATGCTCTCGGAGTGGGTCTGTATGGCAGAATACAATCGGAACGCTTCTATCGTGAGTACGGCAATGCTCCCGGCTATATGCTTTGGAGGCTCAACACGACGCATACATGGAAAAACGACCGAACAGGGCTGCTCTTTGAGGGGTCCGTAGGTATAGATAACATATTGAACCATTACGAGCGTCATCCCTACGGCTATAACTATGGTACTACATCGCCCGGACGAACATTTTATGCCGGGCTGACCATAAGATGGGGCAAGGCTCAACGCAAGATGAGAAACCTGAACAGTATGATGGAAGAAGAGTAACACAATTACTTTATACCGAGAATAAATAGGAATACTAACATTTAACTTTTACACAGATCGTTATGAAACCATTACGTAATCTTTGGGCAGTGATGCTTTTACTATCTACAGCCCTCTTGTTTTCCTGTAAACAAGATGCACCCGATGTGCCTCAATCTCCTGTTAAGTATGAGAAGAAGCACAACACAGCCATTCTTCTTGTAACATTTGGCTCTACTTGGGACGATCCTCATACAACTTACAAGGCTCAGATCAACCAGTTCAAGAAGGAGTTTCCTAATACAGACATTTTCTTCTCTTTCACTTCAAAGACCTGTATCAACCGCTGGTATGCCGAAAAGAAAGAGCAGTTTATCACACCGGATCTCTATTTGAAGTCTTTCATTGACAAGAACTACGAAAATGTTTACGTGCAAAGTCTTCACGTCATACCGGGAGAAGAGTATATGCTTCTCAGGGACGGATATGTGAAGAGCCACTATAACTTCATCGTACAAGACCTTAAACCGGAAAGAAAACCTGCCGTTTGCGGTAAAGCTCTTCTGGTATCGGACGAAGATATTGAAAGTGTCGGAAAAATCCTTGTAGATGCTTTTGCCGAAGAGCTGAAAGCCGGTCATGCGGTGGCTTTCATGGGACACGGCAATCCGGTATCCGATTATGATCATGCCAATGCTTCTTATATCAAGATCGAAAAGAAGATGAAAGAGTATGCCAAGAAGACCTATAACAATGAAAATGTTTTCGTTGGAACGGTGGACTATCCGGCTATGCTTGTGGACTATGTTATGGATGGTCTGAAAGAGTCGAGCTGTAAAACAAAGACCGTTTACCTGCATCCTCTTATGTCTATTGCCGGTGATCATGCCAACAATGATATGCAAGGCGAGTACGATAAAGATGCTCCGGAAGACGAACAGAGCTGGAAAGTTCAGATAGAAAAGAAGCTTGGCTGGACCGTGAAGACCGTTACAAAAGGACTTGGAGACTATCCATCCATCAACGCTATCTGGATAGGTCATCTTAAAGATGCCATCAAAGACGCAGAAGAAGAGGAATAAGGTCTTTTTCTCACAACCGGTAATATAAATTACTTACAGGCAAAGCGGCCGCAGTGAAGAGGGTTACCTCTCACTGCTACCGCTTTGTCATGAAATACCAAATATGATGTTCAAACAAATTATTACAGCACTAATCATTATTCTTTCCTGTACCGCCACTGCTTTGGCACAGGATACCACAGCAAAAGGATACGTAATAGATGCCGATACGAAAAGGCCTGTCGAAGGCGTTGTCATACGTGTAAGCGGAACACTTGCCAGGGCAACAAGCAACAGCAAAGGCTATTTTGAGATACAGCGAGTCCCTTCGGATGCGGTATTGAAGTTTAGTCATGTCAGCTATCTGGCACGTACAATCTCGGCGGCAAAGCTATCCAAAGATCAAACCGTAGCCCTAACATCTTCCATGGTGAATATAGAACAAGTAACCGTTACAGGCACCGGAACACACAGACGAAACAAGGATGTTCCCATTCCGGTTACTGTTTTTACAGAAAAAGATCTGAAGAGACAAAACATCTCCAATCTGAAAGAAGCTTTGCTCAAACTTATTCCATCCGTGACAGAAACACCTCTGGGAAGCATGGGATCCGTCATGACATTGAATGGTTTGGACGATAAATACATCCTTTTCTTAGTGAATGGGCAGAGACTCTTAGGCAGTGGATCTTCTGCTCTGGACCTTAGCAGAGTCAATCTTTCTAACGTTAAACGGATAGAAGTATTGGATGGAGCCGGTTCAATGATTCACGGATCGGATGCCATAGCAGGAGTAGTAAACATTATCACGAACGATATTCAGTCCGGAGTGGAGTTGGCTCTTAGCTCTTCGCTAAAAGATCACGGACGTCAGACCTATTCGGTTAATTTGGATGCAAAAGAGGGAAAATTCGGAAGCTATACTTCTTACAATAAACAGCTTACAGATGGTTGGATTCTTAATCCAATGGAAGAAGACAAAGAGGGCAAGCTTGTTCCCACGACCCGAATGGTGGTTATGGCATCCACAACTCACACGCTTTCTCAGCGTTTTACGTATGATTTCATGAGAGGAATGTCCCTGTATGCCGAAGGCTCTATTTCTCGTTTTATCCAAAACAGACCGGAGATGATCAATGGAACTAAAACGTCATACAACTACGATTTAGAGCATAAAAACGACTCTTATGCCTTTGGCGGACGATACGCAGTATCTCCAAAACTCTCTCTCTTTGCCGATTATTACAGAGATCACTACACCAGCTCTTACAACTACTTCCTTCCTGTGGGCAAAACAATCCGTCCGGGAGACAGTCAACTGCGTGTAGAGACTCGTTGGCACAAGACTTCCTTAAAAGGGATATACAATCTCAATCGCCAACACAAACTATCCTCCGGCATGGAGTACACCCTCGATGCGCTGGACAACTACTTCTCCACTTCGGACAAACTGAGAGAACCCGTAAGTACCGGAGCATTCTCTTTCTATGCTCAAGACGAAATGCGTTTTTCAAGAGCCTTTCAAGCGGTTGTCGGAGCAAGGGTTACACGCCACGATGTTCTCGGAAGCTATGTTACTCCGAATGCGGCAGTGATGTACACATTAGGGGATTTGAAGTTCAGAGGATCGTATGCATCCGGATATAAGACACCTTCCCTGAATGCAATCTATACCTTTAACGTCAATAAGGATGGTACTCTGACCATTGGTGATGAGTCTTTACGCCCGGAACGCAGTCAGTTTTTCTCTGCCTCGATGGAGTACGCAACTAATCGTCTTGCCCTCTCTGTCGGAGCATATGCCAACTATCTCAGAGATAAAATAGAGCTTGTGGCTTTTGAAGTAACTCCGGAAGAGTTGGCACAATATCAAGCCAAGTATGGACCGGAAGTTACTCAAAACGTGGTGCGAAAGCGCAGTAACATAGACCGTGCAAGGGTTATGGGGCTCAAGGTTGGAGCAAAAGCATACCTCGGAGCCGGATTCATGTTGCAAGGCGACTACTCTCTTGTCGATGGCAAGAATCTGTCTGCGAAAGAGGGTGAAGACGACAGGCTGGACAAAACAATCCGTCATGCCGGAAATGTCTCCGCACAATGGACGCACTCTTGGGGTGGATACCATCTGAACGTAAACCTTACGGGAGAGTTGAGAGGACCTCGTTTCTCTTCTATTTATTCTCCAAGGATAGGGGATGCACCGGGTTATTCGCTTTGGAATATCAATACAACCCATACTTTTGAACTGGGTAAGCTGATACTGATGCCAACGGTAGGTATAGAGAATATCTTCAACTATGTGGACAATCGTCCCGGTTATCGTCATTATCTTAACGATAAAGGCAAAGGAGCCACAACGATGTCTCCTTATGCGACCATTACTCCGGGACGGACTTACTACCTCTCTCTCAGTGTAAGATTCAAGCAGTAAGGGAGGCATAGAGATTTAGACCATTCTCGGAATGGATCGGAGCGGGGATCGGATATGTATGGGGCATATATATTTCGATATCCGCTCTTTTTTATTCCCATTGCTCCGGAGTGTCTCTGCTTATTATCCACTCGGAGAGTGCAAGAGAAAGATGAAATAAATAGGTCTCAAAAGCAGACTGAACGCTTATATTGTTTCATCCGAACAGGTTAAGAGGTTAAAGTCAGGGTTTGATTTGTGGAAATCAAGCTTTAGGATTTGCAAATCAAGACTTGAATTGTGCCGTTCAAGGTTCGGTTTTTGGCAATTGGGTCTTGATTTCCAAAATTGTACGTATTTAAGACATTTTTTTAGAGAGATAAACCGATTTTGTGAACGGGTTTAAGTTTTAGTCGGACTTGGCAGAAGCAAAAGAAGTCCGATATTGTGCATATTTTTGTAACCTTTTAATTTATAATTGTTTAGTGTCTGTTTTGGGAAGCGAATGTGGGAAAAATCTGCCCTTAAACAATCGTCCGGCGGTATTGTTTCTTTCTTTCGTTATTGTTAAATTTGCGTAGACCTTCGCAGGGGGAGTTACGCCCTGCGTTCTAATATTGATGGCTATGCATAATAAACAAACTTATTGCGTCATACTTGCGGGAGGAGAGGGAAACCGATTCTGGCCTTATAGTCGCAAGAGTATGCCCAAACAGTTTTTGGACTTCTTTGGTTTGGGTGAGACACTTCTTCAGATGACTTATCGTCGCGTTTCAAAATCTTTTTCAACGGAACGGATTTTGGTTTCTACCAATATCAACTATGTGCAGATCGTGCAGGAGCAGCTCCCCGAACTGCCTCTCGAAAATATCATCGTAGAGCCGTGCCGCAGAAATACCACAGCCACGTGTGCGCTGGCAACTCTTCATCTGTTGAGTAGAGATAGAGATGCGAAGGTCTGCTTTGCTCCATCGGACCACTTGGTATTGGATCACGACCTGTTCATAAAGACGATGAGGCAGGCATCTGCATACATTCACGAAAACGATAATGCACTACTTACGATAGGCATTGCACCCTCTCGTCCGGATGTCGGATACGGCTATATCCAAGTGGATGGTAAGGGAATGCCGGAAGATCCACTGGGTCATGTCTTCAAGGCAAAGACATTTACCGAGAAGCCCAAGGCAGAGATAGCGAGAATCTTTATCGAGAGCGGGGAGTTTTTCTGGAACTCCGGGATGCTCTTCGCAACCGGAACAGTCCTCCTCCAATCCCTTAGAGAGTATGCGCCCGAACTGATGGAGCGTCTGGAAGGACCGGACAAAGAGAGTCTGGCGCCCTATGGCACTCCCGATGAAGATGCCCATGTGGCAGAGACTTATCCCTACTGTCCCAATGTCTCCATAGACTATACGGTGTTGGAGAAAGCGGAAAACGTACACGTCTTGGTGGCAGACTTCGGATGGGCAGACCTGGGTACATGGGGTTCTGTCTACGAGATAGGGGAGAAGGATGCACGGGAAAATATGACGCTGCATGCTTCCGTGCTGGAAAATGAGAGTCGTCGCAACCTCGTGGTGAGCGATACTCCGGGTCGTCTTGTGGTGATGCAAGGTGTGGAGGATCTGTTCATCGTGGAGAAAGATGAGGTTCTGCTCATCTGCAAACGAGGTGAAGAGCAGAAGTTGAAGCAGCTTCACCTGGCAGCGATGTCGAAAGGAAAAGAGTATGTATAACCTTACAGAGAAAAAGAGAAACTATGAAAAAGCTGTTTTTGACCGCATTGGTCGTTCTGCTTGCCGTTGCAGGCTTGTCTGCGCAAGAGAGTATGGAAGTGATGAAGAGCTATGAAGGGGTCTACTCTTCCCCTCAGATTCCGATACAGCTCCATATCTCCGTACGAGGAGAGCATCTCACCGCTCAAGGTACGGGGCAACCCTCTTTCGAGCTGACCTATATCTCTCCTGCCCGATACGAGAACAGGCAGGCCGGGATCGTGATAGAGTTTGTTACAAAGGAGAATAAGCTCATCATGGAACAGAGTGGTATGCGCATAGAAATGACCCGATCCGCTGCCGGTTCTGCTACAAAAGTGGTGGTAAAGCCTGAAGTACTCGACACTTATGTAGGGGTATATGGTTCGCCGAACTTCCCTGCAAAGATTACGATAAAGCGTACCGGCAACGACCTTACGGCTCAAGTGACATCGCAACCCACGGTGGCTCTCGACTGTAAGAGCGAACGTCTGTTCGTGAATGCCGCTTTGGGACTTGAGATAGAGTTCTTCCCGAAAGAGAAGAAGCTCGTTTTGAGACAGATGGGACAGACTTTGGAGATGAAAAGAGAAGAATAGCAAGGTGCAAGCATGAGATATATCATGATGGTTGTGGCTGTTGCAGCCACATTTTATTCCCTTACTGTTCAGGCGCAGGATACTACTATCCTCCGCCTGAACAGGTTTTTGGAGATGGTGGAGCAGGAGGAAATGGTGATGGGAAATATCTCTGTCTTCCATTCCGGAAAGGAGATCTGCTCCAAGGTAATGGGGTTCAGAGATGTGGAGCATGGGGTAAGGGCAGATTTGGAAACACGTTATCGTGTCGGCTCTGTAAGCAAAACCTTCTGTGCGGTGGTGATACTACGCCTTGTGGAAGAGGGCAAACTCTCTCTGCAAGACAAGTTGAGCCGTTTCTTTCCTTCTGTTCAAGGCTCCGAAAATATCTCCATAGAGCAGATGATGAGGCACAGAAGCGGTCTGAAAAATTTCCTTGAAACGCCCGACTATATCCACTGGAAGCAGCAGGTGCACACGAGAGAACAGCTGCTGATCCGTATTGAGACTGCCGGCTTGTCGTTCGATACTCCCGATTCAAAAGCGGAGTATTCCAACAGCAACTATGCCCTTTTGGCGATGATAGCCGAGCAGGTCTCCGGAAAGAGCTATTCCGCACTGGTGCGAGAGTATATCACCGATCCGCTGGGGCTTTCCGCTACTCGTGCAGAGGGAAACATCGAGCCGAAAGAGAATGAAGCGCTCTCTTACCGTAGAAGTTCGGAGTGGAGCTTTGCCGGCTATACCGACAGCTCCATTCTGCTTGGTGCCGGAGATGTGATCTCCACGCCAACGGAGCTGAACAAGTTCATTTCTGCCTTGATGAGCGGCAGGCTTCTATCTTCAGCCTCTTTGGTAAAGATGTTGGAACTGAAAGAGAAATACGGCATGGGGATATTACCGCTCTACTTTAACGATAAAGTGGCTTACGGACATACGGGAGGTATAGATGGTTATGCCTCTGCGCTCTTCCATTTCCCGGACTCCGGCTATTCGTATGCCTATACATTCAACGGTGTGCAAGAGGATCTTTCCGTCGTTGTTGCCGGTCTGGTGAGTGCCATATACGATATGCCGTGGCAAAAGCCGCAGTCGGACGATCCTTCTACCTACCATCGCTACGAGGGGATATATGTTTCGTCCGACTTCCCTCTGCCCATATTTATTGGTGTACAAGAGGGTAAGCTCATGGCACAAGCACTCGGACAGTCCTCTTTCTCTTTAAAAGGTGCCGGCAAAGGGGTATTTGTCTTTGTCCCGGCTGCAATAAGAGTTATCTTTGAACCGGAGAAAGATGAAATGCTATTCCTGCAAGGAGGATTCCAAATCAGGATGAAAAAGATGTCTAAATAACCATAAAAACAGAGCTGCTGTATGAAAAAGAAGAAGATTGTGTTCTTAACCGGAGCCGGAATGAGCGTAGAGAGCGGTCTTGAAACATTTCGAGATGCCGACGGACTCTGGGCAAAATATAGAATAGAAGATGTATGTACTCCGGAAGCACTGCGCCGAAACCCCGATCTTGTCCGTGAGTTTTATAACATGAGACGGGAGGAGATCGCGAAAGTAAAGCCTAACGGAGGTCATCTTGCCATAGCTGCGTTGGAAGAAGAGTACGATGTTGTGGTGGTTACTCAGAATATAGACGACCTGCATGAACGTGCCGGCTCCACGCAGATAGTACATTTGCATGGCGAAGCAATGAAGTGCGCCTCTCTCTCCGATCCGCATACTCCTCTTCCATTACCGGAAGGAAGGCTTGCGCTAACTGCCGAAGATGTGGATGCCCGTGGTCTTCCTCTCAGACCTTTTGTGGTATTCTTCGGAGAATCTGTGCCTATGTTGGATGAGGGTATTCGTCATGTTTCGGAAGCGGATATATTTGTCATCGTCGGAACAAGCCTGAATGTCTATCCTGCCGCAGGGCTTATACACTATGCCAAACCGGATACACCTATCTTTCTGATAGACCCGAAGGAGGTTGCGATGAGTGGATTGGAGTTTACTCATTTCCGTTGCGGAAGCAGTGAAGGCATGCAACTCCTAACCGCGAAACTGGAACAACTAAAACAACATTCGTAATATGATGAGATGGGAACAGCTCCTGCAAGATACGCGTCTGGGTATGGAGGACTATCATGTCAAGTCTGTAGGACGGACAGACTTTCAGAGAGACTATGACAGACTGATCTTTTCCGCTCCTTTTCGCCGTTTGCAGAACAAAACACAGGTATTCCCTCTGCCGGGAAAAGTGTTTGTTCACAACAGGCTTACGCACAGCCTTGAAGTTGCTTGCGTCGGACGCTCGCTGGGTAACAATGTAGGACGTATTCTGAGGGAGAAATATCCTCAAAGCGAAGCTACATTCGAGGAGATCGGAAGCATTGTCGCCGCTGCCTGTCTGGCGCATGATATGGGAAATCCTCCCTTTGGACACTCCGGAGAGAGGGCTATATCCGCCTATTTCAACGAGGGTAACGGGGCAAAGTACAAGGAGGAGGTGATCAGTGAAGGCGGCAGATGGTCGGACTTTGGACATTTTGAAGGCAATGCCAACGCTTTCCGCCTGCTCACTCACAGCTTCAAAGGGCGTCGCAGTGGCGGTTTTGCTCTCACGTATAGTACACTTGCATCTATCGTCAAGTACCCCTACCCTTCGCACTGTTCCCTTGCGTTGAGAAAGAAGAAGTACGGATATTTCCAGACAGAAGAGCAGACTTATGCCAATATAGCCGACCGGCTCGGCATCCCGGTAGTGGAAGAAGATAACGGTATCCTGCTTCATGCCCGATACCCTCTTGTTTATCTGGTGGAAGCTGCCGATGATATATGCTACCAGATCATGGATATGGAGGATGCTTTTAAGCTGAAGCTGATTGACGAAAAGGAGGTCAAAGATATTATGTCCCGCTTCCTCAGCCCGGAGAAAACCGATAACGTGCAAAAAACAATGGACCGGGTGACGGACAAGAACGAGCAGATTGCTTACATCAGATCGGTTGTGATAGGCACTTTGGTAGAGGAGTGTACTCGCGTATTTGCGGAAAATGAAGAAGCTATCCTTGGCGGTACATTCAAGGGAGCACTTACCGACAACCTTTCGACCCAGGTACAGGCTGCCTTTAAGCATTGTGCCGAAACGGCAAAAACAAAAGTCTACTGCGCCAGAGAGGTTAAGGATATAGAGATGGCAGGTTTTACCATTTTTGCAGACCTCCTCGAACGCCTTATCATTGCCCAAAAATATCCTCAGAGAGCCTATTCCCAACTTTGGTTTGGTCGTGTCCCTGAACAGTACAACCTCAAACACGCCACACTTTATGGCAAGATCCAGACAGCTCTGGATTATATTTCCGGTATGACCGATATATATGCACTGGATCTTTACAGGACATTGACCGGAATGAGTCTTCCTGCCGTTTAGACGAACTATGAGAGAATAGATGAAAAACCACATATTTATTCTGATACTGTTGCTCCCTTTCTTTTGTGAAAGAGTTCACGGAGCTACTCCTCCGCAGTCTCAATGGAGCGGAGATGTCGAAGCATTTTTATGGCAGGGCGGACGGCTTTCGATAAGTCCCGAAACGCCTTTGAGCCGGGCGTCAATATCTCACGACTACGCATGGAGAGGGAATGAAACCACCTGGGTAATGCAGACTGCTTTTACAGGTGTGCCTACCGGCAGAAACGGTTTTCGCTGGACGCTGTTTGCTTTGAAGAGTAACCGGAAGATGCTGTCCTATCTCATCACACCGGAAGAGAACGGATCTGTTTTGTTGTTACAAGAGAGGAGTCGGTCGCTGTCAAAAGAGGATCAAAACGATGTCTCTGTCCGAAGCCTGCTACGAGTATCTCTCTCGCCGGCACAGATGGCTTGGCAGGAACTGAAGATTGTGGTGCGCTATTCCGACTCTCGCCTCAACCTTTCCCTTTCCGGCGGTAATGTCGCCGAGCAGAAAGATGTCGAAATACCCGATGTGTCCGATTGGGAGATCGTCTCTACCATGACACTCGAAGCCTTTTATACGAAGATAAAACGCTCCATGCTTGTTTGGGATAATATCGAAGCGGGAGGAGACGAAGTATTGGATGCAGATCCTAAAATCGTGGATATGGGTTACGATCCGGAGGAGAGTGTCGCAAGACTCACTTTTACCGAATCTGTCGATCACTCTTCCGCCATGGCAAAGATTTCCGATGAGTCTGTTGCCGTATCTCTACGTGAAGGGGCAAAGCCGGAAGAGCTGCTGCTTCATTTTTCTCCAGCACTACTTCTTAGCCATACCTATACTTTAAGTATCGAAAATCTTCGAACAATAAAAAGTTCAAAGGTTTTTAATGTCAGTTTCACATTCTCTTTGGAAGATACGGAGGCCGTTTCATCTCTTCTCCTTTCAGAGTTTCTCACAAAACCTTTACCCGGCAAGGCGGAGTATATAGAGCTTTTTAATAGCTCTCATTCCGAGCTTCCTCTCTCCTCTTACACGCTATACTATAATAACACAGCCTATGAACTGCCGGATGTAAAAGTGCCTGCTCGCTGCTTTGTAGTGCTTTATAGAGAGGGATTGCCGGCTCCTATTCCCGAAGCGATCCCTCTCAAGCGGTTTCCGACACTCGCCAACACACGTTTCTCCCTCTCTTTATTCTTGGAGGAAGAAGTGGATAGAGTGGTTTATGGAGACCATATTGCCGGGAAAGATGGGCAGAGCGTTGAGCGGTTGGATATTCTCAGTCCACACAAGACATCGGCACAGTGGAGACCGACACTCTCTCCTTCCGGAGGAACACCCGGTATGCCTCCCGTACAGCAACCTTTTGAAGAGATTGCCGTTTCCGATATTGTCATCAACGAAGTATTGGCACACCCTGTATCGGGAGGGGATGAGTTTATAGAGCTGTACAACCGTTCCGATAAAGAGATAGATTTGAAAGATTTGGCACTTGAGATACGCACCGGAACAGAGCTTAAGAACATCAAGAGCTTTGCGCTTTCCGATACCTCTTATATCCTTCCGGCTTCCGGCTTCATTGTCCTTACCCGATATAAAAAGTCTGTTTCATCTTTCTATCCGCAGACAGATCCGAAAACATTGTACGAGAAGATACATCTCCCTGTACTGCCCAATACCATCTTCTCTCTGCATCTGCGTTCTCAAGCAACGGGTCAAGTCATAGACGAGATGCTGTACAGACGTCAGTATCTTGGTGTATCTCCGAAACCTCAAACCGGAACATCTTTGGAGCGAATAAGTCCGGATGCTCCCGGAATGGAGCCGACATCGTGGCGTGCTGCCCTTCTTTCTGCCGGGAAAGCCACTCCGGGTCTTCCGAACTCTGTATTGGGGCTGCCTTCCGATTCCGATGACGGAAAGGAGCAAGCGTGGCCGAAAGAGGAGGTAATTCCTTTTGACGATATTGTGCGTCTGGTTCAAGCCTATTCGCAGAATGCTTCCGGCACTGTTTTCAGCCTTAGAGGAGTACCGGTTTTGAATATCCGAAAAGAGGCATTGCTCCTTTTTGTCGAACAGATAAAGCAGGGTGAAAACAAACACCATCTGCCGTCCGGCATTTACATCCTCCACATTCATTTGGATGGTCCGGAGGGGAAACATCCTGTCCGTAGCAGTCTAAAATGGCTCTCTCCATTCCCTTGATTTACCTCATGAAAAGGTGAAATCTCTATACTTGTCCGTTCTTCTCATTCCGTTTTTCTAAATATCAGTCAATTTTAATGTGGTAATCTTTTGATATGTAGAGATGTAAAGGTTTTTTGATGCCGTTGAAAAAAAAGAATTGTTCACTGTCAAGAGAGTTATTATATCTGTTCGTGATAACCTCTTTGCCGTTCTTTGCTGTGAATGAATGCTCTTAGCTCCATGAAATTAGGCATCTTGACACCATACTTTTTTCCGCTTGCTATCACATCTTCCAGCATTTGCTGAATTTCGTCAGGAGAGTGATTGATGTGTCCGTCAAATATAGACTGCAAAGCTTTGCCGGAATAAACTTTCTGCGCAAGAGGGATGAGAAGAAGCAGAGGTAGCTTTTGGAGTCTGTTAGTAGGCTCCACACCAAGATCCACGCCCCTTTTCACACAAATCTCAAAACCTTCTCGAATGCAGAATATTGTCTTTTTCAAGATCTCTCTATCCCGTACAAACCTTTCTGCACTTCCTGCACAAAGTACACCTGCAGAGAGTCCGGCAGCTACTGCATAATGGGAAATCAGCCAATCTGATATACGTTTGTAGATGCGAGGTTTCAGGTTTGCTCTTTCGAGGATCTCTGCAAAGAGCCTGACCCTACCGCTTATCGTGCCATCTGCTTCCCCTATCGGCGTATGTGAGAAGGTCAGTCCGGAGATCGTTGTCCGTATTTCATTTTTGTTGCGTCCTCCTCCGACCATGAAGGGGAAGCTGAAGAAATACTGCTCCGGACGCAGATAGGAGGCAATCTCATCGAAAGAGTCCCACAGGTTTAGAAAGAAGACGATGTTGGCTCTCCCCGAACGCTCTTTCAGTACAGGTAGTACTTTGGAGATTTGCAGCTTGTTGGTGGCTACGATGATGTAATCAAAGTCGTTGTCCGGAGAGAGTTCGTCTATCACATGAGGCTTGAAGATAACATCCGAAATCTTCTTGTCTCTTCGTCTGAAGTCTTCACAGATGATGTGTATGCCCTGTTTGGAGTAGAGCTTATGCTTCTCTTTGCGAACAAGGACCGAGATGTCGTGCCCTTGTAAATGGAGTTGCCAGCCGTACGTGCTACCTACAACTCCCGGTCCGTAGATGAGTATTTTCATGGAAAGGCCTGTCAGTGTCGTTCGATATGAACAAATGTACCCCAATAATAGGGCAGTTACAATCGCTAAGAATAGGGATTTTGGTAACATTTCAGGTAGATGACGAGGTGAATAAAAGCCTTTTCCTCCGAAAAGGGGAATATTCGGCACGCTTTTCAGAGCTTTTCACAACGCTCTCGCTATGCCTTTTCCCTTCACGGAATGAGTGAACGAATTAAGGCACAAAGCCATAGATTATATAGGCAGAGTCCGAAAGGTTTTGTACATTTGCAGTAAATACTAAAGAAAACAAACCATATCATGGAACTTTTACAATCATTTGTACAGCGTGCGAGCGGTAATAAGCAACGTATAGTGCTACCTGAAGGAACAGAAGAGAGAACGCTAAAAGCAGCGGACCGACTAATAAAAGATGGTGTAGCAAATATTATTCTTATCGGAGATGAAAAGGAGATTGCTGCGAAAGCAGCGGAGCTGTCTCTGAGCCATATTGCTCAAGCAGAAATCGTTAATCCTGATACTCATGCAGAGATGGAGAAGTACACCAACCTC
Organism: Porphyromonas sp. COT-108 OH1349; assembly: GCF_000768755.1. Lineage (NCBI taxonomy): Bacteria > Pseudomonadati > Bacteroidota > Bacteroidia > Bacteroidales > Porphyromonadaceae > Porphyromonas > Porphyromonas sp. COT-108 OH1349. The sequence goes on along the minus strand of NZ_JRAH01000022.1, from coordinate 67,462 downwards.
TTATTCGAGCTTAGAAAGAGCAAGGGAATGACTATCGAAGAGGCTCAAAAGAAGGCTAAAGATCCGCTATATCTATCTTGTTTGATGATCAAAGCCGGAGATGCCGATGGAGAAGTAGCCGGAGCGAAAAACTTTACAGGCGATGTGCTTCGTCCTGCATTGCAGATCATCAAGACCGTTCCGGGTGTAAATACCGTATCGGGCGCATTCATCATGATCACTCCGGCTAAAGAGTATGGTAAAGATGGTGTACTACTTTTTGCCGATTGTGCCGTTACTCCAAATCCGGATGCACAGCAGTTGGCTCAGATAGCGGTATCTTCCGCTCACACCGCAAAGGATCTTTTGGACATGGAAGCCAAGGTGGCTATCTTGAGTTTTTCTACCAAAGGAAGTGCTAAGAACGAACTTGTGGACAAGGTGATAGATGCAACACGCATTGCAAACGAGATAGCTCCTCAGTTGAATATTGACGGAGAGTTGCAGGCAGATGCTGCTCTTGTGCCTAAAGTGGGTGAAATGAAAGCTCCAAACAGCAAGATAGCAGGACATGCCAATGTTCTTGTATTCCCTTCTCTTGAAGTGGGAAATATTGCATACAAGTTGGTTCAACGTCTTGCAGGCGCAGAGGCCGTGGGTCCGGTACTTCAAGGTATCGCTGCACCGGTGAACGACCTGAGCCGTGGATGCTCTGTGGATGACATCTATTACATGGTGGCTATTACGGCATTGCAGTCTATCGGCCTAAAGAGTGCCAAGTAAGCAGTTTCGCAATAGAAGAAATACATTACAATAATAGCGATATGAAAATCCTCGTATTAAATTGTGGCAGCTCGTCTGTAAAGTACAAGTTGTTCAACATGACCTCTAAGGAGGTATTGGCAGAGGGTGGAGTAGAAAAACTCGGCCTGCCGGGATCATTCCTTAAGTTCGTTGGGAAAGACGGCAAAAAGGTAATCCTGGAAAAAGATCTCCCTGAGCATACTGCCGCGGTGGAGTTTATTTTGTCTGTGCTTAAAGATAAGGAGCACGGTTGTATCTCCTCCTATGATGAGATAGAAGCTGTGGGACACCGTCTTGTTCACGGAGGAGAGAAATTCTCCAAGAGTGTCCTCATAACGGACGAAGTGATCAAGCAAGTTGAAGAGTGCATAGAGCTTGCTCCTCTTCATAATCCACCCAACATCAAAGGAGTGGATGCAATAAAGGCTCTTCTGCCTAAAGTTCCTCAGGTAGGTGTGTTCGACACAGCATTCCATCAGACTATGGAGCCGTTTGCATATATGTATGCTCTGCCATACGAACTGTATGAGAAGTACGGTATTCGCCGTTACGGATTCCATGGAACAAGCCACAGATATGTGAGCCAACGTGCTTGCGAGGTGCTTGGGCTGGATATCAACAAGACAAAGATTATTACCGCACACATTGGTAACGGAGCTTCTATCGCGGCCATAAAGGATGGTAAAGTGATGGATACCTCTATGGGACTTACTCCTACCGAGGGTCTTATCATGGGAACACGCTGTGGAGATGTTGATCCGGGTGCGCTTGCGTTCTTGGTCGAAAAGCTTGGCTTGGATGGTGAAGGCCTTAGCAATCTTATCAATAAAAAGTCCGGTGTTCTCGGTGTTACGCAGATCTCTTCCGACATGAGAGAGGTAGAAGCCGGTATCGAAAGAGGTGATAAGAAAGCGATATTGGCTATGGAAATGTACGACTATCGCATTAAGAAGTACATCGGAGCCTATGCTGCCGCAATGGGAGGTGTGGATCTTCTCATCTTTACAGGTGGTGTGGGAGAGAATCAATGGACTACCCGTGAAACCGTATGCGAGGGTCTCGGCTTCCTCGGATTGGAGATAGACAAAGAACTCAATACCAACATGAGAGGTAAGGAGATGGTTATCTCCAAAGATGGATCAAAGGCAACCATCATGGTAGTGCCTACGGACGAAGAGCTCATGATCGCAAAAGACGTTCAAGCATTGGTATGATTTGCTCTCGTGTAAGCGAGAAGAGATAAAGATAAAGACCGGTATCTGTTTTGAGATACCGGTCTTTTTTTGTGCTGATGCTGCAATTTCCCAACAATTAGGTACGATCTCTTCCGCCCCAAATACCTAAAATTCGGGAGTTCGGCATGTATTCGAAATCTTTAAGTTTGCATTCCGTAAACAGTACACTAAAACATAATCTTTATGAAAAACAATCTCAAATTTATTTTCATGCTGCTTGCTCTTGTGAGCTTGCAGTCTTGCGACAAAAAAGGAAAAGGTCCGGATGGACCGGAAACAGGTCCATTCAATGTAGAGATAAAGACTCCTAATAGCTCTTTGCAAGAAGGAACCGTAGGCGAGTTCGTTTACTTCTCGTTTGTGAATAATAAAACAGTAGAGGTAAAGGCTGCCGATGTTGCATCGAGCAGTGAATGGGATATTGCATTTCTCGGTTTGGAAGGTCGTACAAATAGCGGAGAGAGCGGAAAAGGAAAGGGCTCTGTTTATAAGACCAATACGAATGACTTTGACGGAATAGAGAGTGCAGAGCCGTTTTTGAAAGAGCCGGGTCTTTGGGAAGAAGACATCCGTCGCGAGCTGGCACCCTCTGTGGTTCTCTCTACCAATCCTCTTCTTGCCCAAGGTGGATGGTACACCAAGGATGCCGAAAGTGCTGCTTTGAAAGTGTCTGACCGAGTATTCATTATTCGTATAGCGAAAGAAAATCGCTACGTTAAGCTACAGCTCATAGAGGCAAAGGGTAAAGATGGTGCAGTAGAAAGTGTTCGTTTCAGATACGACTTCATCAAAGATAAAGGAGGCAATAGCAAACTGAAAATAGTACCACGTGAAAATGAGAAGGTTGTTACCGGAGAGGGTCGTCTTTCTGAGAAGATTTCAGAGCAAGAAGCCGGTACGATAAAGTATCTTGTCGTAAAGAATATGGCAATAAGGCAGGTCGACTTCTCTTTCATAAAGAATAAAATGAAAACATTGGAAGAGATAGACATGGCAGATGCAACATTTGATTTGGACTATGACGACTCTGTTTTGAAAGACAATAAGACCGTAAAGAAGTTCATTGCTCCACGCAATCTTGAGAGTGTCGGCAGGGGCTGGTTTGGCTATTGCAATCTTGAGACTATCGTCTTCCCCGGTACTTCTCTCAAACGAATAGGGGATGGAGCCTTCTGTGCTTCTCAAAAACTAAAGAATATTAAGCTTCCATCATCTGTGGAGAGTATCGAAAATAATGCTTTCTGGGCAGATATGGCATTGGAGCATATCATTATTCCTGCGGGAGTGGAACTAATACCGGAGGGAATGTTTCTTTCTTGTAGAAACTTGAAGAGTGTAACTTTCCTCGGTAAGATTAGAAGCATCGGGTACGATGCGTTCTCCGGATGTTCCAGTCTTCGTTCCATAAGATTTCTCACTTCTACTCCTCCTGCGTACGAAGGCTTCCCCTTTGAAGGTGTTCCATTTGTAAAAGATGGCAAGCAGTATTTCCGTTTTTATGTGCCTAAAGGATCGGCTCAAGCTTATCTTAAGTCGTTCAATGGCTTTAAGAAGGATGAGCTTATTGTTTTCTTCCAAGAAGATGAGAAGTAACAGTGTGTCAAAAGCCGGTTTCGCTCTTCTGCTGTTCGGAGCACTGCTCTTATCTCCCGGTTGTAGGGCGGACAAGCCGGAGGCGGAGGACGAAGGAGCGAAACGAGAGGAGTTTATCTCCAACGATCGCATTGTATCCTTTCTCAAGCAGCAGCTCGATAAGGAGGATATTGCATTGGCTCCTGTGGCGATGTACAGAGAGTACATCACACCGGACGAACTGAAATCCGAAAGAGATCAGATATGGATGCTTTGGAAAGAAGCCAATAAAGAGCGACTCGAAAAGTCCGGTCTGGCGGTCGAGCTTCCAAGCAAAGAGATCATCTGGAATATCCCTCAGCAGGAGCGCATGAAGATCAAGTGCTTCCCGAAAGGGGATATGCCCGGCGGAGGATACCCTATGGTCATCAATCTTCATGGCGGTGGCTCTTATCCCCAAACACTTTCGGAGTGGGGCTCTACTATCAATGAAAACGAGTGGAATGCGGCACTCTCGCTGAGCCGTCAGTACGACGATGCGCCATCTTTTTACTTTGTACCCCGTATGTCGGACGACCGTAAAGGTCGCTGGTACTACCAACCGCAGAGAGCTGCATTCCTAAGAGCTTATCAGCTGGCAGTGTTGAGCGGAATAGCCGATCCCGATAGAGTCTATCTGACGGGTATCTCTGAGGGCGGATACGGAACGCTTCGTCTGGCTCTGTTCATGCCCGACTACTTCGCAGCCGCAGGTGTTCTTGCCGCAGCGGAGAAGCCCTCTACGGAAGCTGTAAACCTTAGAAATCTCCCGTTCCGTATGGAAGTGGGCGCCAACGATTTCGGTTTCAGCAGAAACCTCTACGCATACAAGTGGAAAGACAGGCACGAGGAGCTTCAGAGAGAAAACCCTGCGGACTATGAGGGGATGGTGATCATCCAACCCAACAGAGACCATCTGGGTACACGCTATTTCGATATGGCTCCTTGGTTTATCAAGCAGAGACGCCGGAGCAATCCTCGCCACGTTACCTACGAATACTACAACATATTCCCCGGAGGTAAGGTCGGCACGGGAGGTTATGCCAATGCCGTTTACAACTTGGACTTTCGTTCGCTCAAGCGTTCATCGGATACAGACCGGATTCTATTCGATCTCGTGAAAGAGGGAAACAAGATAGAGCTGAAAACCAAAGAGATTGCCGGAAAGGTTACGGGCACACTCTCCATCTATGTAGACGATATAAACTTTGCCTTACCGGTGCAAGTCTATCTGAATGGAGCGTTGGTCAAAGAGACCAAGCTCAAACCTTCAAGAGGCGTTATGGCTGAAACGATGGCTCTCTTCGGGGATCCCAAGAGAATATATCCGAGCAAAGTGGAGATACCGCTCTGATAAAGCACATCCCTTTTGCCCGATAATAGAACAGGCTACTTCGGAAAGGTTTCCGGAGTAGCCTGTTTGCTTCTATTTTACTCTTGAAAAAGGGGAAAGTGGGAGAGGTTGTTTTTATATATTCCATCCCGAAAAATGCTCGCTTTTTTCGGTCTCTCTATTTTGATCGGAGGGGTAGTTTTCAGAGCATGACCGAATTTGTTAAATCAGCTCATTTTATTAACACAAATTTCGATAGCTGTTAAGCTAAAATGGTAAACGAGCATATTTTGTCGGCTTAACGTGTTTAATTTTTCAATGAACACGTTTACTGATTTCATTAAACACGTTTACCGGATTCGATTAACGTGTTTAGCCAAAATCATTAAAGTGCTAACAATCAACCGGCTACGTATTTTCGCCCTAAAATACCCCTGAAAAGGCAAATTTCTCTATTAGGAAACGTTTACAGAGAAGGGTGTTAAAATTTATACTAATTAACGCGAAAAAGCCCCATCAAAGGGACTGAAGAAAAATTTTTTCCAAATTCGCGCTGATTTATATTCTGCTCTATTTCAATCTCTTACGGCTATAAACAAAAATCTCCACTCCCCAAAGAGAGGGAGCGGAGTAGTTTTGGAGCAGAATGTGAGCACTCCGTTTTTATATAAAAATACCGGTAAAAAGCCCCTTTTTTCGGGTCGTTTCGGAGCAGTTTTCGGAGACGATTTATACCGTTTTTATTCTGATTCGGAAGCGTGTCTTGCCATCCTCTTCCGTCCGAAGCGAATAGGTGAAGTGGTGTCTGTCCAACACCTCCATGATGAAGAGCAGTCCGATGCCCTGCCCATTGGGTTTGGTGGAGAAGAAGGGGTTGAATATCTTGTCCGAAAGCTCCTTTGATATGCCCGGTCCGTCGTCGGTAATGACAATCTCCGGAGCAGGAGAGAGCGAGGAGGATAGCGTGATATTGCCATCGGTGCCTATGCTCTCCATGCTGTTTTTGAGGATATTGAGGATGACCTGCTCTATGAGTCCGTCGTCGAAAGAGGTGTTGAGCGGCTCGGGGGACAGCTCCAGATGGAGGGCAATGCGGTTCTCGCTGAACTGGTGCTCCATGAATAGAGCACACCGTTTCAGCAGAAGATTGATGTCCGAAGTGGCAAACTGTGGCTGCGGAATGCGGACAACATCGGCAAACTGCGTGATGAAACGGCTCATCTGCCTTGAGCGGTGATTGCAGCTGTCGAGTACCTCCACGAGATCTGCCTTGTCCGGCTCTTCCTGCAAAATGTCATGCAGGCTTTGGAGAGTGGATGTGAGTCCGGCAGTGGTATTGTTTACCTCATGGGCTATCATGCGTATCACTTTGGAGTAAGCCTCTTTTTCCGCTTTTCTCACCTCGTCCGTGAGACTCTCTATGAGGAAGAAAGGCTGCTTGAATCCCTGATTCTGAAAGGTAAGATGAGAGCATCGCAGGATGGCAGAGCCGGATGGCTGTGCCGTAATGGAAGATCCCTGCGGAATGTCGGACAGGGTCAGCGTGAAGAGCCGTTCGGCTTCTTGCAGCTTCTTGCCCAGTATCTCCGTTTCGGGATCTATGCCGAGCAGGGAGAGCGAAGCCGGATTTACACTCTTGATATTGTGATCCAGATCCAGGATGATCACTCCCATGGGAGAGGCGTTGATGAGCAGATCGAGCAGTGAATTGGCTTCTCTTACTTGCAACCGCTCTTTGCGCAGCTGCTCTATCATTTCATTGAATATCGCAACAAGGTTATCGGCATCGTTTTGCCCCACCGTGGCAAGTCTTGAGGAGAAGTCTTGCGAGCGCAGAAGGTTCATCCCGCTGTCCAGAATGTGCAGAGGCATCACGATGCGTCTGAAAAAGAAGATGAGCAGAACCAGCAAGAGCAAGCTGTTGATACCGAGAGCGACGAGCGACCATGGTGTTCGGGTCTCGACATAGAGGGCTGTAAAGAGAATGGTGCCCATGACCAACAGAACCAACAGATAGTAAGAGAGTCTGTAACTCATAAGGAAAGGAGGAGGTAAGATTCGGTTAGTACTTGATGCCGTAGCGGTCGAGCCTTCTGTATAGTGCGCCTCTGCTTATGCCGAGAGCCTTTGCCACACGGGAGAGATTGCCGTTGTATTCCGTAATTTTCTGTCTTATGGTTTCGGCTTCTATCTCTTCGAGCGTCTGCTCGGAAAGCGGTGGGGTGTCCGGCAGATACTGCTCCTCTCTGTGCTGAATGTCTCCTTTGTCCAGAACGGACTTGCCGGAGATGAGGATGGAGCGTTCGATGAGGTTTTTCAACTCCCGAACATTGCCGGAGTAGTGCAGGGAGGAGAGAAAGCTTTCTGCTTCCGGAGTAAAAGATACAGCCGGCAGACCATTGGCTTTGCATAGCTTCTGCGCAAAATGTTTTGCCAGAAGAGGGATGTCCTCTCTGCGTTCTCTCAAAGGCGGTACACGGAGTACGATGAGGTTGATACGGTAGTAGAGATCTTCTCTGAATGTGCCGGCGGCAACCATCGAAGCAAGATCGGCATTCGTGGCACTCACTACACGTATGTCCACTTTGGTGGGTGAGCTTTCGCCCAAAACCTCAAAAGTCTGGTCTTGCAACACTCTCAGCAGTTTCACTTGAGAAGCCAAGTCCAGCTCTCCGATCTCGTCCAGAAAAATAGTTCCCTTGTCTGCAAGAGCAAACCTGCCGGTACGGCTTGCCACGGCATCCGTGAAAGCACCTTTCTTGTGTCCGAACATTTCGCTCTCGAAGAGCGATGCCGAGATCCCACCAAGGTTTACCTTGACAAAAGATTCGGAGCGTCGCTTGCTGTTGAGGTGTATAGCTTCGGCTATCAGCTCTTTCCCCGTGCCGCTTTCTCCCGTTATGAGGACAGAAGCAGTGGTAGGAGCTATGCGTGCAACGGTCTGAAGCAGTTCGGTGATAACAGGCGAGTGTCCGATGATATGGTCGAAGCTGTGTTTTTTGTCGAGCTGCTGTCTGGAGGAAATCTCTTTCTCTCCCGTTTCCGGTCTGTTCAGCTCCAACGCGTTGCGTACAGACTCCAGGAGCTTATAGTTGTCCCACGGTTTTGTTACAAAGTCGAACGCTCCTGCTTGCATCCCTTTCACTGCCAGTTCTATGGATCCCCATGCAGTCATCAGTATGACCGGTATATCTTCCCATCTCTTTTTGACCTGACTCAAAAGGAATAGCCCCTCGTCTCCGGTTGTGGAGAGAGAGAAGTTCATATCCATCAAGATAAGGTGAGGAGGCTGTTCTTCTATGCAAGAGAGAGCTGCACGTGGAGACTCTGCCACAGATACATTGTAGCCGGCTCGCTTGAGAAGCAGGGATAGAGAGGATCGAATGGCGCTGTCATCGTCCACAACGAGTAGGTGAGCGGTTTCCATGAAAAGGGAAGATATTTTTGATTTAGGAGAGATTGCCGTCCGACTCCGAGCGGTGAAGTCTCTTTTTGTAGCGTAAAGCGCAGTCGCGGATGAAACTTTCTACGTGTCGCCTTAGTTTCTCTTCGTTTATGCCGGCGAAGGGGAGCAGTATGGCACTCTCTTCGACATCTGAAAAGTGTCTGTTGATAGCCGTGCCGTAAAACACCAGCTGCTTTGCGATCTGTACGTAAGAGTTGATGAGCGGAGGGATGTTTATGCCATATTCTCGAACGAGACGGTTCACGGCTTTGTAGTTTTCCTCAAAAGTGTCGTAGTGAAGTATCTCGGACAACGCTTCTACCGGTGTCGTGTAAGGAACTTCTTCTATCGGGCGGACAAGCTGTTTGGGGTCGGAGTAGTATCTGGACAGGAGGAAGATGATGATGTCTCGGCAATATCTGTTGTACCCTTTGTACATGGTAACCTTGCCGAAGAAGTATCGGTATTCGGGGTAAAGCAGTGGAAGAGCACCCACACCGTCCCATAGGTTGTCCAACGCAAATATTCCTTTTGAGGAGGAAACAGAGCTGTCGGGAAGAGTGCTCTGGCATGAGAGGGAGACGAAAGAGCGTCCCAGCTCTATGGTATAGGGCAGATAGTCCGTGATGAACTCTTGTGAGAAAGAGAACATGTGCGCACTGGCAAGATCCGGAACACCATCGTTTGTCGGAACATGCTCTCCACAGATGAATCTGTACCCACCGAGTATCTTCTCTTCTTCCGGATCCCAGACGATGATCTGCTTATATCCCCCTTCGTAATCGAATCTGTCTGTATCCGTTTCCAGTCCGCTCCCTCCGCCGTAATACCGGAAAGCCTCCTCTCTTAACCTGCCCACTTCTCGCATCAGATTGGGAGCTTCGTGAGCTTGAAAGATATAGATCTCGTTGTCTGCCCTGTTGGTCTTTCTGAGCAACATCTCCGGCCTCAGCTCCGAACGGAGAACGGACTTTTCGATAGGGGGAATGATTGGTTGCATCTTTATTTAGAGATAGAAGGTAAGCGGTAGATACTCTCTTTGATCTGATCGGAAAAGGCTTGATGTTTGCTCTTTTCGGAAGGGATCTGTTCGGGGAATATCGGAGGAGCCACATAGATATTGAATGTCTTGTGTCGCCCTTTGAACATCTCATCGGGAAGCAACACCATTTCGATATTCAGCTTAATGCCCAGCCCTTGACGCCATCGGGCATACCTGTAAAAGCGTGGAGAGTTGGCGGCATCGAAGAATAGCGGAACAATGGTAAGGTTATGCTGCTGCGCCAATCGTAGGAAAGAGCTTTTCCATTCCGTATCTCGAATCTCTCCTTTACCATTTTGTCTCGAACAGAAACCGGCAGGAAAAGTGAGCCCATGCCTTTTCTCTTCGAGAGCTTGAACCATCATTTCTCCAAGTTTTCTGTTCTGAACACCATGTTTGTTTACGGGAAGGAAGATGTCTCCAAACTGAGGAATGGACATCAGAAGGTCGTTTACCGGAACGAATAATCTACCTTCAAGCAGCTTGCCCAACCAGGCAGTCAGAGCGATTCCATCCAGTCCGCCAAGCGGATGATTGGATACAAAGAGCAGCTGTCTCCCTTTAAGTGCCGTTATCTGCTCTTCTCCCGAAATGTTGAGAGATATATCGAATGCTTTCAAGAGCCTGTTGGCATACTCCACGCCCCCGATATGGCCTTGGAGTTGGAGCATCTCATTGATCTCCTGTTGGTGTATGAGCCTCCGGAGAAAAGAGATAAGCGATTTGGGAATCCAGCCTTTATACTTACTCCTTATTATGTCTTTGATCTCTATTCGGGGCGTCTTCATGATGGGATTTATTCGGCATGAAGGTTCTTCAGAAACGCACGAGAGTCTATCTCATCTTTACGTAGCTGCTCCGCCAATGCGTCCAAAGAGTAAAATTTGATGTCTGCTCTCAGGTAGTGATAGAATAAAATCTCTACCTCTTTGCCGTAAAGATCTCCGGAGAAGTCGAATAGAAAAACCTCCATACGGGCTTTCTCGTCGTGCCCCAACGTGGGTCGCTGTCCGTAGTAAGACATTCCGCCATATCTCGTACCCTCTACAATCACTTCGGATACAAAGATACCTTGAGCCGGCACAAGCTCATGTTCCGCATCTATTTCGATATTTGCGGTGGGATATTCTAAGCTTCGTCCTATCTTGCTGCCATGTTGTACAATCCCTTTGACGCTGTATGGTCTTCCCAAGAGACTCCATGCTTTTGCAAAGTCTCCCGACTGAACGGCAGAGCGAATCACCGATGAAGATACCTTTATATCGTCTTTGTAGAGAGCTTCATGCCGGATAACCGGAATTGCCCAGCTGTCTATATAAGCCTGTGTCTCCTCTTGAGTGCTGAAACGTTTAGAGCCAAAATGATTGTCATAACCCATTACCAAAGCTGTCGTATTGCATTTGTCATGGAGTGTTTGTGCGAAATCTTTACCCGTTATAGCTGCAAGTTCGGGCGTGAAATGGAGCATCAGAATAAAGTCCATCCCTTGTTGGGAGAGGAGCATTTCCTTATCTCTCCTGTCGCATAACAGTAACGGCTTTTTCCTGGAAGCGCCTCCGACCACCGTGAGAGGATGCTCCGCAAAAGTTATCACGACACTCTTTGCTCCCATTTTTCCGGCTTCCGTGCGAACTCTTTGGAGAAGATCCTGATGTCCTAAGTGGACACCATCAAAGAAACCCACTGTCGCAACGCTTTTTGATCCTTGCAAGCATTGCGAAAGTTCTTCTATGCTGTGTGCTATTATTGTATTTTCAATCTGTTTCATTCCTAATAACTATCTGGACAACCAGTGTAGAGGATTTTGTTTGCTGCGCTCTTTCCAAAGCTGGAAATGGAGTTGGCAGGCTCCTCCTAACTCAGGATCAGAATATACCGAACCTATTTTCTGTCCCGTGGTCACATGATCTCCTGCTTTTACATAAACATTCTTGATGTTACTATAAACAGTGAGATAGTTCCCATGCCGTATTATGATGGTGTTGTTATAACCATCGACCACAAAAACCTTCGAGACTGTACCATTGAATACCGCACGAGCTTCTGCCCCTTGAGGTGATTCTATGTCTATGCCGTTGTTGTTTATCTGTATGGATTTAAGTTCACTGTGATTTTGCTGACCGAACTGCCCCACTATCTTATACTGCCCTGTAACCGGCATCGGTAGTTTTCCTTTATTGCCGGCAAAGGAGTTGGAGAGCAGACGTTCATCTTTTGTCATCGCATATCCTCCCGATACTTCTGCCCTGCGTTCCTCTGTTGCAGGTGCGGTAGCGGTAGTCCCTTTCCGGGTCGACTGCTGTCGTCTCTTTTTTGCTTCTGCTGCTTTTCTCGCTTTTTCTTGTGCAGCGGCAACTTCTTTCGCTATCTGATTTTGAATCTGGCGGTCTAAAGTCTGAGCCTGCTGCTTCTTCTTTTTCAGATTAGCCTGAATATCTTTCTGTTTCTGTTGTAGACGACTTACCTCTTTCTTGCTCTCCTCCTGGTTGGCAAGCAGACGTTCTTTTTCTTGTTCGCGTGTAGAGAGCAACGAAGCCTTTTCTGCCCGTTGGGTGTCCAGCTCTTCCTTTTTCTTTTGCACCGAAAGCTGTATGGACTTCAGCTTTTCTGCCTCCTCTTTCTGCCAGTTGGCATAGGTTGCCAAGTATCTCAATCGTCTGAACGACTGCCTTATATCCTTTGCAGACAGCAGGTAGAGCAGCTGGTCTTTAGCCCCTCTCCGACGGCTCATAGCCTGAAGACTTTTGACGTAAGCCTGCTGCCTGTGCGAGTGTTGGGTGGTCAGCGTGTCTATCTGACCGGTCAGGAGGATCAGGTTTTTATCTGCTTCGTCTATCTCTTGCGTTAGTGTCTCTATCATTTGTTTCCTTGTCTCTATCTGCCGATTGAGTAAAGCCAAACGATTCTGACTGCTCTTTGTATCTTTCGATGCTTTCTTCAGCTCCTTGTTCAGTGTATTGATCTCTTCCTGCATCTTCTTACGCTGCGATTCCAACTTTCGCACCGTAGCCGATTTCCTCTGATTTTGTGCCGACATTCCGATAGGAGACAGCACAACGAATAGAGCTAAAAAGAGTTTGAAAAGCCCTCGAAACATACTCTGGTCTATTTTTGGAGTTCTTTTATCATGGAAATCACTTCTGCCCAACTCACACTTCTGTACCCTTTAGGAATATCCGTGCTTGGAGCTTCAGACGGAAGTTTTTCCAAAGTTTTGTCTAAAGTGAGTGTTACCAGGGTTTGTTCTTTGGTGTCTCTATCCGGATAGGTTTTCAGTGTGATGATTTTAGGGAAGAAGATGTCGCTTTGTCCCACCGGTTGGTAACGCTCATAGAAGCAAGAGAGAACCCGTTCTACTTTTGAGCCGTAGTAGATATGTGCTTCACGTAATCTTGGTGCCGGTAGAGGAGAATAGTCCAAACGGACAATGATCTTGCCCTCTTTCTTTGTCAGGGTAAAGCCTGAAGAGTTTGGGACATACTCCATACCGTCTATCGCTTCCGCACCCTGCTTGCTTGGCGTAAACGGTTGGGCGAGGAGCATACACTGCAAAGCCGCAAGATCCCAACCTGCAAAAATCTGGGAAAAGATATTGGTAGCCACTCCCACACTTGTTCGGAATGCCTGTTTATTGAATCTGTCCACCACCAGAAGCTTTTTCGGTGTGATGGTGAGCCTTCCCACCTCAATCAGTCCAAGAGGTCTCACCGACAGGGAAGCATATTCATCTTTGGAGACGTGCAGTACACAGCGAGAGGATACATTGTTTTTGTCGGTCTTGATGGCTATTCCGCCTCTCCCCTCCAGCTTTTCAACCTTGGGTTGATTATTGATTGCGTCTATTGCCATCTGCCTGTCCGTGATGAACGGAGAGGTGAGTGGTTTATCTCCGGACAACTTCCGGAATATACCGCAACTGCTTAGAAGAGTTACTGCTAACAGTACGCTGCTCCAGCGTATTATGCTATTTTGCTTCATGTTGTTATTAAGAATATTACAATGCAGCCTGTTCTATCTTTTTCTTGATCTTCTCACCATCTTCCGCCCCGGCTTTCAACGCATCCTGCCAAGCTTTTACGGCATTCCCCTTGTCGTTGAGTTTCCATAAAATATCCCCGTAATGATCCAGCAACACACTGCTTACTCCCTCCTTGCTGTTCCTTATGGCACTCTCGATGTAGTACTTCGCCAAGCCATAATTTTCGCGTAAGTAGAGTATCCAGGCGTATGTATCCAAGAAAGAGGCATTGGATGAGTCTATCCGTATAGCTTCACTTGCGAGAGCCTCTGCCCGTTCGATGTTTCTGTTGGATGTGGCAAGCGCATAAGCATAGTTGTTCAGCAGCAATGCATCTTTGGGCAGATAGCCCAATGCCTGCTCGTATCGTTTCAGAGCTTCATCCGTTTCGCCTTTCTCATTGAGCAGATCGGCGGAGACAAAGAGTAGATGCCCGTAGAGGAAAGAGCCTTTGTCTGCCACTTCCAGCCCTTTGTTGGCTACTGCCAAAGCCTCATCCGGCTTCTCCTGTTCGCCAAGAGCCAGTACGTTGTAGATGTAGAAGTCCGGTCTTGTAGGGTGTGCGGCTCTTCCCTTTTCCGCTATGCGTATCATTTCCGCCGCATTCGAGGCGGTCATTGCTTTCTGAATCATGTAGCTGTAAGGCTTCATGTCAGATGCTCCGCGCTCGATGAGTTCGGAATATATCGCCTCTGCCTTTTCCGTCTTATCCTGAGCGATGTACATGTCGGCAAGGAAGAGCGCGATGGAGGAGGTCTGCTCGTATTCCTGCTTTATCTCTTCAAAAAACGGAACAAACTCCTGCAGAAAAGAGACATTCTCTTTCGATACATAAGGGGCGAGCATAGAGATAAGCTCGTCAATGGCTTGAGGATCTATGCCATCCGTTCTGAGCAGTGCTCCGAACTCTTTCTTTGCCTCCTTATAGTTGCCATCTTTCAGCGCAAGTCTCGCTCTTGTGAGGATTATTTCCGGACTCTTTTTCAGCTCTTTCGGGATCTGTCCGATGTACTTTACAGCCTCTTCCTCCCGTCCTATCATGTTCAGATACGCCATCATGGAGAGATAACCTCTCAGCTCCATAGGGTGGTCCGAAATGTACCGGCTTATCTCTTTGAGCCCCTCATCCTCTTGCTTGTTCAGGGCAAAGTTTTGAGCGATGCGGAAGGTAATGGTTATCTCATCCGACAGAATGCCGTTCATCTTCCGGAGATAGAAGATACTCTTTTCCGGCATCCTTTTCTGTTCGTAGAGCCGAGCCATTGAGTCCAACACCTCCAAGTCTTCCGGCGAATTTTGCAGCAGCTCTTCGCCCACCTTCAAGACCAGCTTCTCGTTCTGCATAGCCATGGCAATCCTCAGGAGTGTCTGTCCCAAGAAAGGATCTTTATTGCTCAAGTCGTAGCTTTTAAGCAGGTATTCCGATGCAAGATTGATGTTGTTGGTGCGGAGTGCAATGTTTCCAAGCTCCACGTATGCCGCAAGATTGGTGCTGTCCAGCTCTATTGCCCAGTGCAGGTGATTGATTTTAGCTCCAAGGTCTTCCTCGTTCAGCAGGAGAGCCGCACGGTTTGCAAAGATTCTGCTATCCGCCTCCTCCGCCGTGATTATTGCACCGCTTTGTGCCGCAGAATGAGAGACCGCTCCGAAGAAACAGAGCAACCCGAAGAGCAGTGTAGTGATATATGATGATGTGAGCTTATAGATCATATCTGTGTGTTATAGTCCGACCCTCTCTCGTTCTTGTTTCGGATAGAGAGGGAGCACTCTTGTTGAGAACAACCAAAGTTAGTCAAAATCGCGCTATTAGCCAACGCCTCTCTCTTACGATCCACTCTCTCCGGAGTAGAGAGCGTTTTCTCCTTTTTCGGGAGGAAAGAAAAAAGAGTCTGTACGGCTATTTCTTCGGACTGCCCGTTACGGAAATTTTTTGTTTTTCACGGTCATTCGGACATCATAAAAAGGAATGATTTTTTCCCTCTTTGTTGCCCCATTTTTCCCTCAAAATGATCGAGCTGTTGTCTGGAGGTTTTATATAAAAATGGAGGGACAAAAAAGGGCTGAGGGAGGAGCGGTTTTTCTTTCTCTTTTTTGTCGTTCGGCTCGAAAATATGGCTCAATGATTTGGGCGTCAAATGGATATGCAAAATCTTGAGTTTGCGATTTTTTCTCCTCTCGGTCGGTTTTAGGGGCTGTTTTCGCGTTAATAAAGTTGAAAAATAAGGAGGTTGGGAGTGAAGTTTTCTTAATGTTAAATTGCCGCTGAAATGCCTTAAAAAGCAGCATATTTTCGGAAAGTGTTGGTAGTCAGCATATAAGCTGTTTTGGCTAAATACTTTAATCGAATCCGGTAAACGTATTAAATGAAATCGGTAAATACGTTTATTGATTTCGCTTAATACTTTAAGCCGACCAAATATACTGCTTTGGCGTTTTGGATGAATAGGTATCGGAATTTGTGTTAATAAAACAGGGTGGATTTAACAGTTTGGTCGTGCTCTGAAAACGACCCCTCCGGAGCAAATAGAGAGAGGCTAAAAAAGTGAGCATTTTTCGGTATGGAATATATAAAAATGAGTGTCGGAGAAGGGGCTGTTTCGCAAGAAATTTTTGGCTCTCCCGCTTCTTGTTTTTGGGGAAGCAGGAAAGGCAAAATCGGGAGCACAAGCGGACAACTGTCCGTTCGGAGTGTCCGTTTTCGGAGCAAAGTGTCCGATAATGGACACTCCCTATTTGTTGTTTGTTTTGTATATCAGTTGGTTAGCTGTTTTGGCATACCCATTGCTCCTATTTTGGCAAAGTGAAACAAACAGAAACAACGAACAGAATATGGATCGTGTAATATCAAAGACAGAGCGCCAAAAGGTGCAGAGAAAAAAGTGGTTGAAGTACGGCATCATTGCAGTGCCTGTGGTTGTGGTCATTGTGCTGCTGGGCATTTGGATGAAACCCTCCGTGGATATGAAAGATATCCTTATGGCTACGGCAGACAAAGGCAATATAGAGGTCTCCGTAAATGGTTCGGGCAGAGTGGTGCCATCCATAGAGGAGGTGATCGTTACTCCCATTTCGAGCCGGATATTGGAAGTCTACAAGCGAGGAGGAGATTCTCTGGATGTGGGTACACCTATCTTGAAGCTCGATCTTGCCAGTACGGAGACGGAGTACAACAAGATGTTGGATCAGCTTGAGATGAAGAAGTATGAGATCGAGCAGCTCAAGGCTCGCTCTCACAGCAGTCTGAGCGACTTGGAGATGCGTGTAAAGGTGGGAGAGATGCAGACTCGTCGCAAACAGGTAGAGATGCGGAACGAAAAATATCTGGACAGCATCGGAGCCGGTACACAGGATAGAGTGAGAGAGATAGAGCTGGGCTACAATGTCTCTACCCTTGAACAGGAACAGCTTCAAAAGCAACTTTCCAACAGCCGAACCGTAGCCGAAGCAGAGCTTAAAGTGAAGATGTTGGAGCTGCGAATCTTTCAGAAGAGCGTGGCAGAGATGAAGCGCGTCTTGGATGATGCCCAGATCCGTTCGCCCCGTAAGGCTGTGCTCACTTTCATCAACACTCAGGTGGGAACACAAGTACCTGCCGGAACGCAGGTGGCAATCATATCGGATCTTTCTCATTTCAAGGTCGAGTGCGAGATTGCAGACGCTTACAGCGACAGAGTACGCACGGGATCCAAAGTGATAGTACGTGTCGGCAAGACATCGCTGACCGGTATCGTGGGCAGTGTAACCCCGATGTCCAAGAACGGTGTAATCTCTTTCATGGTTCAGCTGGACGAGGATGCCCACTCCGTTTTGCGCTCCGGTCTTAGAGCGGATGTGCATGTGCTCACTTCGGAGAAAGAGGATGTGGTGCGCATTGCTAACGGTACTTACTACGCCGGTGCAGGTATATACAATCTTTTCGTGCTGGATGGCAAGAATACTCTTGTACGTCGGGAGGTCAAGCTTGGAGAGAGCAACTTTAGTCATGTAGAGGTTGTTTCCGGGCTTCAACAGGGGGACAAAGTGGTGGTGAGCGATATGAAGCAGTACGAAAACAGGAGTTCACTCTCTCTAAAACAGTAAGAAGATGAAACAGCTGATAAGAAACATCAAACAGAACAGAGTGCTTTATGGCATACTCATAGCGAGTTTTTCTATTTCGATAGCCTTCTCTATGGTGGTTTACATGATCTATTTCTTCAGCACAGGAGATATAGGGATAGAGAACAATAGAAGTCGTATGCTTTTCTCAGATGCAGGTAGAACATATAAGAAAGAACCGAGATCGGATATCAATACGGGTATATCTCTTGATCTTGCAAAGGTATTGTACGAAGATCTACCCGGAGTGGAGATGGTGGCATACAACAGTTGGGCGCTTTCGGAAACAACGAAACAGGCAGAGCAATGTATATCCAGATCGCACGTTTCGGGGGTAGCGGGCAACGAAACCAGCGCTATGGTAAAGCTGGTAGATCCAACCTTTTTCCGAATGTATGAGTTCATATTTTTGAGCGGAAAGCCTTTTGATGCAGAGCGCAATAAGGACGAAGATAACGATGCTGTGATCTCCGATAAGTTGGCAAAGCATCTGTTCGGTTCGGAAGATGCTGTTGGGAAATATATCCGACTCAATATGGGAAAAGAGATTAAGGTGTCCGGCGTGGTAGAGCAAGTTGGTGCACTCTTCTCTAATGCTTATGCAGAGGTTTATTTGCCTGCGGTTCATCGGCGGTTCAGTCCCGAAAGAAGTGCAGAAGGGACACGTGGTCGTTGTTTGGCAGTGCTACTTCTGGAAAAGGGTGCATCTATCAAGCAGGTAACGGATATTGTTGAAGATCGTTTGGCAAAGCATAATGCGACTCTTTCCGAGTATGCTGTGGAAGTGGGACTGAAAGATATCAAGGGAAAGATGTTGTCTTTCGGAGAAAATGGTACAGCCAGACTGATAGTAGTGCTACTGCTGGGTATTCTTGTGCTTGTACCTGCTCTGACAATGAGCAGTATGGTTTCCACGCTGGTGGAGAAGCGCAGGGGAGAGATCGGTGTGCGTAAAACCTACGGCGCAACAGTGGTGAAAATCGTGAAGATGCTCATTTGGGAAAATCTCCTGATGACCATGTTTGCCGGCATTATAGGCATCATCCTCTCTTTTATTTTGGTCTATCTTTCCAAAAACTGGCTTTTGGCAGGTATGGCAGGTACGATGGATGTCGATGCTTTACAGATTCCGGTAAGTGCCATTTTGAGTCCGAGCGTGTTGCTGGTCCTCTTTGGGGTTTGCCTCCTGTTGAGCTTACTCTCCGTGGTATATCCGGCATATCGTTATGCTAAAGCCGAAATCATACAAACCATTAAATAGAAATCTGACACAGTTATGAGACAACTGATACATAAAATGTGGAATGAGCGTCGCTCCAATGTGGCTCCGGTCGCAGGGTTGTTTATTACATTCATTCTGATGTGGTACTGTATGGACATATTTTATGTCTCGATGAACTCCCTGCTTAAAAGTAGCGGATACAATATAGATCACGTATACAGAGTGGAGATGAGAGCCAATAGGACATTCTCTTATGAGGGAATGGATATGGAGCAGATCAATGAGATAAACCGTAAGAATGCGGAAAGAATACTCTCCAGACTGCAAGACATCAATGGCGTAGAGGCTGCAACGCTCATCGTGGGTACCACTCCGTACACGGGAAATATGTTTCAAGCCTATGCTTTGGAGCAGGATACCATGCTTACGGAAGCTAAAGTGATCTATACGACAAAGGGGTACTTCGATACGTTCGGAGTAGAAGTGGATAAAGAGGTGCTCGAACATTGGGGAGAAATAGCACCGAGATATGCTGCAGTAACTCCCGAACTGGCTCATGGTGTATGGGGAGAAGTGGATGTAAAAGGACGTCTATTCAAAGACTTTTACAGTGTGCAATACAGCCCTACAGACGAATATCGAGAGATGAACAAGTTTACGGTGGGAAGCGTGATCCCTTCGATGAGACTGGAAGAGTTTGAACGTTTCGAGCCTTTTGTGATAGCACCCATGCCGCTGTATATGTATATGCCGTCTGCCGACTTCTTTATCCGAGTACGTTCAAAAGTGGACAGCGATCACTTTGTCGAGGACTTCATGAATGAGTATAGGAATGAGTTGAGTCAGGGACCCTCTTATCTCAACAACGTGGAGGCACTGAAACAGACACGAGATACTTATAACCTCTCTAACGGGAACACGTTGGTGATGCGTGGGGTGCTGTCTGTGATGATCTTTTTCCTCCTCAACATATTTCTCGGAATAGGTGGAATCTTTTGGTTCCGTATGCAAGGACGAGTAAAGGAGATAGGTGTAAAGAAGGCGATGGGTGCTACCAATGTGAGCATTGTCCTTGAAGTGATGGCGGAGGTAGTGTATATACTGCTTTTCGCAGTCCTGCCTGCCATCGTGGTCTGTGCCTTTTTAGCTTACAACGATATTATTATCACCATAAACGATCTTATGGATAATAGCATCGGAAGATTCGGTATGGCTATCGTTCTGACCTTAGTGGCATTTTTGATTATTTCTATTATTGCCGCAGCTATTCCCGCTACAAGGGCGATGAGAATACTTCCGATAGATGCTCTTAAAGAGAAAGAGTAAATGTAAAACAAGAACAGAATAACAAACTATAAAACTAAAAACAGTATGGAAACAAACACAATGATCCGCCTTACAGGCATCAACAAAATTTACAGAACAGAAGAGATTGAAACATTGGCACTGGACAATGTGAACTTGGAAATAGAAAAAGGAGAGTTTTTATCCATTATGGGACCTTCGGGATGCGGTAAGTCCACGCTTTTGAACGTGATAGGTCTGCTCGATAAGCCTACTGCCGGAACGGTGGAACTGGTCGGAAAGAAAACCGATGGACTTTCGGATAAAGAGCTTGCCCGCTTTCGCAACCAACATCTTGGCTTTGTTTTCCAAAGTTTTCACCTTATCAACTCCCTCAATGTGCTGGACAACGTAGAGCTTCCTCTCCTTTATCGTGGAGGCGTATCCGGTTCGGAACGCACACGATTGGCTAAAGAGGTTTTGGAGAGAGTGGGTCTCAGCAGCCGCATGAAGCATCTTCCAAGTCAGCTATCGGGCGGACAGTGTCAGCGTGTCGCAATAGCTCGTGCATTGATAGGCAACCCCACTATTCTACTTGCGGATGAGCCTACCGGTAATCTCGACTCCAAGATGGGCGCAGAGGTGATGTCGCTTCTTCAAGAGCTTAACAGAGAAGACGGACGTACTATTGTCATGGTAACGCACTCCGAAAAGCAGGCAGAACAAACCCATCGGATCGTTCGTTTCTTCGATGGTAGACAGATACAGTAAGCCTAACCATTAAATCCAGAGACAATGATCAAGCAATATATTAAGCACGCTTTCCGCCTGATAAAAGAGGCTCCCGTGCTCAGCACCATCATGATTCTTGGAACGGCTCTTGCTGTTTGCATGCTCATGATAAAGTTTATGGTGCATAGCGTGGAGACCGGTTCGGTCTATCCCGAAGTGAATAGAGATCGCACACTGTATATCTCTTATATTAAGTCTATCTACAAAGATCCGGAGGGTAAAAACGGAGGAGAGAGCAACGGAGGCATAGCAAGATTTTTCGTTGAAGAGATTCTCAAACCTATCGAAAGTGCAGAGGTTGTGGCATCGTACCTGTTCAGACAGGACGGGACACCGTTCTCCGCTCCCGGTTCCAAGAATAATGCTCAAGGTGTAACACGGGGAACCGATGCGCAGTTCTGGGATGTTTTCCGCTTTAAGTTCATCAGCGGATCGCCCTTTACGCAAGAAGATTTCGACAGCAGGCTTGCTAAGGCGGTGATAGATGAAGATATGGCTCGTAAGGTGTTCCAGACTACCGATGTGGTCGGACGCGAAATCCTTATCAATTTTAGCCCTTACACTATTGTGGGAGTGGTGGAAAACGCATTCGAGTTGGCGCAAGATGCGTATGCCAATGCCTGGTATCCCTACTCCGTAGAAGATTTCCCTGAGACAACAGAGCCTTCCGGAAATGTGATGGTTGCCGTTATGGCAAAGAGCAAAGCGGACTTTCCGGAGATAAGAGCAGAGGTAGAGAAACGGATAGAGCAGTTCAATGCCGACAAGAGTCGCACTCACAGAGTCAGTTTAATGGAGCAACCGGACGACTTTTGGGTACACTTCAACAGGTCTGCATCCAATATCCCGCCCGATATGAAGGAGGTAAACCGGACAAACATCGTATCCATCCTGATCTTTTTGCTTATTCCGGCGATCAATCTTGCGGCGATGACCTCTTCCCGTATGCAGAAACGATATGCGGAGTTAGGGCTTAGAAGATCTTTTGGAGCAACGAAAGGAGGATTGCTCAATCAGGTTCTTTCGGAGAGCTTTATACAGTCCCTTTTAGGCGGTATCCTTGGATTTGTCCTCGCCGTAATCTTTGTTTATCTCTCAAGCAATACATTGTTTCAAGGCAATTATTATACTTATTCCGATGGAGTGGCGCTACCTGTTTGGAACATCATATCCGTACAAGCATTCCTGATGGTACTGTTGTGCTGCTTTGTGATCAACTTCATTTCCACTTTCATACCGGCATGGAGAGCCACTAAGAAGCCTATTGTAGAATCCTTATCACTCAAGAAATAGTCATGATAAAGCATCAACTTAAAATAATGTGGAATGAGCGCAGACAGAATATTGCCATCTTCCTCGAACTTCTTCTGGTTCTACTCTGCTTTTGGGGCATTATGAATATATTTTACAACAGGATTTCGGAAGCACTAAAACCGACCGGATTCGATACTGCCCACACTTATCGCATTTTTCATAGCATCTTACCCAACACCTCTCCGCTTTATATCGCTCCGGAGAGCGATGGTTATCGCACCTATGCAGCCAGTATGCTGGAGGTGAAAAACCGCTTGAAGAAGTTGCCAGAAGTGGAAGCCGTTGCTATTTCGATGCACTCTACGCCTCATATGGGTAGTAACCGTATAACCACTTTATCTTCCGATTCTCTGCATGTACAAGATTGGGTTATGGTCCGTGGCGTGGAACCGGAATTCTTGGACATCTTCAGGATTATGGACGAACAAGGCAGTACGGAAGCCTTCAAGAGAGCTCTTCGAGATAATAAGCTGGTCATCTCCAAAGGTCTGAACGAAGCTTTAGTTCCGAATAACGTCAATCCGATAGGTCTGGAGTTGAAAGAGAGCGATGGAAACATCTTTGGCATCGTCGGAGGAGTATCCGGAGACCTCAAGCAGAATACCTTTTATTGGTGGAACACCTCTCTCTTTCAGCTGCTTTATCCTACCGAAGAGGAGTTTATCTCCTATGGAGACCATCCGAATCTCCCGTATCTGGAGATCTCTATGCGCATCAAACCTTCTGCCGATCACGCTTTCAAGGAGCGTTTTCTCAAGGAAATTGCTCCCACGCTGCACAATTGTAACCTGATCGTTTCCGATATAAGGAGTTTTGCAGAAATGAAAAGCAGCTTCGATGCTCCGTATATAAAGCAGATGAAAAACTATGCTTCCATCGTCATATTCTTTGCCATCAATGTTCTGCTTGGTGTCATCGGTGTCTTCTGGTACCGTACAGACCAGCGCAAACATGAGATGGGCGTTCGGATGGCACTCGGAGATCGTGCGGCGGCACTGCTTCGCCGCTATATCGGAGAAGGGCTTCTGCTTTTGCTTTTCACCATTCCTTTTGCTCTTCCACTCTCTTACGGCATCTCGAAGCTGGGGTTTGCCTTCTGGTGGGATACCATGACTTTAGAGCGTTTCCTATGGGGATTCGGGTCGGCTTACCTGCTCATGATGCTGATGGTAATACTTGGCATCTGGATTCCTGCCCGTAAAGCAGTAAACATTCCGCCATCCGTCGTGTTGAAAGAAGAGTAATAACAACCTCAAAATACGCAGTAATGAAACAATACTTCTATCATAACTTTTTCATTTGCGTTTGTATTGTGCTATGCGCCATCCTGCCTGCTTCCGGGCAGGATGTGCAAGCACAGTCGGACTCGATAGCGCAAACCCTCACACTCGAACAAGCCATAGAGATGGCACAAGCCCAAAGTGTGGATGCCGTAGTGGCGCTCGACCGTCTGCGTACAGCCTACTGGCAGTATCGCACATACCGTGCAGAGCTGTTGCCGGAAGTGAACTTTACGGGAGATCTGCCCAACTACAAGAGCGGCTATAACCTCTATCAGGAGGGAGACGGCAGCTACAAGTTCGTCCGCTCCCGCCTTTTGCAGGCAAGCGGATCGCTCTCCATAGATCAGAACATCCCTCTCACCGGCGGTCGCATCTCGGTGGTCTCCTCGCTGGAGTATGTCCGTCCGTTCACGAAAGCCAATCACTTTCTCACCATTCCGGCAACCATCACGCTGGTTCAGCCCATTCTCGGCTACAATGCACTCCGTTGGCAGACCAAGATACAGCCGGTAAAGTATGAAGAAGCCAAGGCTGCTTATCTCGAAGAACGGGAGAAAACCACGATGCGGACTATCAGCCACTTCTTCGAGTTGCTGCTTGCAGACGAAAATCTGCGCATCGCAATCCAAAACAGAGAGAACGCCAAAAAGCTGCACGAAGTGGCTAAAGCAAAACGGGAGATGGGGCAGATCTCGGAGAACGAACTGCTACAACTGGAGCTGAACCTGCTTCAAGCCAACGGGAAAGAGACGGAAGCACGCTCGCTCAGAAACGGCAAGCTGTTCCGCTTGAAGTCTTTTCTCGGCATCATCACAGACGGAGACATCCTCCCCGTAGTGCCTGCATCGGTAGATGCCAAGCGCATCCACTATGGCGATGTACTGGCTAAGGCTCACAAAAACAACTCTTTCGTGCATCGCATCCGCCGTAAACAGCTCGAAGTGGACAGCGAAGTGGCACGCGCCAAAGGCGAACGCTACAAGGTGGATCTCTTTGCTTCGCTCGGATATACCGGACAACACGAACAGTGGAGAGAGGCTTACGGCAATCTTCAAGAGAATCAGATCGTACAGGTAGGCGTTAGGATACCTCTGCTCGACTGGGGCAAACGAAAAGCAAGAGTGAAGATGGCGGAGAGTGCCCGTGATGTGATGCGCTCGCAAATCAAGCAAGAGACTCAGCAGTTCGACCAAGATCTGTTCCTTTTGGTAGAACAGCTCAACAACCAAGCACAACAACTCCACATTGCACGCAGTGCCGACCGCATCGCCGAAAAGCGGTACAAGACCGGCATAGAGACCTTCATGATAGGCAAGATAAGCACTCTGGAGCTGAACGATGCACAGAAAGCCAGAGACGAAGCACGGCAGAAACATATCTCCGAACTCTTCTTCTACTGGTACTACTTCTACCAAGTGCGCAGCCTGACCCTCTTCGACTATATCAAAGAGAGCGAAATATCTTACGACGCAGACCTGTTTAAGCGTTTGTAGGAAAGTGGGACAGAGAGATTTCTCCTTCTTCTACGGCATGGAACCTGTCCGCCAACATGGCAAGGAACAGAGAGATCTGCCTGATGGCTTCCATCGTAGAAGGGGAGACTTCGTCCCCTTTCAGCCGAAGGGTCATATAGCCATAGACGGCGATATAAGCGGTCTCTATCTCTCCGACGGGCTTGGACGACTTCTGCTTTGTACGCAGATGAACCAAGTAGGGAAGGGTTTTGTAGAAGAGAGCCGAATAGATACCTTGCGTGGGATCTTCCAGCAATGCCTTATGGAGTGAGCCGAGGTGCTCTATCAGCTTGGAGAGCTGAGGCAGGTGTCCTTCCGCAGTAGCTCCGGACGCTATAAGCTCATCGCGCAGAGAGAGATACCATTGGAGTGTCTCGGACTGCAACGGCTCTTCCAGCCGGTATTGGTTCTTGACGTAAGAGGTGATCGCCTCGGTGTCGAGCTTCAGTGCGCGCAGAATATCTTCTACCTGCCACATGTAGAGGAGGTATTCGGAGATATTTTCTTTTCGTTTCTTTCGAGCTACTATCATGGGTATGGATAATGGTTGGTCTCGGTGCAAATGTAGAGAAAATATGTCAGAGATAAGAGCCGGTTTCAAGTGCACTTTTATATAAAAACGGAGTGCTCACGCTCTGCTCCGAAACTGCTCCGTTTTCTCTCTTTTTGGAGTGAAATTTTCTGTTCTCTGTTGTAATGATTTGAAATAGAGAGAAATATAAATCAGCGCGAATTTGGAAAAATTTTTTTCTCAGTCCGTTTGATGGGGCTTTTTCGCGTTAATAGGTGTAAATTTTAACACCCGTGTCTGTAAACGTTTCCTAATGAAGAAATTTGCCTTTTCAGGTGTATTTTAGGGCAAAAATATGTAGCGGTCTGATTATTAACACCTTAACCATTTTGGCTAAACACGTTAATCGAATCCGGTAAACGTGTTTAATGAAATCACTAAACGTGTTCGTTGAAAAATTAAACACGTTAAGCCGGAAGAATATGCTCGTTTAGCGTTTTTGCTTAACAGGTATCGAAAATAGTGTTAATAAAACGGGCTGATTTAACAAATCCGGTACCCCTCTGAAAACGACCCCTCCGATCAAAATAGAGAGCCGAAAAAAAGGGAGCATTTTTCGGTATGGAATATATAAAAACAACGTGTACGAAACGGTCTCCGTACACGCTGTTTTTATGGGTTGAATATGGCTCTCAAATCACCCTTAATATGACCGAAATGATTCCGATGATACCTATACAGAGTTTGATAATAGGCCATACAAAACGAGTGTTTCCCTTTTTATTTCCGAGATTTTGCTTTTTGAGCCTGGAAATGTCCGAAATGGAAAGAATAACCAACAGAATGGCAATGATGAGTATGCCTGCCAAATAGAGTGTCATACCTGCAGAGTGTGAAGTGTGAGACTACTTGGTGGTTTGCACTTCCGGTGTCGGCACTGCCGGCTTATAGCCTTGAGAAGCGGTGTCCGACATGATCTTCTTCTCTACCAACAAGCCGTCTTGGAAGATGAGATAGGTGTAGGTGATGAGTAGATTGGAACCCTCATACTGGGTGTGTCTGTACACCAATGTCTCTATCACTTTGCCCTCTTTATCTTTGTAGAACTCTGTGCCTTGAAGACTGCTCTTCATGGAGCGCAGCTGGCGCAGTACGTCATTCTTCTTGGCTCCGTAAGAGATGGCATCCATCTTGCTGGCGTAAGAGGGTCCGAATATTCCGCAACCGCTCAGACCCAACGTGCAGGCAAGCAGAGCCGCTGCAAAAAAAGTTTTTTTCTTCTTCATATATATAGTGTTTGTTTTCTCTTCTGTGCTTTGGGATTATCTCCTGCGGGGATGTGCGGGAGGCATCGGACGTCTTGGTATAAACATTCCGGGACGGGATACCTGCTTCTCCACAAGGATGTTGTTCTTGAAGATGAGATGTATATACTGCACGGAGAAGGGAGTATCTCCCTGATTGTCTTTATAAGTGAGAATCTCTATCATGTCTCCGTTGTCGTCCCGGTAAAACTCCTGATTATCGAACATCATGCTTATGGGACGCAGACGCCTTTGAGCTTCTTGCTTGGTGATTCCGGGCGGTAGATCTTGAAGATCTCTGTATGCTCTCATCATGGAACAGCCGCTTAACAGAAGCGCAACAACGGCAATCAGTGCCATCAAAATAACTTTTCGGTTCATGGTTTGCTCCTCTCTGTGTCTTATGGTTTTTATTAAAATCCCCCATGTAAACAGGGGTCGAAGCAAATTTAGATAAAAGCAGACAGAGAAACAAGCCTTTTACTCTTCCGGCTGAGGCAGATATTGCTTATAAGGTTCTCCGAACGATGCCAGCTCTCGAACGAGAGAGGAGCTGACGGAACAGAGTTCGGGGGCGGAGAGAAGCAGTACGGTTTCGAGGTTGAAGTGCTTGCGGTTGAACTCTGCCATGTTTCTCTCATACTCCATATCCGCTACGTTGCGTATCCCACGTATCAGCAGAGAAGCCCCATGAGCTTGGGCGAAAGCACCGGTGAGTCCTTCATAAGCCACGATAGAGATGGCCGGAACTTTTGCATAGATGCGGCGCAGGGTCTCGACCCTCTCTTCCACGGAAAGAAAAGGCTGCTTGTTGCGGTTGATACCTACGACAATGATGAGCCGGTCTACTATCTCCAGTGCCCGTAAGGCTATGTCGTGATGTCCGATGGTATAGGGGTCGAAGCTTCCGGCATATATCCCTGTTCGGGGATGCGGTGTAGAGAATGCTGTATCCATATCCGTTGGTTAAAAGTTATATTTGATATCCACAAGCGAAAGCCCTTCGGCAGGGGCGGACATCCCTGCTGCCGAGCGGTCTTTCTGTTCTAAAATATTTCGTATCCCTTCCGGAGCCATCTTTCCACGCCCTACCAAAAAGAGTGTACCCACGATGGCTCGTACCATATCCCTTAAAAAACGGTCTGCGGTAATCTCGAAACGGTAGCCTTCGCCCTCTTCCCGTACCCACTCTGCACGTTTGACGGTGCAGATATTGGTCTTGACATCCGTGTGGAGCTTGCTGAAAGAGGTGAAATCCTGCTTTCCCAACAGAAACAGAGCCGCTCGGTTCATCGCTTCTATATCCAAAGGGTGGTGGACAAACGTGGAGAAGTGTCTCAGGAACGGGTCTCTGTTGAAGTGGATACGGTAGTGATAGGTGCGCTCGACGGCATCGAAGCGGGCGTGAGCGTCTGTGGCAACTTCGTATATCCGGTAGATTGTAATGGTTCTTGGGAGCAAGCGGTTGATCTTATGCGCATCGAACGGGAGGGTATCCCCCTCAAAGTCGAAGTGTGCCACCATTCGGGCGGCATGAACTCCGGCATCCGTGCGTCCGGCACCAACGATGCTTACGGGCTTTTGTGCTATCGTACTCATCGCCTTTTCGATGCTCTCCTGCACGGTGATGCCGTTGGGCTGTATCTGCCAACCCGAAAAGGAGCTGCCGTCATAGCCCAACTCCATGAAGTATCGCTTTATAACCGGTTGCTCTTTCATCTTGTTATGCTTGTTCGCACTCTTCCCGGCGACGCTTTTCTTTCTCTTTTTCCTTTTTGCTTAAAGGCAAAATGAGGTTGAGCAGCACGGCAACCACGGCAGAAAGCCCGATGCCGGAGAGAGAGAAATCGCCATAAGAGAACACCGCACCGCCTATACCGATGGTGAGGGTAATGGAGATGATCACCACGTTACGGGTATTGGTCATGTCCAGTTTATGTTGCATCAGATTGACGATGCCGGCACTTGCAATGGTTCCAAAGAGTAACAGCATGATACCGCCCAGTACAGCCGGAGGAATGCTCTTGAGCAGCGCACTCACTTTACCTATCATCGAGAAGACGATACCGGTAACAGCTGCTATGCGGATCACTACCGGGTCTGTTACTTTGGTCAATGACATCGCACCGGTAACCTCTGAATAGGTTGTTACGGGCGGGCCTCCGATAAAGCTTGCAGCTATACACGCCAGTCCGTCTCCGAGTAGAGTGCGGTGAAGTCCGGGGTTCTTGACGAAATCTTTACCGGTTACCGTATTCACCACATATACATCGCCGATGTGTTCGATAACGGGAGCTATTGCAACAGGAATCATAAACAGAATGGGTTCCCACGCAAAACCTTCGTAAGGAATGAATTGAGGAAGTCCGAACCATGGGGCTGTTGCAACGGCAGACAGATCCACTCTTCCGAGAGAGAGGGCTAAGAGGTAGCCGACAAGGATACCACAGAAGATGGGAATCAGCTTCAGAAGACCTCGTGTATAGATTGTAACAAACACCGCAACGGCTAAAGAGACTATTGCCAACAGCCAGTCCTGATTCGCCATATTCACTCCGGCAGAGGAGAGACTCAGTCCGATGAGAATGATTACCGGACCTATCACGACGGGAGGAAAGAGTCGGCGGATCACTTTAAGCCCTTGCCACTTGACGAGAGCACTCATAATGAGATAGACCGCTCCTACTCCGACAATGCCGGAAATGGTACCGCTCAATCCATAAAGCTCGGTGGCTTTGATAATGGGAGCGATAAAGGCAAAACTGCTACCGAGAAAAATTGGCACGATGCCCTTGGTAACGAGGTGGAAGATGAGCGTTCCTATCCCGGCAGAAAAGAGTGCCGTGGAGGGATCAAGCCCTACAAGAAGAGGAACTAAAACAGTAGCTCCGAAAGCTACGAATAGAAACTGAACACCGACAATGCACTTGCGCGGAGTGCTGAGTACGATGGGTTCTGTGGGTTGGTTCATTCTGTTTACAGGTTTTTAATATAGATGTTTACAAAATTAGTCAATTAGCCATACTCTGCAATATGACACTCGTTCAGCTCTGCCCTCGCAGTCGGGAGGCATAGAGCCGTAAGTGTTGTTCGGCGACCTTTGTGTACGAGTAGCACGATACGGCTTTCTCTCTTGCGGCGGAACGCATTGCCAGATACTCCGAAGGTGGCAGCAGAAGCATCTGTTCTATCTTCTTTGCCAGATCCGAAGGGTTGGCATACTCTGCCAAAAAGCCACTCTTTCCCGGCTGTATCATTTCGGGTATTCCTCCGGTCTCGAATGCCACAACAGGTGTACCGCAACTCAGGCTCTCCATGATAGTGCAGGGGAGATTCTCAAACAGAGACGGAACCACCAGCATACAGGCAGAACGGTAAAGCTTAATCATCTCCTCTTCCGAGCCGATGTATCCATGAAGAACCACCGGAAGGGTTTCCAGAAGAGCGGAAGCGTGAGGAGAGAGCTTTCCAAAAACATCTACCACCACGTTCATCTCCTTCAAGGGCAGACGATGAAGAGCGGAGAGCAGTTCGTCGAACCCTTTTCGGGGGTCGTCTGTCTGCACCGCGCCCACCACTATACGCTTCTGCTCCAAAGAGAAAGAGGCAGGAGGGGAGAAGCTGTCCGTGTCTATCGCATTCGGTATGGTGGTTATGTCGAGACCTTTTGTGAGTTTGGAAGCTCTTGCTTTCCCGGCAATCCATTCGCTGCAACAGATAAAAGAGGGGCGGAGAACGGGGTATATCCTCTGCTTCCGGCGCCATACACGATTCACAAGAGAGCTCTCCTTGCCGCTCCAAGGTGATTCGTAGCTGTTCGGATCGCCCAAATGTGGAGACACTGCGGTGAATGGCCACATGTCGTGAGTGGTCCAAAAGAGCGGCTTCCCCGTACTCGCGAGCCGTTCCAATCCTTTCAGGGAGAGCATCCCATGGTTTATCCAGTGCAGATGAATTACATCCGCCCACTTCACCAATGGGTGCAACGAAATGTCTCTACCCCATAAAGCCGTGGAGATATGGAAGATCTTATCTCTGCGGAAACCGTTATGCAGATAGATCTCTGCGCGTTCCGCCACAAAGTTGAACCGGTCTGCAACGCTTTTTTTCTCCAAAGAGAGAAACGCCACATCGACATCCGGCATCATAGAAAAAGCATCTCTCAAACGGCGTGCAGCTATTGCCGCTCCACCGCCGGAGAGATGCGTATT
This sequence comes from Porphyromonas sp. COT-108 OH1349, assembly GCF_000768755.1. Classification (NCBI taxonomy): domain Bacteria; kingdom Pseudomonadati; phylum Bacteroidota; class Bacteroidia; order Bacteroidales; family Porphyromonadaceae; genus Porphyromonas; species Porphyromonas sp. COT-108 OH1349. The sequence goes on along the minus strand of NZ_JRAH01000022.1, from coordinate 36,462 downwards.
TACGATGAGGATATTCACGGTCTCGAAGCGTCGTTACAGCTCTTCGCTTTTAGCCCTACTCTTCGATCCCAGATAGCCGCCGTGATGACGCTTGGAATACTCCGAGTAGGAAAATCCGATGGCTTCCATCACGCCCACAACGAGAAGATCGCCCATGACGGTCATTACCGTTGTGCTGGTCGTGGGAGTCAGTCCGAGCGGACAGACCTCTTTAGGCGATCCCGTATGGAGGACGATGTTGGCATTTTGAGCCAATACGCTCTCCGTATCGCTTGTAATGCAGATGTACGGAATACCCGGAACAAGCCTGCGAGACAGCTCTACCAGTTCGAGTATCTCTCTTGTCTTGCCGGAGTTGGAGATAAGAAGCATCAGGTCATTTGGGCAGACTATTCCAAGATCCCCATGCTGTGCTTCGCTCGGATGCAGAAAAAAGGCGGGAGTACCTGTACTGCTGAATGTCGTAGCCATGTTTGCCGCGATCTGTCCTGCCTTACCCATACCGGATGTAACCAGTTTACCTCCATTGGTATGCACATGTTTAAGTATAAGATCTATAGCCTCCTGATAGCACGAACCTAAAGGAATGTTTCGTACGGCACGAGCTTCCTGTTCGAGTATCTCGGAAAGGTTTTCTATTGTAAGCATAGCGGTTATTCTTCTATTGCATTTATTAACAGGAGTCAAAGATACGCCATTTTTCTCATAGCTTGTTTCCGCTTACGGCTCTTCCGTATTCGTTCGAGAAGGAGTAAGGCTTGTCTTCTTCCGTTGTTCCCCTTTCTCTGTTGGGTTTGTTGCTCATCTCGAAAGAGATCTCACCGCCTTTCAGCAGCTGCGAATAGGTCAGGAAGTTTTTGTTCCATACTTTCCCGTCCACCGTCATACCATATATATAAGGAGTGTCGGACGTGTTGCCTTTTGCATTCAGAAGCAGTCTCCTGCCATTGGGAAGAGCGATTTTCACTTTCGGGAAAATCGGAGAGCCCAATACGTATTGCTCGGATGCAGGAGCAACCGGATAGAATCCGAGTGCGGAGAAAACGTACCAGGCAGAAGTCTGACCATTGTCTTCATCACCGCAGTAACCGTCCGGTGTGGGCTTGTAAAGCTTATCCATCACTTCACGCAAACGGCTTTGCGCCTTCCACGGTTCGCCTATATAGTTGTAGAGATATATCATGTGTTGTATGGGCTGATTACCGTGCGCATAGTTGCCCATATTGGCTATCTGCATCTCTCGAATCTCATGAATCACAAAGCCATAATAGCTCTCATCGAAGACAGGAGGAGTAGAGAACACGGAGTCGAGCATAAGACTCATTTTCCTGTCTCCGCCCATCAGAGAGGCGAGACCTTTCGGATCATGAAACACAGACCATGTATAGTGCCACGCATTCCCTTCCGTGAAAGCGTCTCCCCACTTCAAAGGAGAGAACGGTGTCTGAAAAGTACCGTCGCTGTTCCTGCCTCTCATAAGGGATGTTTCGGAGTCGAACAGATTGCGATAGTTCATGGCTCTCTGTGCAAACGTGTTCAGAAGAGACGCTTCCCACTTTAGTTTTCTTCCCAGCTGCCATATACACCAGTCATTGTACGCATATTCCAGCGTGCGTGCGGCACTCTCCTTTATCCCAATATCGCACGGAACGTATCCCAGCTCATTGTATGCTTCCCAACCTTTGCGACCTGTGGACGACACAGACGGATGCACAGCGTTGGCTCCGTGTAGCAGTCCGGCTCGGAGTGTGGCGGTATCTTTCACCATGACTCCCTTGAGATAGGCATCGGCAAGGACGGACGCAGAGTTGTTGCCCACCATGCAGTCTCTATGTCCGGGACTTGCCCACTCCGGAAAGAATCCGCTTTCGCGGTAGCTGTTGAGCAGTCCCTCCTGCATCTTGATGTTCTCATCCGGATAGAGGAGATTAAGTAGCGGAAAGAGAGAACGGAATGTATCCCAAAAGCCGGTATCGGTGTAGAGATAGCCCGGAAGCACCTGTCCGTTGAACGGACTGTAATGGACGATCTTTCCTTTCGGGTCTATCTCGTAAAATCTTCTTGGAAAGAGGAGAGAGCGATAGAGTGCGGAGTAAAATGTGCGCCGTTGGTCGGTGCTGCCGCCCTCTATCTCTATGCGACCCAATAACCTGTTCCACTCCGCTCTGCCACTGTCTCGCACCTGCTCGAAGCTCTTGTCTGCCACTTCCAAAAGGTTCTGCGCCGCCTGCCGTGCGCTGATGAACGAGGAGGCTATCCTGATCTCCACCTCCGGAGACTTTATCTCCACAGCCACTCTGGCGTGTCCCGCGACATCCGGCTCTATCTTGCGAATGCTCTTTATCGGTGTGGAAAACTTCAGGGTAAAGTAGCAGGCAAAATTTTCGGGCACGCCTCCGCTGTTTTTTCGTGAGATCCCTTGCAGCGTGTAAGCATCTTTCTGCTCTATGAGAGAGCCGGAGTCGAAAGCATCCAGCAGCAACCAACGGAGCTGTTCTGCCCTGCTCTTTTTCGGATAAGCTACTCTGAATATCACGGCTCGTTCCGTTGGGGTCAGCTCCACAAAGGTGTCATGGGAGGCAAGATATACGCTATAATAATAGGGTGTAACGCTCTCTGCCTTGTGCGAAAACCATGAGGCGGAATGCTCGGTATCGAAAAGCGAGTACCACTTCTTCATATCTTCCGCCCCCTCTCCGTGTGGAGCAGGAGGAGCCATCAGGGGCATGATGAAAAACTGCCCGTAGTCGTTGATCCAGGGACTGGGTTGATGGGTCTGCTTGAAGCCTCTTATCTTGTGAGCCGTATAGGTGTACTGCCAGCCGTCTCCGGGCTTTCCGGTCATCGGTGTCCAGCTGTTCATGCCCCACGGTCTGCCTATAACCGGATAGGTATTCCCCGAACTGAGTTCAAAACTACTCTGTGTCCCTATGAGAGGAGATACATAATCTACGGGAGATTGTGCCGAAAGATCGTAACCGGCTATGTGGAAAAGGAGAATTGCCAGAGTGGCAAAAAACGCTTTGGAATGTTTCATGTCTGTAAAATATCTCCCCTAAAGGTAGAGGAGTTTGACGAAAAAAGCAATATCCAAGTTCTACTAATTTCTCTGTGAGTAAGCCGGTTACAAATGCTTACAGCCTTATCCCATATTTAAGGATGTGTATGCAATTTGCTTTTAAGCTGTTCGATAGTTCTTTTTATCGTGTTAAAAAAGAGGATTGAAGTTTTATGAATCTTGAAATCAAGGCTTGATGTTTGCAAATCAAAACTTGAGTCCTGCTTCTCAAGGTTTGACTTTCAATATTCAGCTCCTGATTTGTAAATTTTAATGCGTTTGGAGAAAGAAACAGACAGGTTCGGGAGAACTTTTGGATGGCTTTATCAAAAGAGTTTTATCCGTCTTTTCGTGGCTCTTTCGGGTAACGGCATTCTTTCCGAAAGGCTTCCGGCGGTGTGGAGCAAGAGAATTACCGAAAAGCAGGTATGTCTGTCTAATTTATTGTAATAGAGTGTTCTGTATCTTTGATACAAAGCGATGACCTCTCCATCGGTACAAAAACGGACAAAATGTTGTTTTTCTGAAATATTAGTACTAATTTTCGGGGAAAGTCGCAGAGTTTTGCCCGACAGAAGAGGGCATTTTGGCTCTGAGACATATAAAATAAGCTATTATAATTTCAAACCATCTTACATAAGGACGTTATGAAAGTGTACCAAACCGAAGAGATTAAAAATATCTCTATACTGGGCAGTTCAGGCTCAGGTAAAACCACGCTTGCGGAAGCAATGCTATTTGAAGGCGGTGTCATTAAGCGTAGAGGAACAGTGGAAGCAGGAAATACTGTTTCGGACTACTTCCCGGTAGAAAAAGACTATGGATATTCTGTGTTCTCTACGCTGTTTTCAGTAGAATGGCAAGGTAGAAAGCTCAACTTTCTCGACTGCCCCGGATCCGATGACTTCGTAGGTGCAGCGGTTTCTTCTCTTAGTGTTACAGATACGGCTCTGATGGTCGTAAATGCTCAGTACGGTATAGAAGTGGGGCTGATCAATCAGTTCCGTTATACAGAGCAGTTTAAGAAACCGGTGATCTTCATCATCAATCAGCTTGATCATGAAAAAGCCGACTTTGATAACAGCGTAGCCCAGCTGCAAGAAAGATACGGCTCCAAAGCCGTTCCGGTACAATATCCGGTAACCGTGGGTACAGGCTTTAACGAGATCGTGGACGTCCTTAAGATGAAAATGTACCGCTGGAAACCGGAAGGCGGTGTACCCGATGTGCTCGACATACCCGAACAGGAGCAGGAAAAGGCTATGGCTTATCACCAGGCATTGGTGGAAGCAGCAGCAGAAAACGATGATGCGTTGATGGAGAAGTTTTTTGATCAAGGCACATTATCGGAAGAGGAGATGAGAGAAGGTATCAGATTGGGTCTTGTGTCTCGCAGCATCTTCCCGATATTCTGCGTAAGTGCTCTTAAAGATATGTGCGTGAGACGTACTTTGGAGTTTCTTGGAAATATCGTTCCATGTACAGATAAGATGGAACCTGCCCTTACCAATGAGGGTGAAGAGGTAAAAGCCGACTCTGCAGGTCCTGTAAGCCTTCTCTTTTTCAAGAGTGCCATAGAGCCTCATATTGGAGAAGTGGACTACTTCAAGGTTATGAGTGGTACGGTGAAAGAGGGCGATGACCTCATTAACGCAAATAAAGAGAGCAAAGAACGCATCACTCAACTTTATGTGGCAGCGGGAGCAACTCGTGAGAAAGTGGCAGAGATGAAAGCCGGAGATATTGGCGCTACCGTTAAACTGAAAGACGTGAAAGTGGGACACAGCTTGAACGAAAAGGGCTGCTCTTACACTTATCCCGAAGTTCAGTATCCGGAGCCGAAGTATCGCAGAGCAATCAAGGCTGTGAACAGCAGCGATGCGGAAAAACTTTCGGAAGCGCTCACCCGTATGCACTCTGAAGATCCGACATGGATAGTGGAACAGTCCAAAGAGTTGAAGCAACTTATCGTACACGGACAGGGAGAGTTCCACTTGAGAACATTGAAGTGGAGACTCGAAAACAACGACAAAATTCCGGTAGAATTTTATGAGCCAAAGATTCCATACAGAGAAACCATCACCAAAGCCGCTCGCGCAGATTACAGACACAAGAAACAATCGGGGGGAGCAGGTCAGTTTGGCGAAGTGCATCTTATCGTAGAACCATACGAAGAGGGAACCCCTCTGCCTCAAAGCTATAAGTTCGGCGGTCAAGAGTTTAAGATCACAGCAAGAGATACTCAAGAGATCTCTTTGGACTGGGGTGGAAAGCTCGTCTTTGTGAACTCGATCGTTGGTGGAGCCATAGATGCCCGATTCCTTCCTGCCATATTAAAGGGTATTATGTCTCGCTTGGAGCAAGGTCCTCTTACCGGTTCTTACGCCCGCGATGTAAGGGTCGTGGTATATGATGGTAAGATGCACCCGGTGGATAGTAACGAAATATCCTTTATGCTTGCAGGACGTAACGCATTCAGTGAAGCGTTCCGCAATGCCAACCCGAAGGTATTGGAGCCGATCTATGACGTTACGGTCTCTGTTCCTGCAGACTATATGGGAGATGTTATGAGTGATCTTCAGACTCGGAGAGCCATCATCATGGGTATGAACAGTGCTGCCGGATATGAAAAGATCCAGGCGAAAGTTCCTCTTAAAGAGCTTTCCAGCTATTCGACATCGTTAAGCTCCATAACCGGAGGACGTGCAAGCTTCACAATGAAGTTCTCAGGATATGAGCTTGTTCCGACAGATGTACAAGAAAAACTTCTTGCAGATTATGCTGCAGAGAAGGAAAAAGACGAATAATAGAAGTTTGCTATGATTTTTGAGAGGGAGCTGCTCTGACAAGAGCAGCTCTTTCTTTGTTTGCCAAAGTGAATGTAAAGAAAATCATAAAAATACGCTATCTTTGTCTTGTTGTGTTCGTTCCTATCGGAATACAGCAGTACCATGATCGAAATTTATCTAACACAGTAAATTGATATGACAAAAAGAATTATTCTATCTGTTACTACTCTTGCTGTAGTATCTCTTTTGGCTTCATCGTGTGCGAAGCTGAAGCCTCTTCAAGCTCAGTACGTCAATGTGGATCCACAACCACTGGAACTGACAGCCGGAAAGGTGCCTGCTCAGGTTAATATCTCTTTCCCAAAGAAATGGTTTGCAAAGAAAGCACAAGTGAGCATCATTCCTGTACTAAGGTATCAAGGAGGAGAGATGGCGGCGGCACCCGTAGCCTATCAAGGTGAAAAGGTGCGTGGCAATGCTACCGTAGTGCCTTACGCTTCTGCGGAAAGAGTGGTGTTCCATACGGAATTTGACTACAAGCCGGAGATGCAAAAGAGTGATCTTTTCCTTACATTCCGTGCAAAGGTAGGCAAGAAAGAGGTGCGTCTTCCGGATGTAAAAGTGGGCGAAGGCGTTATAGCAACAGAAGCATTGGCTTCTACGGAGTATGTTACTCCTGCCATCGCTCCCGATGGATTCCAACGCATCATCAAGGAAGCGCATAATGCAAACATCCTCTTCCTTATCCAACAAGCCGGTCTTCGCCCTACGGAGTTGGCAAAAGCGGAAATGAAGGAGTGGAAGAGCATCGTAAAGAATGCCAATGATGCAGCAAACAAGAATGTAAATGTAGAGGTACGTGCTTACGCTTCTCCTGATGGAGCTTTCGATTTGAACGAAAGACTTGCGGGTCAACGTGAGAAAAATACGACCAACTACCTTAACAGAGAGTTGAAGAAGCAACGCATCAATGCTCCGGTAGCTGCTCACTACACGGCTGAAGACTGGGAAGGCTTTAAGGAACTTGTAGAGAAGAGCGAAATTCAGGATAAAGATCTTGTCCTTCGTGTTCTTTCCATGTACACAGACCCTATCCAGCGCGAACAGGAAATCAAGAATATTTCTGCTGTATTCCGCCAACTCGCAGACGATATCCTGCCTCAACTTCGTCGTTCTCGCTTGATAGCGAATGTTGAGATTATCGGAAAGAGCGATGAGGAGATCCTTTCTCTTTCTCAAAAGAATCCGGCTGCTTTGAATGTGGAAGAGTTGCTTTACTCTGCTACTCTCGTTCCGACTGCTGCGGAAAAGATGAATATCTACAAAAAAGCTACTGAACTTTTCCCTAATGATGCTCGTGCATGGAATAATATAGGTACTATCCTGTATGCTTCTAAAGAGTATGCAAATGCTGCGGAATACTTCAACAGAGCATTGGCAGTGGCTAAAGTGAATGGAAAAGATCTTGCAGAAGCTCAGCTTAATACCGGTCTTCTTGCTTTGAGAAGCGGAAACGTGGATCAGGCAAACAGCTTGTTCAGCGCGGCAACCAATGTACCAGAAATGGCAGAAGTGATGGGATTGATGCAGATCCGTCAAGGTAAATATGCCGAAGCTGCCAAAACACTTTCGGGATACGCCACAAATAATGCAGTGGTAGCTCAAATCCTTGCAAACGACTACAATAAGGCTGCCGAACTTATCGCTAAGATTTCCAATCCGGATGCGAAGACTTTCTACTTGAAAGCTCTTGTTGCTGCTCGCACAGATAATGCTTCTGTTGTGGAAGAGGCTCTAAAGGAAGCTGTTAAGCTTGATCCTTCCATCGTGAAGACAATCGCAATGGATCGTGAGTTCTCTAAATATGCGGCTAATCCGTTCTTCAAGTCTATTCTTAGATAATAGGACAAGATAGGGAAGTAGATTTCCCGATATACAGAATCGCCCCGATGTATCTGATGAATACATCGGGGCGATTTTTATTTGCTTTTCTCAATGTTGGTGTTAAGGAAAAATGTACTTCTCGTACAGGTTTTATTTCTTAAGGTAAATGATGCGTTGATTCCTGCTTCCCCTAAAACGCAACGTGGGATCGAACTCCTCTTGGATAAAAGGCCCATCTACCAGTACATCTATATATTTCAGTGGAAGCGATAGCAGAGGATCATTGGTGAGCTGTTCCAATGTATATCCGGTATAAACCCAGATATTCATTCCTGTCTCCTCTTTCAGACGGGACAGGAGAGCCTCCAATCCGACCGGATTATAGAACGGATCTCCTCCGCTTATAGTGATACCGTCAAGGAGAGGATTCTCTTTGATCTCTGCAATAATATCGGTAAGAATGGAGTCTGTAAGCAGTACCCCATTTTTGGGATCCCAGCTCGCCGGATTGTGGCAGCCTTTACAGCGGTGAGAGCAGCCAGCCAAATAGATAGAAAAACGAATACCTTCACCATCTGAAATAGTCTCTTTGTATCTATTCAGAAGGTGAAGGTTGTATTCTTCTATCGGACAAGGCATCTCTTCAGTCTTATAGTTATTTGGAGTGTTTCACTCTGTCGTGCTCTTCTGCCTGCTTGGCAGAGTTCCAGCTATCCAAAGATCCGGTAAGGTATCCCGTAATACGTCTTAGCCTTGCAATGTTCTCACCACTGCACACAGGGCATTTCGCATATATTACACCTTTATAGCCACACTTGTTGCATGTATCCACCGGGTGATTGATAGAGCCATAGCCGATACCCTCATCGTGCATTGCCTTGACGATCTTAAGAATGCCGGAAATGTTTTTCTTCGCTTCTCCGTCAAGCTCTACATAAGTAATGTGTCCTCCTCTCGTGATGGCATGGAAAGGTGCTTCTTTCTTTATCTTTTCAAAGATGGTTACAGGTTCTTTGACATCTATGTGGAAAGAGTTCACGTAATAGTCTCTGTCATTTACTCCGGCTATTACTCCATATTTCTTTTTATCCATACGAGTAAATCTACCGGAGAGTCCTTCTGCCGGAGTAGCCAGTACAGAATAGTTGAGTCCATACTTCTTTTTGTACTCTTCTACCACTTCATTCATCACCAAGACAGCATCATATAGAGTCTGCCAAGCCTCCTGATTGTGCGCATGCCCCTCTCCATATATTGCGATCATGGCATTGTGTCCGCCAATGAACCCTATACCGAGAGTACCGCTCTTTATTACTTCTCCCACTTCATCGTTAGGATCTAAGCTGCCACCGCCTTTCCAGACATCATTACCCATCATGAACGGATACTGTCTTGCCAATGAGCTTTTCTGATATTTATATCTGTCGTACAGCTGTTCGGCTATCATTTCGGAAGTCTTTCGTACTCCTTCGAGGAATATCTCTTTTGCCTCTCTGCGGATGGTGTGTTTATCCGCTCCCGGATTATTTTCTTCCGCTTCCCTTATCGCCTCTATTGCCAAACGAGGCATATTGAGAGAAGTAAAAGATAGGTTCCCGCGTCCGACGGAACTCTTCTCTCCATGGAGATTTTCAAATACTCTTGTTCTACATCCCATTGTTGCCACCTCGTAGAGATAGCGTTTGGGATCATCGGCACTCCACTTCTCATGTTTATTAAACGGAGCATCCAAGAATACGAAGTTAGGGAAGAGAGCCTTTGAAGTAGTACGACATGCCTCAATAAGCAGGTCAAAGTTCGGAGCTTCAAACTCCATTTCTCCGCTTAGAGCTTTTGGGAAGTCTGCCAAAGCCTTTGCGCAGTCTTTTTCAGAGTAAGAGACACCATCTTTAACCTTAAAGATCTGTATCGGGAATATCGGCACTTCTCCATGTCCAAGCCCTTCCATTGTTGCGGAGAGCAGTTCTCTCATCAGCAAACGCGCTTCCGGAGAGGTGTCGGTACCGTAGTTGATGGAGCTGAAGACCACTTGATTTCCTCCACGAGAATGCATCGTGTTAAGGTTATGTATGAATGCCTCCATCGCTTGATGGGTTTCACGTATGGTCTTATCCATGGCATGTTGCCACGCTTTCCTTACTCCTTTTTCGTCTATACCCTCGATCATGGAAAGGATAGAGGCAATAGCTTTCTCTTGCTCCTCTTTCTTCTCCTGAACGGAAATGTGCTGTTCTGCAAGCTTTTGCTGTATCTCTTTGCGTTCGATCTCCTTCCCGCTTTCCAAAGAGACTATCAGCTTCAATGTCTCTGCAAGATGCTTTTGGAAAGACTTCCGTACTCCTGGAGCCATGAAATAGTCAAAAGCCGGGATGGATTGCCCTCCATGTTGTTCGTTTTGATTGGTTTGGAAGATGATCGTTGCGAGTGTCGCATAGCTTTGGATGCTTTGTGGAGTTCGGATACTGCCGTTTTTGGTTCGGAATCCTCTCTCATAGAGATCCTCCAAGTCGTACTGCAAGCATGTTGTGGTCTTGGTCGGGTAGTAGTCCAAGTCGTGAATATGAATGTCTCCATTCCTGTGAGCGCGTGCATATTTCACGCCCAACAGATATTTGTTGGTATAATCTTTGGTAACCTCAGAAGCAAAAGTCATCATCTGACCTGCGGGTGTATGAGCGGACATATTCGCATTGCTCAGATTGATATCGTTCTTCTCAATCTTAACAATGCCGTCCATGATTTGCTTCATTCCGGTTCGTTTATCGCGCTCGACGTTTCTCCACTCTCGGTAGATGATATATTTCTTAGCCACGAAAGGGTTATGCACCATCAGCTCATGCTCTACAAGGTCTTGTATCTCTTCTACTCCCGGATCCTCTTTAGTGATTTTCATACAGACCTGATCCACTATATTACGGATAAGATCTCTGTTTTCGCAGAGACCGCAAGCACGGTAGGCTTTTACTATTGCCTCCTCTATCTTTTGTGGTGAAAAGGGTTCCTTCTTTCCATCTCTCTTAGTGATGAACAATGTTGCAGATGCCATGTTATATTGGGTATAAGTACGTGATTTAATGAGAGAGCCGTTCATATAAATGCACGGACGCTCTTTTTGGTGTATGTAATAATTTTGTCTCTTTCATTATAAAGGTTTTGCCCTCAGCCTTCGGATTTATTCTTTCTGAAGGCTTTCCAAATTTAGAAAAAATATTAGAGGAAAACAAGCCGTAAGTAAGGATAAAAATTCCTTTTCTGAGCCGTTATCAGAAATACCGGCATTCTGGCTCTGGTATAAAAATATCTACTTCTATTTATAGCTGCTTTTATATGGATTGTTTCCCTTTTTATAGACATGTGGAAAGATGAAAGCAGGATTATTTTCGGTCTTTTCTCTTTCGCCGGAAAAGCATAAAAGGGTTGTGATTTTTCTAAAATCTTTAGAGGAAAGAGTAGAGAAGAGGATTTTAGTTGGTTAATTGTGAAATAAATATTTGTCTATCCGGAATAAATCTTTAATTTTGGGGCCGGTGACCACACATATCCTTAAGTTTGAAAACGCGATTATAAATATTAATGTTTAACCTTTTTTATTCATGACAACAAAGAAAGCTATGAAAAGAATTCACATCAATGGTCTGTTGACTTTGGTTTTTTTGTCGATTTTTGCTCTTACATCATGTAAGAAAGATCCGATTTTGGTTACCAATGTTGCGTTGAACAAGACATCTCTCCAGCTCTTTAAGGGAGACACGGAACAGCTTACTGCAACCATCACTCCTGCGGATGCAGAAAACAAGGAGCTTACATGGACATCTTCAAAAACGGATATCGTATCTGTGGACAAGACCGGTAAGGTAACAGCCATTGGATTGGGTGAGGCAGAAGTGAAAGCAACAGCAGGTGGAAAGTTTGCGATATGTAAGGTCGTTGTGGCAGCAGTGCCTGTATCGGGTATTACCTTGGATAAGGAAAATCACGAGATGACTATTGGTGAGGAGGTGGTGCTTAAGGCTACCGTGACTCCGGATAACGCAGAAGACAAAACCGTAACATGGGATTCTTCCGACAAGGCGGTGGCTACCGTGGATAACAATGGTAAAGTGGTTGCAAAAGGAGAAGGAGAAGCCACTATTACAGCAAAGACCGGCGATAAGAGTGCTCAGTGCAGAGTCAAGGTCAATCCTATCTTAGTGGAGAGCGTTACTATCAGTAAGACCTCTCTAGAGTTGGTTGTAGGAGAAAGATTGAAACTTAGTGCAACGGTCCTACCGGAGAATGCAACGCACAAGACAGTTACTTGGACTTCTTCCAATAAGAGTGTTGCTACCGTTACAGAAGCAGGTCTTGTGACCGCAGTGGCAGCTGGTACTGCAGAGATTACAGCAGCAGCCGGAGGCAAGACAGCCAAGTGTATCGTTATCGTAGAGCTTCCGGTAAGACCTCCAAGAGTGGGAGACTTTTACTATGAAGACGGCTCTACATCCGATCAGATAGATAATGCCAAGAAGATTATAGGCATTGTATTCTGGATTGGTGATGCTACCAAGCAAGATAAAGCGATGAAGAGAGACTTCCCTAAGTGTACCAACGGGTTGGTTGTATCCCTAACAGAAATACTACAATGTCAATGGCAAGAGAATTACAAGACCTATAACAATACTGTGGGGGCTTGGGTCGAAGCAAATGCCAAGCAATATGAAACTCCCGTGACAGCAGAAGACGATGTTTCGACCAATCTTAATAAGACTGTTGGGTACAATAACTCTAAAGCTTTGGAAGCATTCAACAATGCTCCGGAAAATTCTGCATGGCCTGTAACAGCAATTGTTAGGCTCAAAGAATTTGCTGCGGCAAATCCTGTTCCTGCAACTACAACAGGATGGTATCTTCCATCTCCTAAAGAGCTTACTCTGATGTGTCACGGTCCATTCAGTGGAAATATCAGGTTCTTGGCCAATAAAGACAAAGAAGTAATGAAGAAGATCAATGCAGCTCTTGATAAAATTGGAGCAGTGGGAGTTCAAAAACTTACAGAGAATACTTATCGTTCCAGCGCAGAACGCAATAACAATATTTCTCAAGGCGTATTGTTCTACAACTCTTCCTTGCAGGGGCCTGCAAAGGATGCTCTTCTTAAGGCTCGTCCTATCTTTGCCTTCTAATGACAAACAGAATTTAATCTCTCTTTTCAGGTAAGAACACTTTTAATAATAGTTATCCTGATTGGAAAGAAATATAAAAAGAGAATCGGCGGAAGATCTCCGGAATGGATCTTCTGCCGATTTCTTTTCCTTTTACTCTCCTTTCGTACTAAGGCTCCAATCCTCTGGGCAACACCTTTGCCTGCTCTATCCATTTGTTCACAACGGTAACAAGAGGAGTGCGTTTGACGATATTTTTTTTGTCGTTTACCTCTGCCATCTTCTGCACGATATATTCCGGATCTGCACAGCTTAGGTTTTTCATGGAACCGATGCCTATTATGACTAAAATAGAAACATAGTCTGCTCCTATGCCGTTCACGCGTAGGAGATCCACCATGTTCGCCCATTTAAGGATGCGTCTCTCATCTATTTTGGTCTGTTCCGAGAGCTTTTTTCTCATTACTCTGGTTTTACTCGCCCTGGAGAGAGCCATAGTATTTTCGATGCCTGCCTTGATCAGTTTCTGTTTACAAGCAGGCTCTATGGCTTTAATCTGTTCCAACTTGTAGTTTACCATAGGATGCGGTTCTTTTTTGATTTGTTAATATTCAAGGGATTACAAATATAACTACTACTTGTCAATATTCAAACTATTATTTTCTCTTCTTTCTCAAATTATAGGAAACTAACTCGTTGAGAAATGTTTGGTTATGAGCATTATCCTCTCATCTTTGAATGAAAATCCGGATGGAGAATCAAAAACTCGTTTATAAGTATTCAAAAAAAGAGTTTATCGGTAACAGAAGAGTATCTTAACCTTTATAATATTAAAAATCAAGCCTCGATCCGTGCAAATCAAGGCTTGAAATGCAACAATCAAGGCTTGAACCGTGCAATTCCAACCTCGATTTTGAGTTGTGAATCTGTTCAGCGAGAAAAAAGATCGTGTTAAACCTAAGTTGTTAACGTGTTCATTTTATGATCTAAAATCATCTTGGATTTGGAAATAATAAATCTAATATATAATTTTGTGGTATTAGGTAGTGATATTGTATGGTTTAATCATAAAATTTACTTCATTTAATCACTACTATTTGTGGTTCAAAAAACTTAACGGCTTATGCGCAGCAAGCAATCTCTATCTTACCGAGTACGCTCTCTGATACAGAGTTTACTTCCTGCTTATGGCTCCAAGGTGGTGGCGATACTCCTTCTTGGCGTAACGTTTGGGTTGGGAGCATACCTGGTTTATGCTTCCAAAGCTTACAGCTACCTCTTAGACGACCCGAAGGTGTGCGTCAACTGCCACGTCATGGGCCCCTATTATGCTACATGGCAACACTCTTCGCACATGCTTGTGGCTACGTGTAACGACTGCCATGTCCCCCATAACAACATTCTGAACAAGTACTATTTCAAGGCGAAAGATGGCTTGAGACACTCTTATGTATTCACTATGAGACAAGAGCCGCAAGCTATGCAAGCCATCACCGCAAGCCGTGAAGTGATATATGACAACTGTATCCGCTGTCACATGCAGCTCAACCAGGAGTTTGTCAAGACCGGACGGATGACCCGTAAAGAGCTGAACCATGGCGATGGCAGAGCTTGTTGGGACTGTCATAGAGACGTGCCTCACGGAGGGAAGAACAGTCTTTCATCTACCCCTTCAGCCCTTGTACCTTATCCGGAATCTCCTGTTCCGGAGTGGTTGAGAAGCAAGATGGACGAAGAGAAAAACAAGAGATAATAACAAACGGATAGAATAAGAAAAAAAGATACACCCATGAAAGAAAGAAAAAGACTGAAAAGCTGGCAGGGTTGGGTTCTGTTTATATCTGCCATGGTTGCGGTTTTCTGTTTAGGTTTATTGGCTGCATCCATTACGGAACGTCGTGCAGAGGTCCGGTCGATCTTTGCCAATAAGAAAGTGGAGATCGCTCCGATGGAAGCTCGGAATGCACTCTTCCAATCCAACTATCCTCGTGAGTACGAAACATGGTTGCAGACAGCAGATACATCGTTTGTTTCCGAGTTCAACGGAAATAAGTTTGTGGATGTGCTGGCACAACGTCCGGAGATGGTGGTATTTTGGGCAGGATACGCATTTTCAAGGGAGTACGGGAGTCCGCGAGGGCACTACTATGCCATCCATGATATGCTCCACACGTTGCGTACAGGTAGTCCGGGTGTAGACGGAATGGATGATATACAGCCGTCGACCTGCTGGGTATGTAAAAGTCCTGATGTTCCGAGAATGATGCAAGCGATAGGCATCGGGGAGTTTTACCAGAAGAAGTGGAGCGAGATGGGCAGTGAAATCGTCAATCCGATAGGCTGTGCCGACTGTCATGATACCGAAACAATGGATCTTCGTATCTCTCGCCCTGCACTCATAGAGGCTTTCGAGAGAATGGGAAAAGATATTACCAAAGCCACTCATCAGGAGATGCGCTCTTTGGTATGCGCACAGTGCCACGTGGAATACTACTTCTACAAGGAGAACAAATACCTCACTTTCCCTTGGGATAAAGGCACAACAATGGAAGATGTAGAGAAGTATTTCGACGAAATAGAGTACTACGACTACATCCATGCCATAAGTAAAGCTCCTATCTTGAAGGCTCAGCACCCCGACTATGAGATAGCGCAGCTCGGCATACACGCTCAAAGAGGTGTGGCTTGTGCCGACTGTCATATGCCGTATATGAGTCAGGGTGGTGTGAAGTTCAGCGACCACCACATACAGAGTCCGCTCAACTATATAGACAGAACGTGTCAGACCTGCCACCGTGAAAGCGAAGAGGTGCTTCGCCAAAATGTCTACGATCGTCAGCGTATGGCAAACGAAATCCGGAATAAGCTCGAAAAAGAGCTTGCCGCAGCTCATATAGAGGCGAAGTTTGCCTGGGATAAGGGAGCAACCGAAGAGATCATGAAACCGGTGTTGCAGTATATCCGTCAGGCGCAATGGCGTTGGGACTATGGTGTGGCTTCGCATGGTGCTTCGTTCCATGCGCCTCAAGAGGTAACCCGTATATTGTCCAACGGATTGGAGAGAGCGCTTCAAGCAAGGCTCGCAATCTCCAAAGTGCTTGCCAATCTCGGCTTTACCGGAGACGTTCCTATGCCTGACATCTCTACCAAAGAGAAAGCACAGCGTTATATAGGGCTTAATCCTGAAGAGCTTCATGCCAATAAGAAGAAGTTCTTGGACGTTGTGGTTCCTGAGTGGATAGAGAAAGCGAAGCAGCAAAAACGCATCTGAAAATAAGACAGATCCTCTCTCTCGCAAGAGCAAGATCTGTTTACAAAAAGTATAGAGGAGAGATCGTATGGCAGATGTAGCATCTTCTATGCGGTCTCTATCTGTTAGTGTTACACACGGATACCTATATATATAATATTATGTGGAAACAACCTTGGGGATATCGTGAAGCATTTGCTATTTCTGTGGCTCTTGTTATCATCGGTGTACTGTTTCATTTCATACTCGGACCTATACCTGCTCAAGGCTTTGCCTATCCTTTCAATCTGATAGGAGGCATCTGGGTCTTTTTCCTCTCCGTTCTTCTTGCCGTTCTTGCACGTAAAAAGGTTCGGATAGCCACGTTTCTGACCGGATATAAAATGTCTATTGCCGCCATTGCAACCCTCATGGCAGTCTCTATCATCATGGGTCTGACGAGGCAGATAGAGCTTTCGGCAGCCTCCGGAGAGGATTTGAAGATGCTGGTACACACTCTCGGCTTCAGCCATATACTCTCTACGTGGTACTTTCTGGTAAGCTATCTGCTTCTGCTGATACTGCTTGGAGGTGCTACCTTTGCATTTATCCTTAGAGGGCGGAAAAGGAACATGACGTGGGGCAGGTACGTCTCTTTCCTGCTGAATCACTTAGGACTCTACATAGCACTCCTTGCCGGAGTGTTGGGTGCTCATGATCTGAAAAGATTCCGAATGCAGGTGGATGCTTCGACCAATATGCCCGAATGGAGAGGAACAAAAGATTTCTCTTCCGAGCTTTACGAGCTTCCTCTGGCGATCGAGCTGGAAGCCTTCGAGCTGGAAGAGTATCCTCCCAAGCTGATGATCATAGACAGCAGAACCGGCGAGACGCTTCCTTCAGGTCATCCATGGCATCTGTCGGTGGAGGAGACACCATCTTCCGGAAGAACGGGAGCGTGGAAGGTGGAAGCGTTGGAGTATCTCCCTTACAGCTCACCCGTGGTCTCGAAAGACAGTATTCACTTTGTGGAGTTTGGCAGTACGGGAGCGGTGCATGGCGTTAAAGTACGCGCCACGAACAGCAGCACGGGTGAGGAGGTGAACGGATGGGTTACGTCCGGCAGTTATCTCATTCCGTTCAGAGGGCTATCCCTGCCGGACAGCTTGAGTATCGTTATGCCGGATCCGGAGCCAAAGCAGTTTCGCTCGAAGGTCTCTATTTACAGTCCGGGAGGCGGATATGTCAAAGGCGAGATTTCAGTGAATCATCCCATAAAGTTTGAAGGCTGGCACATCTATCAGCTAAGCTATGATCAAGAGATGGGAAGGTGGAGCAATGTTTCCGTATTCGAGCTTGTAAAAGATCCGTGGATGCCTTTTGTCTATGTCGGACTGCTATTGATGCTGCTGGGAGCGGTATGTCTCTTCATCCTGCCCCAGCCCACTTATGTACCTTCATCTAAAGAGAACGAGCTATGACTACTTGGAACGATATGATATACTACGCTCTCCCAACCGTGTTGCTGGCTGCCTGCGGTGCGTGGATGGCTTTTAAGGAGAAAAGAAACGGAGCGCTTGCTCTTTCCATACTGGCTCTCATTCTGTTCGGAACCTATATCGGGCTTATGTGGCACTCCCTCGAACGTCCGCCTATGCGTACCATGGGGGAGACGCGTCTGTGGTATTCGTTCTTTGCACTGCTTGCCGGCGTTATCGTTTACCTGCGATGGCACTACAAGTGGATATTGGGATTTTCCACCATTCTTGCTTCTGTTTTTATTGTGATCAATCTGGTGCGTCCGGAGATCCACAACAAGAGTATGATGCCGGCGCTGGAAAGTCCGTTCTTTGTACCACATGTCATCTCCTATATGTTCTCTTACGGCATGCTGGGGGCGGGACTTCTGGTTGCTCTCTATGCCTTATGGATAGAGAAGAAAAAAGGAGAAGCGGATCACGCACTCCGACTGATGTCCGTATCGGACGGGTTGGCTTACACCGGGCTTGCCTTTCTGATGATCGGTCTTCTGTTAGGAGCTTTTTGGGCAAAGCTTGCATGGGGACACTATTGGAGTTGGGATCCGAAAGAGACATGGGCTGCCATAACGATGCTTGCCTATCTGCTCTATATCCATTACCGGCTTAGCAGACCTCGTAAGGTGGCTACCGCGCTGTGGCTACTGCTTTTCTCTTTCTTGTGTTTGCAGATCTGCTGGTATGGAGTCAATTTTCTTCCATCGGCACAAGGCATAAGTATTCACACCTATGGGTGATGAGAGGTTTATGCGATACGGAATGCACAATGCTTAAGACAATTCTTTATATCGGCTGTGGCAGCTTCATCGGGGGAGTGATGCGCTTTCTTCTTTCCCGATATGTGCAGGATGGCATCGCCGGAGCTTTCCCTTGGGGAACGCTGGCTGTCAATCTTATAGGATGTCTCCTGATGGGACTGCTCTACGGCACGATGGAGCGAGGGAATATAGGCGATGAGAATCTTCGCCTCTTCCTTACGGTGGGAGTGTGTGGCGGTTTCACCACATTTTTGACCTTTGCCATGGATGGTTTTATGCTGCTAAAGTGGGAGAGTCTTCTTTCTTTACTTGGCTATCTTGCCGTGAGTGTGGTAGGAGGTGTCCTGCTTTTCTTTTTGGGCTATACTCTTATAAGGCAGTTTTGAAATGGTAAGAGCGACTTTTGTCTGCCCGTTTCCGTCTTTCCTCTTTCTTGATTTTTATATATTCGATCCCCAAAAATGCTCTCTTTTTTTGGGCTCTCTATTTTGATCGGAGGGGGCGTTTTCGGAGGGGTGCCGGATTTGTTAAATCAGCCCGTTTTATTAACGTAAATTTTGATGCCTGTTCAGCAAAAATGGTAAACGAGCATATTGTTTCGGCTTAACGTGTTTAATTTTTCAGTGAACACGTTTACCGATTTCATTAAACACGTTTACCGGATTCGCTTAACGTGTTTAGCCGAAATCATTAAAGCGCTATTTGCCAGGTTTTTATGCTTTTTTGCTCCAAAACGTGCATTAAAAGGTAAATTTCTTTATTGGGAAATATTTACATATAGGGGTGTTAAAAATTGCATCTATTAACGCGAAAACAGCCCATGAAAAGCACTGATAAAATTTTTTCTCCGAGAATGAGATTTTATCGTATCGATTTTATTCTTAGCGTTTTACTCTAAAACGACTTGGCAAATTTACCCTCTCCACGCCAAAAATCTTCTCTCTTGCTCTCGATTTCCAGCTCTCCGTTTTTATATAAAAAGACCGATGTGCTCCTCTAAAAACACATCGGTCTTCTGCCTTTTTTCTAAAACAATTTTGCCAAACCCAACCGGTCTACAGACGTACGACTTTTAGTTCGGAATGGCATCGGAAGAAAGCCCGGTCCGCAACACTCTTGACAGACTTGGGAAGGTAGACCTTACGGAGGTTAGGACACGCTTCCACCGCATAGTCTTCGATAGTCTCCGTTCCTTCTTCAAAGTACAGCTCTTCCATTCCTTCGTGTCCGAAGATAACATTTTTACCAACATTCTTCATGGGTTTCATCTTAACCACTTTCAGACGTGCCGGAATGAAAAGAGGCAGATTGGACTTGTCTCCTTTGATATAAATAGTGCCTTTATACTCCTCAAGGTGAGGGTTTTCCGGATCTACGAGTATCTTCTCTACATTTTTGCCGGACTCCTTGAGATTGAGATGGTCTGAGGTGCCGAGCATTTTGATGTTGCGACCAAGGTAGATCTCTTTTACAGATTTTGGCAGATGGGTCGGATTGAAATTTCCTATCTGAAACCCTCCCATGCCATAAGGTACAATGAGTTTTTCTCCCGTAAATGAATCTTGAACGCTACTTATAGTAAGCTCCCTTTTTTCATAGGTACACACGAACTTCTCATCCCGGAAGAGAGGAAAGTCCAAGCGTTCCGGCAAAAGGAAGTCGAACCTTTTGGGATCGTTCGCATCGTAGAAAATGCCGTTGGTTGCATCCGATACAAACCATTTGCCATCAAGTAAAACATAATTCCACGCATGCCCCAATGGATTTCCGAGAGTGTTGAAGCGAGCCAGTCCGTTTACTATCGGGGCATGAATCTTCTGCGTATGACAGAACACTTTTAGGAGATTGGAGTATCCCTGACAGATAGCCACTTTGTGCTTGAATGTCGTATAGGCACTGTTGTAGTCCGGTATGGAGGGATCGAAAGTATTGCCATACTTGACGTTTTTCCGAATCCAGCCAAACAGAAGATCGTGCATTTCTCTTTGGTTTTTAGGTTGCTTTTCTGCCACGAGCTTATCGGCAAAAGCCTTTATCTCGTTCAGCTGAGCCTCTGTAATCCGGGTCTCTCCGAGAGGAAGAGGCTCATCGAATGTCATATTTGAGAGCAGAGCAAAAACTCTCTCCGCCGGAGAACCCGTAAGAATGCGTGAACCATCCGGTTTTGGGAAGAGATCTGTCTGCGCCGGAGGGTCATTCTCTTTCGGTTTTTCCGGTTGCTCTACTTCCGGATCCTTCTTCTCGTTCGGGCGAAGGGGATCTTTCCGGCAGGCTGTAACAACAAGTGTGCCCAGTATCAGGAGTAAAAGTAGTCTTGTTTTGTGCATAAATGTCATATTATTTTTCTTTATCTTTTTGAGGAACAGTTCTTTATATATTGTTAAAGTCTTGTCTTCTTCAATCATGTGTGTTGTAGAAAAAGACAAGAATAATATCGGGTGCGAAAATAAAAATTATAGTTCATACACACAAGAATATCATTCGGGACACAACAATGCTTAAAGAGAGAAGTTTGAGAGCAAAAGCAAGCCGTAATACACTCTTCTTTAATAGATTTATTTCATATCTTTGGCGATCGGAGTCAAAAGTTAACCTTTTGCAAAAGTCTGAATCTATTAACATTGAAGTAAAATATTATTCACAGATCTTCGGATCTTAAATCTCCATGTTGGCATGAAGCATCGACACTTTCTCGGAACGGCTTTCGGTAAGAGAGGCATACTCTTTTCTCTAAGTCTGTTTCTTCTATCTCTGTGTTGCTTTGAACCCATCGCGGCACAGAGTAAAAACTGCAAACAGAGGATAAGCGGTTATGTTTATGAAAAGGGCTCGCAAGAGATCATCATCAGGGCAAGAATAAAAGAACCACAGTTAAAGACCGGAACATTGACCAATTCGTATGGTTTTTTCAGCCTGGAACTCCCTTGCAGTTCTCAAGAAGTAGAGGTTTATTCTGCCGGCTGTCAGCCTCAGACGATCCGACTGACGGGAAAAGATACCGTCATCAACGTCTATCTCGCACCACAAGAGCTGGATGAGGTTGTGGTGGTCGGAAGAAAAAACGACTCCGAGCTGACCGGCTCACGAATGGGAAGCATGGAAGTGCCTCTTGAGATTATTCGCAGAGCTCCTGCGCTTCTCGGAGAAGCGGATCCCTTGAAAACAATACAGCTTTTACCGGGTGTACAAGCCGGGATAGATGGTAGTGCCGGCATCTTTGTACGCGGAGGCGGACAGGATGAAAACCTTTTTTTGCTTGACGGAGTGCCGCTTTACAATGTAAATCACCTGCTTGGATTCTTCTCCGTATTCACTCCGGAAGCGATCAAGAGAGTGGATCTCTACAAGGGTAGCTTCCCTTCGAGATTCGGGGGAAGGCTTTCGAGCGTTGTGGACATCAGAACAAATGATGGGAATATGAGAGAGTATCACGGTACGGCAAGCATCGGACTGATCTCCTCCAAGCTGCATTTTGAAGGGCCTATCGTTAAAGATAAAACCTCTATTCATGCTTCTTATCGCCGGACTTATGCGGATATTTTGGCACGTCCATTCATGACTCAAGACGAGAAAGGCGGATACTACTTCCAGGACTTCACGTTGAAGCTGAACCATAGATTCGGAGACAGAGACAGACTATTCCTGAGTCTGTACGGCGGAGACGATAATCTCTATACACACTTCGAGCATAGCATGAACAGGTATCAGTCGAAGTCAGACAGTGAAATGTCTTGGGGAAATATCGTCTCTTCGCTTAGATGGAATCATATATTCTCTTCCCGACTCTTCTCCAATACCACAATAGCCTACTCCAGATACAAACTCAGGACGTCAAATAAAGAGAATGAGTATGTGATAACAGATGGGAAATCTGAGCTGACCAACGGATATCATCTGCAGTTTACTTCGGGTATAGAGGACCTTTCTGCCCGTATGGATATGGAGTATTACCCCGTGCATAACCACACCATTAAGTTTGGAGGGGAGTATATCTATCATACTTTCAAACCGGAGGCGTTGTCGTTTGACCCCGTAAAGCAACAAGACCCGGAAGATGCCGATGTTTTGAAAGCTCTTAATCAGAGTGCAAAGCCTATACAAGCGCACGATGTGTCTTTCTATGCAGAGGATGAGATGAGGCTGCTGCCATGGTTGGACGGTAATGTGGGCGTGCGTTACTCTATGTTTGGAGTGAACGGAAAGCTTTATCACTCCTTAGAACCTCGCGCTTCCGTAAGGATAGCACCGACGGATATATTCGATGTCAAGCTCTCTTATACGAAGATGAGCCAGAACATTCACCTGCTAAGCTCTTTCGGTCTCAGCATGCCTACGGATCTTTGGGTGCCTGCCATGGAACGGATAAGCCCGATGAGTGCAGATCAATATGCTTTGGGTCTCTACTCTGATGCGATAAACGGATGGAGATTGTCTACCGAAGGGTATTACAAGACCATTGATAATGCAATAGAGTACAAGGATGGCGCAATGTTTATGGGCTTCTCTTCGGGATGGCAAGAGAAGGTAGAGCAAGGCGAGGGACGCTCTTATGGTGTCGAAGTAATGGCACAAAAAACAGAAGGAAATCTTACAGGCTGGGCAAGCTACACTTATGCCAAGAGTGAAAGAAGATTCAGTCCCAATGGAATAAACCAGGGAGCCTGGTTTCCGGTGCAGTTTGACCGCAGACACAATTTCAATATCGTTGCGACGTATGCCTTCTCGAAAGCTCTGGACTTAACGGCTACATGGGAGTATAGATCCGGCGGAAGAGCTACGGTAGGTATAGGAATGACGGAATATATAGCGAATCAATCCACCGGACATTATGGGGAGTACTATATAAATCACTTGGACAACGGAGGAAATCGTATTACCCAAACACCTCTTGTAACATCAAGAAACAACTATCAAATGCCTTCGACTCACCTGTTGAACCTTTCGCTCAACTACTACGTTAAGCATAAGAGAGGCAAGAGTCAGTGGAATTTCTCTGTGTACAATGTCTATAATAGACGCAATCCAACCTTTTTATTGCTCCAGACAGGAGCAGGAAGAATAGAGAGAGAAAAGACTGCGGTTCCGATGTTAAAGAGAGTCTCCATTCTGCCTATCCTTCCATCCATATCTTATACTTATAAATTCTAACCCGTCATGAAAAGTATATATTATCATCTAAATAAGATTAAAGCTGCAGCTCTAATCCTTCTTTCAGTAGTGCTGTTCAGCAGATGCGTGGATGAAGTCCCTATGGATATTTCCGGTTATAAGGAAGAGCTGATAGTAAATGCCATATTCGATACTTCTTTGAGCAACCACTATATATATGTATCTCGTACGGGACTTTTGAATCCAATCCCGGAAAAAGAAGCAGATGTAAAGCTGTTCATTAACGATGTACGGGTGAAAGATCCGGTGCCACACACGGTTTATCGTCTGTTTCATAAGCAGGTGTATCGCCCTTGTTTCCTGACTACAGAGAAGTTTAATCCGGGAGATCGTATCAGATTGGAGGTGGCAACAAAGGATGGAAAGCATCAGACTGTGGCGGAAACCGCCATCCCGAAAAGCGTCGGCATAGATAAGATAAGCTGGGAAGAGCCGGTAGTAGGCAAGCAACATGGTACGCTGTACACTACAATGACGGATCCTAAAGACGAGAAAAACTTCTATCAGCTGCGTTTTGCCGAAGAGGGAGTCTTTGAAGACAAGCCTTATCGAAGGATTTTAAGTATGAACCATTCGCAAGAACCGGTCATGAATGACGGGAAGAGCACCGCAACCACAAGTGATGAAGACTCTTACTTTAGCTCTCCAAACAATAACATGGGTGTGTTTTACGATAAATGGCTGAACGGAACATACACTCTAAAGTCCGGAGTGAGAGTGGCACAGATCAGACCCGGAGCAGAATATTATGTGCTTTTATCCTCCATTACTGAAGGATTTTACTTTTACCTTAGGGCTATAAATACGTTGGAGTCGGAGGATTTTATCGAAGGACTCACTACACCTATCATATTGCCCAGCAATGTCAAAGGGGGAAAAGGATACGTAGCAGGGGTTGCTACCGAGCGCATTCAGTTTTCAAAAAAATAATGCGTATCTTTGGTATCTATATCATCCATCAAAAACATTAAAAGAAATAGAACGAATGAAAGGACGTGTTCTCATTATAGGTGCAGGCGGTGTCGGTACCGTTGTCGCCAAGAAAGTAGCGATGAACAGCGATGTCTTTACGGACATTATGCTGGCAAGTCGCACAAAATCGAAGTGTGATGCCATCGCTGCAAACATTAAAGAAGCAAAGATCAAAACGGCTCAGGTAGATGCGGATAGCGTAGAAGAGTTGGTAAAACTGTTTAAGGAGTTCCAGCCGGAGCTTGTCATTAATGTTGCTCTTCCTTATCAGGATCTCACCATTATGGATGCATGTCTTGAGTGCGGCG
This sequence comes from Porphyromonas sp. COT-108 OH1349, assembly GCF_000768755.1. Taxonomy (NCBI): domain Bacteria; kingdom Pseudomonadati; phylum Bacteroidota; class Bacteroidia; order Bacteroidales; family Porphyromonadaceae; genus Porphyromonas; species Porphyromonas sp. COT-108 OH1349. Next base: position 11,616 of record NZ_JRAH01000022.1, on the reverse strand, counting down.
TGAACTATCTCGACACTGCAAACTATGAGCCGATAGACGAAGCGAAGTTCGAGTATCACTGGCAATGGGCATACAAAGAGAGATTTGAGCAAGCAGGGCTTACCGCAATACTTGGTTGTGGTTTCGATCCGGGTGTTACCGGCGTATTCACAGCGTATGCAGCCAAGCACCATTTCGATGAAATCCATTACCTCGATATCGTAGACTGCAATGCCGGAGATCACAAACGCCCCTTTGCAACCAATTTCAACCCGGAGATCAACATTCGCGAAATCACTCAGAAAGGCAAATATTGGGAGAATGGTCAGTGGGTAGAGACCGAACCGCAAGAGATTCATCAGCCTATCACTTACCCTGAAGTGGGTCCGAGAGAGTCTTATCTTCTTTACCATGAAGAGTTGGAGTCTCTTACTAAAAACTTCCCGACCATCAAGCGAGCACGTTTCTGGATGACTTTCGGGCAGGAATATCTCACACACCTTCGCGTTATCCAAAACATCGGAATGGCGAGCATTGAACCCATCATGTACGAAGGTCGTGAAATCGTTCCGATTCAATTCCTTAAGGCAGTGCTTCCTGACCCGAAAGAGTTGGGTGAAAACTACACCGGACAGACCTCTATCGGCTGTCGCATAAGAGGTATAAAGGATGGTAAGGAACGCACTTACTACGTGTACAACAACTGTAGCCACGAAGCAGCATATAAGGAAACCGGAGCACAAGGAGTGAGCTATACCACCGGAGTACCTGCGACAATAGGTGCAATGATGTTCTTCAAAGGCATCTGGCGTAAACCGGGTGTATATAACGTAGAAGAGTTTGATCCGGATCCGTTCATGGAAGAGCTCAACAAGCAAGGCTTGCCATGGCACGAACAATTTGATATTGACTTGGAACTATGATAGCTGTCGGAGATAAAATACCCGAGGTTCTCGGATTGGATCAAGACGGAAAAGAGATCAAGGCTGCCGACCTGTTGGGGCAGCCTTCTCTTCTCTATTTCTACCCTAAAGACAATACTTCCGGCTGCACGGCACAGGCATGCAGTTTGAGAGACGGCATAGAAGAGCTGAAGAGAGTAGGTATCCGGGTTATCGGGATCAGCAAAGACTCTGCCAAGAGCCATAAATCCTTCATCGAAAAGTACGATCTTCCTTTCACCCTTATAGCGGATACCGAACATGTTTTACAAGACATCTTTGGCGTCTGGGTAGAGAAAAGCATGTATGGCAGAAAGTATATGGGCACCCAACGCACCTCTTTTATCATAGATGCAGAAGGCAGAGTAACACACATCATATCCGGTAAAGAGGTACGCACAAAGGATCATGCAGACCAGATATTGGAGATACTCAAGAACAATTAACACTCAAAACTTCTAAAAAATATGGCAAAAAAAAGCGATATAAATGACCCAACGGTAGAAGCAGGACAGAAATCGGACGAGAAAGCAACTCTTGAAGCCAACAAGAGAAAAGCCCTGCTCGCTGCCATGGAAAAGATACAGAAAGACTTCGGTAAGGGAGCTATTATGAACATGGCAGAGGATGTTGTGGACGATGTTGAGGCTATACCTTCCGGTTCTCTTACTCTCGACTTGGCTCTCGGTATTGGTGGCTATCCTCGTGGACGTATAGTGGAAATCTACGGACCGGAGTCTTCCGGTAAAACGACCCTTGCCATCTATGCCATTGCTGAGGCTCAAAAGCAGGGCGGACTGGCAGCCATCATTGACGCCGAACACGCTTTCGACAGATTTTATGCCGAAAAGCTGGGCGTTGACATCAACAACCTCTGGATCTCTCAACCCGACAACGGCGAGCAAGCACTCCAGATAGCAGAGCAGCTCATCCGCTCTTCTGCCGTAGACATCGTTGTCATCGACTCCGTAGCGGCACTTACCCCTAAAGCCGAAATAGACGGAGCAATGGGAGATGCCAAGATGGGGCTTCATGCCAGACTTATGTCTCAGGCACTGAGAAAACTTACGGGAGCCATCTCTAAAAGCCGTACCTGCTGTATTTTCATCAATCAGCTTCGAGATAAGATTGGCGTGGTTTACGGACCAAGCGAGACCACAACCGGAGGTAATGCTTTGAAGTACTATGCTTCCGTACGTTTGGAGATACGCAAAGGCACACCATATAAAGATGGGGAAGAGGTTTATGGTTATCCTCTAAAGGTAAAGGTTGCCAAGAACAAAGTGGCTCCTCCATTCCGCAAAGCGGAGTTCGATGTCATCTTTGGCGAAGGAATAGACCGCGTGGGCGAGCTCATCGACCTCGGTGTAGAGCATAACATCATTGCAAAAGCAGGTTCATGGTTCAAGTACGAAGGAACCAACATCGGACAGGGAAGAGATGCAACGAAAGAGACACTCAAGAATGACCCGGATCTGCGAGAAGCGATAGAAGTTGCAGTATTAGAGGCCATAAATGGCACTGATAAGTAAAATTTGGACGCTTTCAGGTATTGAGACTTCAAAAGATTAAGGATATAGCGGTTAAAAATATGACGTACGACATATATACTAAATTGCTTCAAGAGGTAAAATGGACGAAATTTGCATTAGAAAGTAGAACCTAATCAATCTTTCTTACCTCATATCTAAATCTTTTGTGGAACATACGACAATAGTTGAACGTAGGCTGTGCGAGAGCATGGCCTGCGTTATTTTTTTTATACTCTTTTCGGAAAACTTTTATTGAGGCATGTTTTTAGATAATAAGGTAAGATGATTCTTCATATTTCCCCATCTGGCAAACGCTTCTCGGTGATCTGCTTTAAGAGCCGGGCGATCTGTCTTTCTTTCTGCGTTATCTTTCCGGTAAACTTCTTTAAAGGTGTGCTTTAAGAGATTGGACGGGACCTCCTTCTATCTCTACTGCTTGGGAAACCCCTGCTGAAGGTCTGCTCTAAGGCTGGGAATAGTATGCCTTTCTTCTTTCTTCGTCCGGGAAACTTCTGCCGGAGCTATACTTCAAGCGAACGGAAAGATCTTATGCTTTCTTTATTCTGTTCCATATTCTCTCGAAGATAGGAACAGCTATGGCTATTACGAGAGAAACGATAACGTAAGAGGATGCTGTGTCTCTGCTCCACGTTGAAATGATGTAAAAGCTCAGCAGAACAGAGTAGAAGAAAGGTATCCTGTACAGTAAATGACTCTTTTTCAGCTTCTGTATCTCTTTGCTCACCCTCTTCTTCTCCTCTTTTTCAACCTTCTTCTTTAGAAAGTGCTCAATGAGAGCGGCCATAAGCATCACGGCTAAAAGAACTCCCATGCAGATATAGTGGCTTTTTCTGTCCGGAAACAAGAAAAGGCATGCCGTAAAAGTGATGGCGTAAAATAGTGGATAGGATACAACTCGAAGCAGATTTCGACGATTTGTTTGCATGTTCATTCTTTTTTGAGCTGCAAAATTACCTATTTTCTTCCTCAAAAGAAAGCAGAGAACTTTTTGACAAAATGCATATCCTTTTTGGGGGGCTGATAATAAGTGCATTAAATCTTGTTTCGGAGCATCTTTTCAGGGTGTTTTCTTCAAATATGTATATCTTTGAATATATAATGGTCTGCCTTTTAAAAAAGAATGTAGTATGAGAGAATATTTCTTTGATGACTTTCTTCGCTCTAATGTCCCACTAACCGATGAGCAGAGGAGTATGCTCTTCAAGCACAGTATGGTGAAAGAGTACGATCGAGGAGACTTTATCCTGAATGCCGGGGAGACTTGTGTCCATCGATTTTTTATCGAAAGAGGAGCGATACGAGAGTATTCGATAGACCCCAAAGGAAAGGAACACTTGCTGTTTTTTGCTGTCGAGGGATGGTTTTTGATGAATGTAGACAGTGTGTTTTTCAACCAGCCGTCTAATCACTTTATCCAAGCCATAGAGCCGACCCGACTGCTCTTGATCAATGAAAATCAACTCCAAAAGCTCGTCCGTGAGGATCCTGCTTTCGCAGAGCTTGACAGACAGTTGCTATACGAGCATATACAGATGCTTCATCGACGTATCACGCTTCTTCAGAGTGCTTCAGCGGAGGAGCGTTACTTGCGGTTCATCAAGGATTTCCCCGAAATCCCTATGAGGGTGCCTCAGACAATGATTGCATCATATCTGGGGATCACTCCGGAGAGCCTGAGCCGTGTCCGAAGAGCAATCGCAAAAGGGAGATAAGGGTCTCCATCGCTTCTTAACATAGGTCAATGTCGGAGAGATCAACAGGGACTAACTTTGCGATGTAAAATAAAGTTGATAGTAACAATAGCAAAGAAAGGACTAAAATTATGAGAACGAAAGATATTGCACTTGTGACAACGCCGCAATCTTCACACTGGGTAGGCGACGGCTTCTTTGTCCACAACTTTATCCCTTCTGTCAAAGGACTCTCCATGCAGGAGATGGATCCTTTCATCCTCCTTGACTATAATGCCCTTCGTGAGGTTGCTCCAACAGATCTCCCCGGGGGAGTGGATGTCCATCCGCATAGAGGATTTGAGACGGTAACCATTGCCTATGAAGGTGAAGTTGAACACTCTGATAGTGCGGGACACGGTGGGCTCATAGGGCGTGGAGATGTACAGTGGATGACAGCTGCCAAGGGAGTCTTGCATCGAGAGTTTCACGGTACGGAATGGGCGAAAAAGGGCGGACCGTTTCAGATGGTGCAGCTTTGGACAAACCTTCCTGCCAAAGACAAAATGTCTCCTCCCAAGTATCAGTCCATAACCAACGCATCTATGGGTAAGCATATCCTTCCCGATGATGCCGGGATGGTCGAAGTGATCGCCGGCGAATATCAAGGGACAGTAGGACCTGCAACTACCCACTCCCCTATATATCTTATGAATGCCAAACTTAGAGAAGGTGGTCGGGCGGACTTTTCCTTCCCGGCTTCTCATAACACGGCACTTCTTGTGATCCGTGGAGCTATCCGCATAGGAGATCGAGATATAGACACAGATACCTTTATCAAGTTTGCCCACAATGGAGAGGATTTCGCCATCAAGGCTACTCGCCCCGATACGGTGGTTCTCTTGATGAGCGGCGAACCTCTTCGAGAACCGATAGCAGCCTATGGGCCATTTGTGATGAATTCCAAGGCTGAGCTTTTACAGGCTTTCGAGGACTTTAACAACGGTCGCTTCGGACACCTTGACACTAAACGATAATTTTCCTGTACACACACTTTCGCCAATTTCTGACAGTTCACTCGGAGGATATACTCCAAGTGGGCTGTCTTTTTTTAGTCTTTGGTCGTTTAATGGAATAGCTTACTCCTCTATATAATGAATGAGAGCCAAAGTTATCAGTTTTGAACTCTATCTTGTGTTGTTTTGAACGTTTGTGTCGTGAGGTCCCCCCCCCCCCCAATAAACTTATTGTAACGATATGGAGAGATGTCTGGCTTCTTCTTAAATTCGGATGATAACAACGATTCCTATTACTCGTATTTAGAATTCTTTTTCGGAAAGTTCTTCTCAGGCTTTGTTGGAGAAAATCCAATGAGAAGTAAGTAAACTACGGTGTCCGATACAAAACTTCCGCTCTGCTCCATCGGATGTATTAGTGTACATGAAAAGAGGGTGTGTCAAAATGAAAGTTTTGACACACCCTCTTTTTTATTTTACTTTATTATTTTTCCAAACGTGCCAGAAGTGTACTGACAGCTTCGGAGCATTGAGCCTTTAGGGTATGGTCCGTGATGCTGAGACTCTCGACGTCGAAGTTGTGCCCGAAACTCGGAAGCGAAAAAGTAGCAACGACATCTGCTCCGTAGAGAGGAAATGTACTTTTGGCAGCAGCAAGGACATTTGCTCCGCCAAGTCGACCGGGTGAGGTACTCATGAGGAGCATGGGTTTCTGTGCAAATACCTCACGACGAACGCGAGAAGACCAATCGAATATATTCTTGAAAGCAGCGCTATATGAGCCGTTGTGTTCAGCCAATGAGCATACTATGGCATCAGCTTCATCCATGGCTTCGAGAAATGCTTTTATTTGAGAAGGATAGCCGGCTTTTTCTCTGTCTTCAGAGAAGATCGGCATCTCATAATCGTTGAGATCGAGAAACCGGACTTCGTGTCCGAACATCTGATTCAATACAGATGTAACGAGATGTCGGTTGATTGAAGTGCTTGAAGTGCTGCCGGAAAATGCAACAATCTTAATCGGTCTTTTTGTAGATACTTCATTCATAATAAAATCTTTTTTTTGTGTTTGAACTGATTATAGAGAGGAAAGTGATATTTTGCTCTACGAGCTTACACATGGTCTATCCCCGAAGTCCTTTCCCACAACATCATTGGAGTCATAGAAAGAGGCTGTTCTTAAAACGAAAAGACGTCGTCTTTGACGACATAAGTTGCTTTCAGTTGAGATTTGAGGCTTTTGATATGGTTGCTGAGTAGGGAGCCGAGAGCTTCCGGCTCTATCGTATCCACCTCCAAGAGAAGAGCTTCGGGCTGTTGGATCTCGAGCATTTTTCGGATGAGTGCACGATCAGAATTATTGATATCTGGATCTATGACAACGATGTCAAAGAGGATGCCCTGCATCTTTTCCACAGCTTCTTCGGCGGTTGATGCAACAGTATACCTGCACTCTGTGATACGCTCCAAAAGACTAATATGGGCTTTAAAATCTTCTCCTACAAGTAGAACGTCAAATTTCATCATAATTTTTCCCTTTCTTGTTATTGTGATGCAAAGATATGGTACTGCCTAAAGGTGTACATTGATCTATGATAAGAAGATGAATTCTTCTTTGACGAACGTAATGGGCGGATATTATACCGATTTTTGGAAATGCTAAGAGATGAGTATATGGAAAGTCAGCCCCGGAAGAGATAGCGAGCTTCTTCCTCTAAGAGATCGGCATAGCGTGTGAAGAAAGAGTTCGAGTCTTGGAATGCCGTGTGTTAGGGCTTTAATAACAGCTTGATGTGCCACTTTGACAGCAGAAAGGGAGCTGGAGAGAAGAACAGTGTGGTAACTTTTTGGGAAGCTATTATGAAAAGGGATGCCATAAGATTCAAACTTTTGAACTCGGGAGTACGATCTGCTATCCAGTCCTATAGCTCAGTTGGTTAGAGCGCTACACTGATAATGTAGAGGTCGGCAGTTCAAATCTGCCTGGGACTACGAAAGAACTTCAACCGGCGGGATTGGAGGGACAACAACAAGACAACAAACTCTTAAGGGGGATTAGCTCAGCTGGCTAGAGCACCTGCCTTGCACGCAGGGGGTCGACGGTTCGAATCCGTCATTCTCCACAAAACAAGGAGATCATAGACATATCGGAAGAGAAGAATATAGTAGGATTTTCCTGTACTCAAGTATGGGATGATATAAAACTACAATAGCCGTATTGTACCGGGCTCTAAGAGGCGACGAAGGACGTGATAAGCTGCGAAAAGCTGTGGGGATCGGCAAATACGAAATGATCCACAGATATCCGAATGGGGCAACCCGGCATGCGACAGCATGTCACCTGTGAGATATTGCAGGAGCGAACGTGGGGAACTGAAACATCTCATTACCCATAGGAGAAGAAAACAAAAGTGATTCCCTTAGTAGTGGCGAGCGAACGGGGAGGAGCCCAAACCGATGCTGTTTCGGCAGTGTCGGGGTTGTAGGATCTCGAATAAAGCTTTACAACAGACAGGTAGTAGAAGATTCTGGAAAGGATCGCCAAAGCGGGTGACAGCCCCTTATACGAAACTTTGAAGTTGGAGTGACGAGAGACCTGAGTAGCGCGGGACACGAGAAATCCTGTGTGAATCCGGGAGGCCCATCTCCCAAGGCTAAATACTCCTTAGAGACCGATAGTGAACAAGTACTGTGAAGGAAAGGTGAAAAGAACCTCGAACAGAGGAGTGAAATAGATCCTGAACCCGTTTGCCTACAAGCGGTCGGAGCACTTTAAGGTGTGACGGCGTGCCTTTTGCATAATGAACCTACGAGTTACTTTACGCAGCGAGGATAAGACTTTAGAGAGTTGTATCCGTAGCGAAAGCGAGTTTTAAATGGCGTACAGTTGCGTGAAGTAGACGCGAAACCAAGTGATCTACCCTTGGCCAGGCTGAAGTTTGGGTAACACCACATAGAGGGCCGAACCGGTTGACGTTGAAAAGTCTTCGGATGAGCTGAGGGTAGGGGTGAAAGGCTAATCAAACTTGGAGATAGCTCGTACTCCCCGAAATGCATTTAGGTGCAGCCTTTGGGCGGAGCTGTAAGAGGTAGAGCGACTGATTGGATGCGAGGGCTTCGCCGCCTATCAAGTCCAGACAAACTCCGAATGCTTACAGGCTTACCAAGGAGTGAGGGCATGGGTGCTAAGGTCCATGTCCGAGAGGAGAAGAATCCGGACCATCGGCTAAGGTCCCGAAATAACTGCTAAGTTGAAACAAACGCGGTCATGATGCGAAGACAGCTAGGATGTTGGCTTGGAAGCAGCCATTCATTTAAAGAGTGCGTAACAGCTCACTAGTCGAGGATCGTGGCATGGATAATACTCGGGCATAAGCAGTTTACCGAAGCCGTGGGATCAGTAGTGATCGGTAGGGGAGCATTCCGGCGTGGTAGAAGATCGAGGGACAACTTCGGTTGGACATTCCGGAAGAGCAAATGTAGGTATAAGTAACGATAAAGGGGGCGAGAACCCCCCTCGCCGAAAGACTAAGGTTTCCTGATCAACGCTAATCGGATCAGGGTTAGTCGGGGCCTAAGAGGAACCCGGACAAGGGGCACTCGATGGACGAACGGGTTAATATTCCCGTACTGATATATTCCAGTGATGAGGTGACGGAGAAGTGACAGTCCTGCCCGGAGACGGAAAACCGGGTTGAACGGCAAAGACGCAGATCGAGGTAGGCAAATCCGCCTCGAGAGTTGAAGCCGGAAAGAATGGGAAGCCCTTCGGGGCGCCCCAATATGGATGTAATCAAGCTCCCAAGAAAACCCTCTAAGCGCTATGACGAATGTATCACCCGTACCGTAAACCGACACAGGTGGTTGGGTTGAGTATACTAAGGCGCTCGAGCGATTCGCGGTTAAGGAACTAGGCAAATTGGTCCTGTAACTTCGGGAAAAAGGACGCCGGTATGG
>NZ_JRAH01000021.1:0-24596 GCF_000768755.1 Porphyromonas sp. COT-108 OH1349 | reverse complement strand
AGCAGTTAAGCCCGATCACGCCGATGGTACTATGCAAATGGGAGAGTAGGTAGCCGCCACTTGAAGAGAAGGAGAGAGACATGAACCGTAACAGGAACATGGCTCTCTCCTTTATTTTTGCAGGTTTGCCGGCTTTACTGTTTTTTCCTCCTCATTCCTTTTTGCTTTTTCTCCACTCCAAATGAAAATAGGGATGGAACTCTCTGTTATCTTCTCTTTAATCTTTTTTGCTCTTTCCATAATGCAAAGAAGAGAGTTATTTCCCCTTCAAAACACCGCTCTTCAATCCTTTTACCCTCCTTCATTTTTTTTCTTTATCTACCTGTTTGCATCTCCTTATTTTGACTTTTTTCTATACCCATCTGTCTATTTATCCGTTCTATTCTATTTATTCATCCTCTTTTTTCATTTTTCTTTCGCTCTATTTCTCTCTGCTTTTTGGTTTACTTTCCCTCTTCATCTTTTTCTCTTGATTTTTTTTTGTTTGTTCATTCGCCACTTTTTTTGTTTCATATTTTCGCGAGGAAAGCGGATAAGAGAAGATAGAGGAAGAGAAAGTAGAATTTGTATATTTGAAAAGGAGAAAGGGAAATGGTGGAGACTGTGAGAACTTGTATGTAAGAGATAGATGACAGGATATTTTTTTCTTTTCATCGTACAAAGTAGTGAAGAATAAAAAATGAGAACATAAATAAAAGAGGTTGTATATTAGGGGAATAGGAATTTTATAAAGACAAAATAATCTCTGCTTCTGAAGAAAAAATGAGTTGCTAAGACATTATCTTCTTGTTTTTTATTGGGTTAAAGAAGAGCAAACATAGGAATGTATTCGGAGGAGGTAAGCACAGCGGTACAACTCTTCCTGATAACACAAGAGACCAAGCATCGCTAAAAAAAATATTGAGATGCTTGGCCTCTTAGTTTTTTAGTTGCTGCAATGTCTGCTTTGTCTTTATGGGTTTATGAGTCAAACATATTTTTCGCTTTCAAGAAATATTCAGAGTATCTTTCAGGCGTTTCGGGAGCTTATCAAGAATAAGCTGATAGGATGCTCTGATCTGTTCCAGAATATCGGCATCGCTCATATCTCTATTTATATATATCGTATTCCAGTGCCTTTTATTCATGTGATACCCAGGCACTACGGCATTGTAGTGCATCCGAAGATCTTCAGCCAGATCCGGATCGCACTTCACATTAAAGCGGACACCATCTTCGTTGTTCAAGGGGAGTAGCATAAAGACTTTGTCGAAGAGTTTGAACACGATGACATCAGGACCAAAAGGAAGATCTTCCGTAGTGTAAGGGAGAGATAGTGCAAAGTCTCTCAGTTTTTCTATATCAAGAGCCATTATTAGGTGTATTGGGTTATCACAAAGTTAGCATCTTTGTTTTTGAGTTCAAGAAAGTATGTACTGTTTTTTCTATTCAAGTTTCCCTTTATATATCACTGTTGTGGAAACATAAATTAACTATGATTGTAAGTCTGATTTTTCGAAATAAATCTGTTGATTGCCTGTAAATATTTATATTGGGACTATTATTACTCTATTTTTAATAGATTTCTCTCGAAATTACTTGTTTTATTAACTTATATTTTGTTCTTGGTGTTGCTCATCTATCTTTTACCTATTATCTTTGCACTGCATCTTGAACAGGTATTCAATATGCAAATAACACAACCTCATCTAACAAATTAAAAGAAAAAGACATGGACTTCAAGAAAGGCTTATGGAATGACGAAATAAATGTTCGTGATTTCGTAGTAAGAAATGTAACTCCCTATAACGGAGATGCTTCTTTTCTTCAACCTGCATCGGAGAGAACAAAGAAAATCTGGAGCATCTGTACTGCTGCTCTGAAAGAAGAACGAGACAACAACGGTGTACGCTCGATAGATCCTAAGACTATTTCGACCATTACATCTCATGCCCCCGGATACATCGACAGAGAAAACGAGGTGATAGTAGGTCTTCAGACAGATGAACTGCTTCGCAGAGCCATCAAGCCTTTTGGTGGAATCGGTGTCGTGGACAAAGCATGCGAGGAGAACGGTGTACATTTGGACGAAAAAGTAAAAGAGATTTTCCACTCTTATCGCAAGACACACAATGATGGAGTATTCGATGTTTATACTCCGGAGATTCGTCTGTATCGTTCACTTGGTTTCCTTACCGGTTTGCCGGACAACTATGCACGTGGTCGCGTGATAGGAGACTACCGTCGTTTGGCTCTCTATGGTGCGGATCGCTTGATTGAAGCTAAGCAAGAAGATCTTAACTCTCTGCTTGGATTTATGTCCGAAGAACGAGTTCGATTGAGAGAAGAAGTCAGCGAACAGATCAAGGCTCTTAAGGATATCAAAGTGATGGCACAGTCTTACGGCTTCGATGTTTCCCGTCCTGCCACATCGGCACAAGAGGCTGTTCAGTGGGTTTACTTCGCTTACCTTGCGGCAGTGAAAGAGCAAGACGGAGCTGCCATGTCTTTGGGAAATGTTTCTTCTTTCTTGGATATATATATAGAGTACGATCTTACTCACGGTAAGATTGACGAAGTTTTTGCGCAGGAGCTTATAGACCAGTTTGTGATAAAGCTGCGTATGGTACGCCAGTTGCGCATGAACTCCTACAACGAAATCTTCGCAGGAGACCCTACATGGGTTACAGAGTCTATCGGAGGACGCTTGCAGGACGGAAGACACAAGGTAACGAAGACCAGCTTCCGCTTTTTGCAGACGCTTTATAACCTTGGACCTTCTCCCGAGCCCAATATGACAGTCCTTTGGGCACAAGATCTGCCACAAGGATTCAAGGATTTCTGTGCACAGGTATCCATAGACACATCCTCCATTCAGTATGAAAATGACGACTTGATGCGCGGTGTAAGAAAGTCCGACGACTATGGTATCGCATGCTGTGTGTCATTCCAGGAGATTGGTAAGCAGATTCAGTTTTTCGGTGCAAGAACCAATCTTGCCAAAGCACTTCTGTTGGCTCTGAACGGAGGACGTTGCGAGTTTACCGGAGAAGTGGTCGTAAAGGATATTCCTCCACTCAAGAGCGATGTTTTGGACTTTGACGAAGTGATAGCGAACTACAAGAAAGTCCTTGTGGAAGTAGCACGCGTGTACAACGATGCCATGAACATCATCCACTATATGCACGACAAGTACTACTACGAAAAAGCACAGATGGCTCTTGTGGATACCAATCCTGCCATCAATCTTGCGTATGGAGCAGCCGGTCTATCTATCGTAGCAGACTCTCTTTCTGCCATCAAGCATGCCAAAGTAACGGCTTTGAGAAATGCAGACGGTCTTACGGAAGAGTTCAAGATAGAGGGTGAGTTCCCATGCTATGGTAATGACGATGACCGCGTGGACTCTTTGGCAATAGAGGTTACCCGCTACTTCAGCGATCTTCTAAAGGCTCTTCCTGTTTACAAGAATGCCGAGCCTACACTCTCTATCCTCACCATCACTTCCAATGTGATGTATGGAAAGAAGACCGGTGCCACTCCTGACGGACGTGCCAAAGGCGTTGCATTTGCTCCGGGAGCCAATCCGATGCATGGTCGTGATGAGAATGGAGCTATCGCTTCTCTTTCTTCCGTGTCGAAGATCGACTATTCCGACTCTCTCGACGGCGTAAGTAATACGTTCAGCATCGTACCTCACTCCTTGGGTTCAAACAAAGAGGAGCAAGTGGAAAATCTTGTAAGCATGATGGATGGATACTTCTCCAAGATGGCTCACCACTTGAATGTGAATGTCTTGAACCGTGCCATGCTGGAAGATGCAATGGAGCATCCGGAAAACTATCCTCAGCTGACCATCCGTGTTTCCGGATATGCCGTAAACTTTATCAAGCTCAGCAGAGAACATCAGTTGGAAGTTATCTCTCGTAGCTTCCACAAGAGAATGAGATAATCATTTACTTCGCAGTTATGCTAAGAATACACTCATTTGAATCAATGGGTACTTTCGACGGGCCGGGACTCCGGCTCGTCGTCTTTATGCAAGGATGCAATTTCAAGTGTGCCTATTGTGCCAATCCCGACACCATCCCTTTCACCAAAGGACGCAACATTGAAGAGAACGAAGTGGTGCGTCGTGCCATAAGCGAAAAGGCATTTTTCGGAAAAAAAGGAGGTGTTACGTTCAGTGGCGGCGAGCCCATGTTGCAGGCTCGTCTTCTTATTCCCATCATGAGACAGCTCAAAGAGAACGGCATCCATATCTGTGTGGATACCAACGGAAGCATCATGAACGAAGATGTCAAGGAGGTGTACAATCTCATAGATATGGTACTGTTGGATGTGAAGCAGGCAAACAATGAAAAGCATCACGAGCTCACGGAACACTCTTGCGACCAGGTTTGGAAGACGGCAAAGTATCTCGAAGAGATCAATATGCCTGTACGCCTCAGATGTGTGATGGTTCCCGGATTCAACGACTCGGAAGAGGACATCCGACTGTTGTGCGAAAAGTATTCTCCGCTCAAGAATATCGACCGGGTCGAGATACTTCCTTATCACACTTATGGCGTCCACAAGTACGAAACCATGGGATGGGAGTACAGACTCAAGGGTGTTAAGGAGCATACACCGGAGCAGATAGATCATTTTACATCTCTGTTCCAAGAGTATTTTACGAACGTCTGGACGCAGTAAATAGCACTTATCTCGTGTCGGCAGCACACTTATTCCGTGAGAAAGAGGGATGATCTTCGGATTTATCCTCTTCACTACACCTCTTGCTTACCGGATTTGCGGTGGCATCCATGGGTGTTTGAAATCTCCTTTTCGAGTGTTTGAATATTTCTGTAAAGCAGTTTAATAGTTTCTCCAAACAGGGTTATATCTTTCTTTTAGCCTGTTCGGAGGTGCAAATCAAGCCCCGATTTGTAGAGAACAAGGCTTGAATGGCAGGAGTCAAAGCGTGAATCTTGCCATTCAGGCCTTGATTTTATGATTTATCCGTGTTAAAAGAGTTCTGTTTTCGTGTTCAGAGCTGTTTTTGTCCCTGTTAAACAGAATTTATTTTCGTCTTAAAAAGAGAGTGTGTCAGTAGTGGGAACATCCGGGTAAAAAATAAGGAACGCCTCCTAAGTCATTTATTCAAACTCAGGAGGCGTTCCCTTTATATTGTTCAAGCTCTTGCTATACCAATCCGCCGAATCCCATGAAAGAGAGAGCAAGGATACCGGCAACGATGAGAGCGATGGGGATACCCTTGAGGGCTTTTGGCACATCTGTCTGAGCGAGCTGCTCACGAATGACAGAGAATATTATCAGTGCAATGGTATAACCTATCGCCGTAGAGATGGCAAAGGTAAGGCTGCGGAGCAGGTCGTAATCTTTTTGTACGATGATAATGGCAGTACCGAGTATCATACAGTTTGTGGTGATCAGAGGTAAGAATACTCCCAATGCCTGATAAAGGGCAGGGGAGATCTTTTTGAGAATGATCTCTACCATCTGAACCAGAGCTGCAATGACAAGGATAAACGATATTGTCATCATATAACCCAGATCGTACGGTACCAAGATAAAGTGATTGATCGCCATCGTAACCAGTGTAGCTATCGTAACCACAAAGGTTACCGCAGCTCCCATACCCAATGCGGTGGAGAGCTTTTGAGATACACCCAAAAACGGACATATTCCAAGAAATTGGGAGAACACGATGTTGTTCACCAATATGGCTGAAACGAATATGATGAAGTATTCCATACTGTTTTGTTTTTATCTGTTGAAAGATTGTGTGTTATGCCTTAGACTTGTTGCGAAGGGTGTTGATGATGGCAATCAGATAGCCCAAGGCGATGAATGCTCCGGGAGCAAGAACGAATACCAACGCTCCATACTCTTCTCCCAAGCCCGGAACCTTGTACCCGAATGCGTGCCAAGTGCCAAGAAGTTCGCGCACAAGACCGAGCAGTGTAAGTGCCACAGTAAATCCGAGACCCATGGCAAGACCATCCACGATAGAGGATAGCGTGCCATTCTTAGCGGCAAAAGCTTCTGCTCTACCAAGCACAAGACAATTCACCACAATAAGTGGAATGAATAGACCCAAGCTTTCGTACAGAGCCGGAAGAAAGGCTTCCATGGAAAACTGAACGAGGGTAACAAACGTTGCGATGACAACGATGAAAGCCGGGATACGAACTTTGTCCGGAATGAGATTCTTGATAAGAGAGATCACCAGATTGGAGCAGATGAGTACGAACATAGTCGCCATTCCCATACTGAACCCATTCATGGCAGAAGAGGTCGTTCCCAACGTGGGACACATACCCAAAAGGAGGACGAAGATAGGGTTCTCGTCCACGATTCCGTTCTTTAATGACTTTAATATATTCATGGCTATTTATTCTTGTTCACTTTCTGTTGATGGTGATGGAGCACTGTTTCTGCTTGCAACGAACTCTTTCTGTGCAATGTGCGCACGGGCTGCGGCATCAAGGAATGCACGGCTGGAGATGGTGGCGGCAGTTATGGCATCTACGTCTCCCTGGTCTTGTTTCACTTTCAGATCGCCACCGTTGAGATTTCTTCCCAGTACGGACTGGTTGCCTTTCTCTGTTTTGAACCAGTCTGTCATCTTTGTACCAAGACCGGGAGTCTCTTGCATGGATAGCACGGAGTAGTTGATGATGTTTCCTTCCAAGTCGAAACCAAACAGAATAGAAACGTCTCCGCTGAATCCTTTATGTGTAACGGACTGCACGGCAGTGGCTACAAGAGCTCCGTCTTTCGTTGCAGGAAAAACCGACAAGCTGTCTGTTTCTACGAGAATCTTTACTTGTTCTTGATAGGGTGAGTTGTCAAACTCCGGTGTTACTTCGCCTATCGCACGCTCCAAAGCTGCCACTTTGGACTGCGCAATGATATCTTTGGTGCCATTGTAAACGAAAGACAACAAGGCCGAAGCTACCACACATATAATGGTAAGAGATAAGAACATATTGGGCAATGTGGATCCTAACTTCTTCATTTCGCTACTTTACCTCCAAAGTGTTTAGGTTTAACATACAGGTTGATAATGGGTGTGATACCATTCATAATGAGAATGGCAAAAGACATACCTTCCGGGAATGAACCGAAGACACGGATAAGCATCGTGATGAGACCTATGCAGACACCATAGATGAGCATCCCGTTCTTGGTCATAGGAGATGAAACGTAGTCTGTAGCCATGAATATCGCTCCGAGTAGCATACCTCCCGTTAGAAGGTGTACATCAGGAGTAGGATAGACGGTAGGGTCGTACAAATACAATGCTCCGGCAAAGATGGCAACGGTACCGAGTATCGCTACCGGGATATGCCATGTGATGATCTTCTTTACGAGCATATAGACGAGACCCAAAAGGAGTGCAATGGCACTCACTTCCCCAAGAGAACCTCCCATTTGACCCAAAAGAAGGTCGAGAGTATTGGGGATCATGTCCAGGCTGTTGCCCTGTATGCCCATCTTTACACCTTTCAGTATTCCGAGCGGGGTGGCTCCGGACTCTACATCAATGTATTGAGTCCATTGGAGAGGCTTGGGCCAAGAGGTCATCTGTACAGGGAAAGAGATCAGAAGTACCACGCGTCCGAGAAGTGCGGGATTGAATATATTGCATCCCAAACCTCCAAAAGACATCTTCCCGATACCTATGGCGATGAATGCACCCACGAGGATAATCCACACAGGAAGGTTTGAGGGGAGGTTCAGAGCGAGCAACAAGCCGGTAAGAATGGCACTGCCATCGGTGATGGTAAGCTCGTCACGACGCAAGAGATACTTATTGATAAGATATTCGGTGGCTACACATCCCAAAACGGATGCTATGGTAACGACGACCGCACCCAGTCCGAAGAAATAAAATGAGGCAAGAAGAGCGGGTGTGAGAGCTATGATAACCCCATACATATTCTTCTCTATACTGTCTCCACTGTGTATGTGAGGAGAGGGAGATACCAGAAACTTATTATCCATTAGTCTGATTGTGTTTAGTCTTTAAGATTTACGGGAGCGGATGATGCCCATCACTTTCTGCTTGCCTAAGCGTATTTCATCGAGAAGAGGGCGGTTTGCCGGACAGGTGAAGCTACAAGAGCCACACTCTATACAGTCCACTATATTATTCTTTTCGGCTTCGTCCCAGTTTTTGAACGTTACATCACGCATCAAGAACGCAGGATTCAATCCCATCGGACACACTCCGACACATTTCGTACAGCGAATACAGTTTCGCATAGGCTTACGTTTGGTGTCCGCTTTAGGCAGTAAGAGCACACCGCTTGTACCTTTGGTCACCGGCGAAGAGGTTTGAGCCAATGCTTTACCCATCATCGGTCCACCGCTTACAATCTTTCCAGTGCCGGCAGGAATCTCTCCAACGTGGGAGATAAGAGAAGATAGCGGTGTGCCGATCCTGACCATCAGGTTGGACGGACGAGCCAATCGTTTCCCGGTAATCGTTACAACCCGTTCCACGAGAGGTTTGTTTTTTTGTACAGCCTCGTAAACGGCAAATGCTGTCCCCACATTCTGAACCACGGCACCCTCCGAGATCGGAAGCTGTCCGCTCTTGACGGCTCTCTTTGTTACGGCATCTATGAGCTGTTTCTCTCCTCCTTGCGGATATTTTACCTTTAGAGGCTGTATCGTGATACCTTTATATTCCGATGCTTTCTGTGTCAGGAGAGCTATCGCATCCTTTTTATTGTTCTCTATGCCTATCACTGCACGATCCACTCCGATGGCTTTCATCAGTATGGAGGTACCCACAAGCACTTCGTCTGCATACTCCAACATGAGACGATGGTCGGATGTAAGGTACGGCTCGCACTCTACCGCATTGATGATCAATATCTCTGCTTTGCTGTCTTTAGGAGGCATAAGCTTGACATGAGAGGGGAATGTGGCACCTCCCAAACCCACTATACCTGCCGCTGCAACCTTATCTATGATCTCTTTTGATGAGAGATTGCACTCCTTTATAAGCGTAGAAGAGCGATCGATACTCTCTTCCCAAGTATCTTCGTTATCGCATTCTATGTATATCGCAGGCTTTTTATATCCGGAAGCATCCACTATATCGTCGATCTTCACAACCTTTCCGGATACTGAGGAGTGTATGTTTGCGGAGATGAAACCGGCACTTTTACCTATGAGTGTACCCACTTTTACGCTATCTCCACGCTTTACTACCGCTTCAGCCGGAGCACCAATATGCTGTCCGAGAGGTATGGTTACCGTACTTGTGGTATGGAATACTTCGATAGGCGCATCCGCACTAAGCTTAGCTTCAGGAGGGTGTATCCCTCCTATTCTGAATGTCTTGAGCATATCTTTTGCTTTATTCTAAAAGTCTTATACTTGTTCTGTCTTGGCTGCCGGACTCTCTGTCTCTTCTACTTTTGGCTTAGGAGGAGGAAATCCGATCTCGTGTATCGCTTTGGTCGGACAGACCGAAACGCACTTGCGACAGAGACGACACTTCGTATGATCTATGTATGATAGATTGTTTGCAATGGTAATGGCTTCAAACTTGCACTCCTTAAAGCACAGAGAACAGCCGATACAAGCGTTGGCGCAAGCCTTCTTCGCAACGCCGCCTTTATCTTTATTGACACAGGAAACAAATACGCGTCTGTTTTTAGGCCCTTTCTTGCGCAGCTCTATGATGAACTTCGGGCAGGCTTTTACACAAGCACCACAAGCGGTACACTTATCCTGATCTACTTCAGGCAGTTTCGTTTCCGGATTGATGGATATGGCACCGAAGTCGCACACTCTGACGCAGTCTCCGAGACCATGACAGCCGTAAGAGCAGTTGGTCTCACCGGAGTAGAGAGCTGTGGCTACCGCGCAAGAAGATACGCCGTCAAAGGTATTTGTCCTTGGTCTGGCATCGCAGTTCCCATTACAGCGAACCACTGCAACCAATGGTTCGGACTGAACAGCCGCAAGCCCCAAAATATCTGCCACTTTTGCCATAGTTTCCGCACCGCCAACCGGGCAGAATAATCCTTCCAAAGAAGAAGCTTTGGCACAAGCAGAGGCAAATCCTCCACAACCGGGAAATCCGCATCCTCCGCAGTTTGCACCCGGCAATGCCTCTTGGACTTCACCTATGCGCGGATCTTCTTCTACATGAAACTTCTTTGATACAGCATAAAGCAATGCCGCCCCCGAAGCCCCTAAGGCTCCTAAAAATGTAATAGTAAGAAACATATCTTATTCTAACTTTTTCAAAGTGTATTGATACTTCTTGGTGAAATAAGCGTTGCACAACTTAAGGATGACAAAGTACACTACCAATGCCCCCAATGCCGTAATGTAGCTCACAGACTCTGATACCAAAAAGAAGTGATTGGCTATGAAAACAATCCCGACCAGCAGTACCAGAGGAAAGACAAATGCAAAAAGTATGGCATGATAAACGTTGAACAGTGGTTCGAGGCTGACTTTGTCTCCGGGTTTATAGCTTGCCGCATGGGGTGTCTGCACAGAAATGTCTATATGTCCTACATCGGAGGCAAGGCAAGCCCCTTTGGCATGACACTCTTTGCAGGCGCTGTTGCGCTCCATACGCACATATACCGTATTGCCTAATGCTCGAGATACTATTCCGCTCTTACATGTACTGGCTTTTGTCATTGTGGTAGATTAAGTAATAGTAATGCAAAACAAAAGTAAGTTTTTTTACTTAAATAGCCAATCCTCAAGATCACTATTTAGCAATAGGATTACCTTATCCTTATGTTTTATCTTGCAAGAAAATGTAGCTTGTCTATGTTAGTGTAAATTTCCCTACAAATGGGGAGGTCTATTCCGAGGGACAAAGGTAGTAAAAGGAAAATTAAATAAAAGCATCT
Source organism: Porphyromonas sp. COT-108 OH1349 (assembly GCF_000768755.1). Classification (NCBI taxonomy): domain Bacteria; kingdom Pseudomonadati; phylum Bacteroidota; class Bacteroidia; order Bacteroidales; family Porphyromonadaceae; genus Porphyromonas; species Porphyromonas sp. COT-108 OH1349. Next base: position 13,716 of record NZ_JRAH01000021.1, on the reverse strand, counting down.
TGATACACTTTTGGCAAGACAATCTTCTTTTTTCCTCTTTTCGTGCCGCGAAGATCCGGAATAAGAGGATACTTTTTTTCTTGTCGAGAATATAAAAGAGTCTGAACCCGTTCATAAAATGAGCTGAACGTTGAAGAAAAACAGATTGAACGTGTACAGAGTTATAAATCAAATCTTTATTTGTACACTTCAAGGCTTGATTTGTAGCAGTCGGCTCCCGGTTTTCAGAAATCAAACCTTGCTTTATCTTCTTTAATCTGTTCAGGTCAAGTATTGAAAGTGATAAGAGCAAGTTTTTTCCGTATTAAAACCTCTTTGCAAATGCTTCGTGGTGTGAGGTGGAAGGATTATGCCCAAGACCTCTAAACAGATTCGGCAAAACTCTATAAACAGATGTCGGGGCATCCGGCAACTTGCCAAAATCCCAACATTTATCATGCCTAACTTCTATCTGTCTTTATTCTTGGATTGTCTTCTCCTGTTATTTTTGCTTATATTTGCGAGAGAGGCATGTTGTTTTTGTGTCTCTCATACATGGTAATCAAGTGAAAACCTTGACAGTAGTAACACTAAAAAATGAAATTATGAGAAAGATTTTAACCTTAGCTTTTATGCTTTTCTGTATGACTGCCGTTGCTCAAAATCGTCCGACATTTATTGTCCAAGCCGGATATCAGGGAGCCAATCTTACCGATGCAATAGATGTAAAGATGCTCCATGGATTTCGTGCAGGAGTTACCGTAGACTACGCATTTATAACCTTACCCACTTATGAACTTTCTTTGCAAACCGGTCTCAACTATTCGATGAAAGGGTATTGGGAAGAGACACACATTACAACCGTGGGAAAGGTCAAATCTACCAACAGACTTCACTATTTGGATTTGCCTGTTCTTATCAATAGCAGATTCAAACTTTCTGATACTTTCAATGCTTTTGTCAATGTCGGTCCGTATATTGCTTATGGATTGTCCGGGAAGTATACTGTGGAGACTAAGAAGGGAGATAAAAAGACAGATGAAGGTAATCTCTTTAAGGGAAGTGGTGATGAAAAGTCTAAACTGTATCCTTTTGACTTTGGTGCTCAAGTAGGTGTCGGTGTCGAAATGAATCGTATCATGCTTGGTGTCGGAACTCAATATGGGCTTGCTAAACTTCTCAGAGACAGCGGCCGAAGTGCCAAGAATATAAGCTTCTATGCCTCTGTTGGATACAGATTTTGACGAAGCATAGGTCCCGATAGGTATAAAAGATAGATATTGAGGCAGAGAGCGGAAGGTCGGTCCGTCTCTCTGCCTTATTTTTTATCTTGTCGGTACATAAACGAAACAGCCTTTACACTCATGTTTCTAATGTCTATCCATGAGGAAAAGAGCTCTTTGTTTCTTCTTTCCGACTACTTTTTTTACATTTGTGCCGCATAATTGAAAAACAATAGCAGAATGAAAAGGAAAAACGTATTCGGAATCTTACTCATGCTCTCTTGTATGGCTGCATTTGTGAGCTGTTCTCAAGAGACAGATACTGATGATAGAGGATTTATGAGTCAGGCAACAGTGGCGAAAAGTAAAGAGGGCAAGTATCTGTGTTATCTCGATGGCGGAGGTATCGTTACCTCCAAAAGTGCTGTCTTGGACGGCATAGAGAGAGGATACTTTGCTTTTATGTATAAGGAGTATCAGCGTAAGACTTCAGGGAAGAAAGAGCTGTTTATAGACGATGCCGTTGTTGCCGGGTTTAAGAAATACAGAGTGGCTTACCCTTTGACCATCAAAGAGGCAAAAGAAAGAGGTATCACAGATCCGGAAAATAGAGAAGAGAACACAGAGTTTCTGCTATCCGGTGCGTGCCGTGGCTTCTTTGATGTGGTAGTTGCTACTTCTGTTCGGAACAGATCTACGGGGGAAGTTGCAGGCACGAAGGTATATCTTGTCTACGATCCGGGCAATCAAACTCCCAATACGTTGATGTTCAAACTTTATCGTAATCCCGGAGTATCAAAGACATGGACCGCTAAAGAGATCGTTAAGGAAACAGTTTCTTACGATATTTCATCCTTATATTCGCTTCAAAACTGGGCGGACTCGGTTACCATTATCGTGGATGGAGGTGAAGAAATTCAGCCTTTTAAGATCAGCCGGAACGACTTTATCAAACCGGACATAAACATAGATCTGAACAATTAGAGGCAGATTGCACTTCTCTTTGTGCCGGACAGGGGAGAGGACAGATCGCTTTCCCAAAATGGTAGAAGCCGGACAGAAACCGGCTTAAGAGCTCAAGGAGCAGCCGGTCATCATCACAACAGCCTAAACAAAAAAGGTTAGCCATCACTCTTGGAGGCTAACCTTTTCTGTTGTTTTAGGTTTGACAAGAATCAAGCATCGCTCTCTTTCTCCTTGACATCTATTTCAAGGAAATGAGAGAGGTCGTTCTTTTCATTGTCTATGTATGAAGCTTCTACAATACCGAGAGACTGGTTGGGAACAATGGTAAGCCCTTTGCCGTACTTCTTTCTCCATTTGGCTTGTATGGAACCGAATGAGAGGAATCCTTTGGTCAGGTATGCCGCTACGAATGGATGCACGTGTACATCGAGTTTATTGACATTCTCTTGCTTCATGAGCACTTCTATGTTGGACTCTACTTCTTCAACGAAGAACAGTGTAGACTGTATCTTGCCTCGTCCTCCACAGGTCGGACAATCTTCTTTGGTGGATACCGTAGTGGATGGTCGCACACGCTGACGAGTGATCTGCATCAAACCGAACTTGCTGAGGGGCAGTATGCTGTGCTTAGCCCTGTCGGAAGCCATCACTTCGTTCATGTACTCGAATAGCTTTTGCCTGTTGGCTGCTACTCCCATATCTATAAAGTCCACCACAATGATGCCTCCAAGATCTCTTAAACGGAGTTGCCTTGCAATCTCTTCCGCTGCGGAGAGGTTTACATCTATGGCTGTATCCTCCTGATCTTTGCTTCCTCTTGCCCGGTTTCCGCTATTGACATCTATCACGTGCATGGCTTCGGTCTGCTCTATAATAAGGTATGCACCGCTTTTATAGGTAACCGTTCTGCCGAATAGGTTTTTGATCTGTTTCGTGATACCGAAATGGTCGAATATCGGAGCTTTCTCTCCGTAATATTCTACAATGCTTCCGCGTCCCGGATCTATGAGTTCAATGTACTCTTTTGTCGCATCCAGCACATTCTTGTCATTGATATAGATGTGCTTGTAATTGGAGTTGTAGGTGTCTCGAAGCAGGCTCAGGAGTCTGCTTGTTTCTTCGTGGAGAAGCAGGTTTTTAGGCTTCTTTGCCAATGTTTCCGCTGTATCTTCCCACTTTTTGATGAGAGAGCGCAACTCGTAGTCGAGTTCTGCCACTCGTACTCCTTCGGCAGATGTCCGTACTATTACGCTTACATTCTTGGGCTTGATGCTCACCACGAGCTGTCTCAATCTTGCCCGTTCTTCTGCAGAGCGTATCTTCTGAGATACGGAAACCTTGTCTTGGAATGGGATCAGAACCAAATATCTTCCTGCGAAAGAGAGTTCGCCCGACAGTCTTGGACCTTTGGTGGAGATGGCTTCCTTGGTAATCTGTACCATCACTTGGTCTCCTGCTTTCAGAATGTCGGCTATAGCCCCATCTTTGCTGATGTCCTTCTCCAGCTTCATCTTCTTCCAAGATGGCTGGTCCCCACTCTTCCCTTTGTTTTTCTCTACGTCTTTGAGAAAAGATTGTACCGAAAGGTACGATGCTCCAAGGTCTCTATAGTGTAGAAAAGCTTCTTTCGGGTGGCCTACATCCACAAAGGCCGCATTGAGTCCGGGCATTATCTTTTTGATCTTGCCCAGATAAATGTCCCCCACGGCGAAAGCCACATTTTGTTTCTCTCGCTGAAGTTCTACCAGCTTATCGTTTTCGACAACGGCGATAGATACTTCCTTGGGTTGTACGTCAATGATGATGTCGCTTTTCACACGGAAAGTTTTGTTTGTCTTTTCTTTTCTACTTGGATTGGTGTGGTAACAAAAAGAACAAACGCATTATCTGAAGGTTTACTTTAGATTGATGCGTTTGTTCTACCTTATGCTACCTTAGTTAGATGTGCTACTCTAAATTGAAAAGCCGTTAAGCTGCAATCTTGAGGTAGCGAACAGAAGCTCACATCTAAAGATGGCTTATTTACGCTTTTTATGTCTGTTCTTTCTTAGTCTTTTTTTCCTTTTATGAGTGGCCATTTTATGCCTTTTTCTCTTTTTTCCACTTGGCATGGTAGTAATGTTTTTTATGTTAAACTTTATCTTGTAGTAGTCTTACTTTGATCTAACAATGAGGAAAGCCTTATTGTTTGATTTTTGAAGTGAAAGTCTTAGATGGCTTGAATGCAGGGATCTTTCTCTCCGGAATTTGGATCGTAACGTTCTTGGAAATATCTCTTGCCGTCTTGCTGGCACGAGTCTTCACAATGAAGCTACCAAACCCTCTCAAGTAAACGTTCTCATCAGAAGCAAGAGCATCCTTTATAACTTCCATGAACTTCTCTACCGTATCCAATACGAGATGCTTTTCCAAGCCTGTATCTTTGGCTATCTTATTTACAACTTCAGCTTTAGTCATAGCTTTTTTCTGTGTATTATGTACTGTTATTAAAATATTTAGCGAGGGTCAAATGCCAACGGAACGCCATAAAAGAAGCCTTGAGGCTGAATAGCTGTTTCCGAAAGCGTGGTGCAAAGATACTCTTTTTTCTTAATAGTTAGCACCTTACTGCTACATTTTTTACTCCTAAACCTCTCTTCCTGTTCGGATAGGACGCTTTCCCTTGGTGCTGTTTCTTACCTTATTATATAGGGTCATGCGGAATGTTTTCGGAGGTGTAAGAATTTTCTTTGGGTATCGGATGGTCATGCGAAAGAGGGTCAACTTCCCTGTTTTGCTATTTTAACAAGACTGTTTTCGGGGCAGATCCTGCTCTGTGAGCTGTTTTTGAGGTTAAAAATACCTACTTGTGGGTAACATTCTGAAAGGATCAAATGGCTACCTTTGTTCCCGTTTAGTAGAAAAATACATATCAACAATAACTAATCATAAGTAATAATGAAAAAGAGTACATGTCTATCTCTGTTGGGCTTGTTCTGCAGTGCTACCTTTGGTGTAGGACAGGTCTATGCGACTCCCGACATTGAAGTAGAACAGCAAGCCAGAGTAACCGATGCGAACATTGTAGGACACGTGTTGGACTCAAAGACCGGAGACCATATCGCCGGAATCAGTATCAGGATTAAAGGAACACCTTTCGGTGCTTACACGGATGCTTCGGGACACTACCGAATAGTGAATGTGAAGCCCGGCAGGTACACCATCGTGATGCAGGGTACAGGATACCTTACTCAGGAGAGAGTGATAGACATCGTTCCGAAAAAGACTGTTGAGGTAAACTTTACAGCTGTGGAGGATGTGTTGAGATTGGATGAAGTGGTTGTAACAGCCAATCGTCAGGCCACTCTTCGCAAGTATGCTCCTACGCTTGTGAGTGTCATCGGTGAGGCTCATTTGAAACAGAGCAATGCGGTGAATCTTGCACAAGGTTTGTCTTTCCAACCCGGCTTGAGAGTAGAAAATAATTGTCAGAATTGCGGCTTCAATCAGGTTCGTATCAATGGTCTTGATGGACACTTCTCTCAGATTCTTATAGACAGCCGTCCTGTCTTCTCTTCACTTGCAGGCGTTTACGGATTGGAACACATTCCGGTGAACATGATTGATCGCGTGGAGGTTGTAAGAGGAGGCGGCTCTGCGTTGTATGGTTCTTCTGCCATTGCGGGTGTTATCAACATCATCACCAAGAACCCTACAAGCAACAGCTTCTCTTTCTCCAATAATCTGACATTCACAGGCGGCAAGACTCCCGACAACACTCTCGGTGTGAATGCGGCGCTTGTAAGCCCTGACGCACGTATGGGGGCGGTGGTGTTTGCACAGAGCAGAGACCGCTCCGCTTGGGATGCCAATGGGGACGGATACTCCGAAATGGGGAAGATCAACGGCAAGGCACTTGGTACGAGAGCATTCTTCAATATCTCTCCGACACAGAACCTCACAGCCGAAGCTCATACCATATATGAATATCGCCGTGGGGGAGATCATCTGGATCTCCCGGACCACTTGGCTTCCGTATCGGAACGTACCGAACACTACATCAACAGCGGAAACATCAAGTATGACCTCTTCTCGGAAGATACCAATCATCACCTGCAAGCCTATGCTTCCGGACAGATGATCAACCGCAACAGCTACTACGGAGGTATCGGCGATGGCGCCCTCGGATCTTTGGGCAAACCGACAGATCCTGCCAACTACGGCATCAACTACGGCTACACAAAGGGACGCACCTATATGGGAGGATTGCAGTATGAGTACAACATGGACAGGCTCCTGTTCATGCCGGCACAGTTCCTTTTGGGAACAGAGTACGTCTACGACAGCCTTTACGACATCATGCCTATCCGCAACTGGACTTTGGCAGAAGACGGCAAGACCAGCCTCTATCCTCCGCTCAATCAGGTGATACACAACTTCAGCCAGATAGGTCAGCTGGAATTCAAGAACGATATGTGGACCATTCTTCTTGGAACTCGTCTCGACCAAAACAGTGCCATCCGCACCGCAGACGGAAAGAGTGTCAAGCCCATTCTATCGCCTCGCGCCACACTTCGTTTCAACCCGAACAGCAGCATCAACCTTCGTGCCTCTTATGCCAAAGGGTTCCGTGCACCTCAAGTGTTCGATGAAGACTTGCACGTAGGAGTGGTTCAGGGAGAGGTTCAAAAGATCGTGAACATCCCCAATCTGAAACCGGAGTACAGCCACAGCTTCAGCTTGAGCTCCGACATGTACTTCAACACCGAAAGCGTCCGCACCAACATCTTGGTAGAAGGGTTCTATACCCGACTCATCGGAGCATTCAACACCGAGTACGTCAAGAGCGAAAACGGCTTCAAGATCTACAACCGCATCAACGGCTCCAATGCTACCGTATATGGTCTCAACCTCGAAGGAAAGCTTGTGTGGAACATCCTCTCCGTTCAGGCAGGACTTACACTCGCAAAGAGCCAATGGGACGTGGCACAAGCCACAGGAGCAGAACGCTCGCTCCTTGCCGGAGAAGACTCGGACAACCCTAAGAACATAGACACAGCCAAGGAGTTCGGGCCCAAGACCCTTGATGGCTTTGCCTTCAAAGTGGAAGACGGCAACCGCGTATATGACGAAACCGTGGAGATCCTCTCCAAAGACTTCATGCGCACACCTAACGTCTACGGATACTTCACCGTGAACATCAATCCGGTAAAACCTCTCAACCTCTCTCTCACTGCCAACTATACCGGAACCATGAAAGTGCCTCACGCCATCGAAGTGGGACGTATGTCTGCCGTGAAAGACATCGAACTCGTAAAGAGCGGACTCAGACCCGACACTCGTGAAGAAGAAAACGCACCGATGTGGGGCGTCGTAGAGCAGACACCGCACTTCTTCGACCTCGGAGCAAAAATCTCTTACGACTTGCGCTTCTTCTCCGCATCCACCCTCCGGCTCTATGCCGGAGTAAACAATCTTCTGAACTCGTTCCAGAAAGATTTCGACTCTCGCGGATTCCGCGACAGCGGTTACATCTACGGACCGACACAACCATTCTCCATCTACTGCGGAGCAGTCATAAAGTTCTAACAGAGGAGAAAACATACAGACAAAAAGACGGGCAGTGTCGGAGCGAATGCTCCGGCACTGCTTTTTTGTACCTGCATCCCACTCATCTCTCCCTTCCCCGGTTTCTTATGATTCTTTTCGAATTTTTGCTGGATAGTTAATTAGTATTTTCAGAGTTGGTAATTATCGTTTTTCGGATTGGTAATTGTCGTTTCGACTCAAAATCTGTGCAGTGGTTCCGGTATTAGTTATTACTTTTGGATAGAATTCATTTAGAAAGAGGTGTGTTGATATTTGTTTATTGTCTATTTATCATGATGAAAGGAATTAAGGAGCGTCTTTTGGAAGCATCGGAAGAGAGTATTCGGAGTTTTTCGGTCAAGCTTAAAGTTTCGGATAATCCGGAAACCGTCATCGGAGTACGTACCCCGGTGTTGAGAAAACTGGCAGGATCTCTTAAGGATGAGTATTCTTCTTTTGGCGCATTGCACGAGGAGATGGCGGAGCTGCTGCCTCTGTACTTTGAAGCGAAAATGGCGTATGTCTTTGCTGCCGTGAAGATGTGCCGATCGGAAGAGGAGTGGCTGCTGTTCTTCAAAACAATCTTGGTACATCTGGACGGATGGGCGGTGTGTGATGCTGTGCTGTCGGATGTGGGGAAGGTGTTGAAGAAAGATGTCGTGAGGAAGGCGTTCGAGTCCTGCTTCTCGCTTCGTGAGGGGTTGCCGCTGTATGGGATAAGGGTGTTTCTGACAATCAGAATGTATTATCACAAGCACGGATTGGAGAGTTTGGACGATATATTGGCAGATATCAATGCGACAAAACCGTTCTGGAATCATCTTACCATACGTCAGGCGGTCTCTTGGGCATTTGCAACAATTAGCATCGGGGAGTTTGAAGGGATATTGAGCAAGTGGTATATGCCGATATTGAGGAATGGTGATCGGACGGAGGAGGAAGATCTGACCATAAAGCTCTACAAGCAAAAGATGAAGGAGTCGAGACGGATACCAAGAGAATGGTGTGAGAGGCTTTAGTTTGGCAGACAGAGGGATTTTTGTAACTTTGGCATGCGAATCCTTAGCTCAGTTGGTTTAGAGCGCTGCCTTGACAGGGCAGAGGTCGCCAGTTCGAGCCTGGCAGGGTTCACTTAGTATAGCTTGATAATATAAAGGCTGAAAGTTTTCGGGTCCAAGAGAGATACATTCTTTCTTGGACCCGTTTTGTTTTATGTCTGTATGTATAATCTTTTGAGAGGAAGGTATGGAAAGGAAGAAGCTTTCTCTGTGTGAGATTTCTTTGTTATAAAAAGAAAAGGATGATAGCCTAAACTATCATCCCTTTGCGGTATGGACGGGACTCGAACCCGCGACCCCCTGCGTGACAGGCAGGTATTCTAACCAACTGAACTACCACACCAATCCGCAAACTATTTCTCTCGTTTGCGTTGCAAAGGTATGATAAATATTTTACTCGTGCAACACTTATCGCTAATTTTTCTTTGGATTTTATTCATCTCATAAGCTCTGAAGTTATGAGGTAAAGAAAAATCTCGCTTTGAAGCTGTATCAAAGCGAGATTCTTGAAACTATTTTTGTTTATTACGCCTCGTTTATTTGCGAGCCTTTTGTTTTTGAAGCTCCATTTGTTGTTTTTGAAGCTCTTCCATGCGTTGCATCCATTTGCTCTTCTTTATAGGCTTCTTCTTGTTTTCTTCCATCTTGGCAAGAAGTTTTTTTTCATTTACAAAAAGACGGAAAAGATAGGTTTGAAGTATGGTGATGAGCATGGACATCAGATAGTAGTAGGAGAGACCGGCAGCACTTTGGTTAAGGAAGAAGAAGAACATGATGGACATGAGGTATGGCAGCATCTTCATCCCCGGCATGGTGGTTTGTCCTGTACTTTGCTGACTGATATTCATATAAACAATCTGAACTATTGTCATCAATAGACAGAAAAGGCTGATATGATTCCCGATGAAGTCTGAGATAAGCGGAATATGAGTGCTCCATGAGATGATATCATCGTATGTAGAGAGGTCTTTAGCCCAGAGGAAACTTTCTCCACGGAGATTGATACTTGTAGGGAAGTATTGGTACATCGCTACAAGGAAAGGCATTTGAAGCAACATTGGAAGGCATCCTCCCAGAGTGCTAGCTCCTGCGCTCTTATAGAGATTCATTGTGGCTTGCTGACGCTTCATCATGTTGTCATCGCCCGGGTACTTAGCATTGATCTCTTCCACTTGAGGTCTGAGTACTCTCATCTTGGCTTGAGACATATAAGACTTGAGAGTAAATGGACTCAAGAGCAGCTTAATGATGAGGGTGAGCAGTAGAATGATAATTCCGTAATTGCCTGTTATGGTTTCAAGGAAGTTGAATATCGGAATGATGAGCCAGATGTTGATGAATCTGAACCAATCTCCCATGTCTATGATTTGGGTAATCTCGTTATCATTGCCCCAAACTTTATCTACCTCTTTTAGGAGGTCATAGTTATGAGGGCCGATGAATAGACTTAGTTTTTGATCTTTATCCGATACCGGAATGGTAAAGTTGGCAGTGAGCTTTTTTAGCATATCGCTCTCACCTTGTATCTGACTTTTAAGAGATACCTGCTCTATGTGTGCTGGGGAATAGAGAAGAGTAGAGAAGAACATGTCTCGGAATGCAATCCATTGAACTTTTCCATTTATTTCTTCTGTAACATCCTTACCTGTATTGAGCTTTTCAGTATCTTCTCCGCTCTTTTTGTAAGCCAGGCCACTGTATCTCTGTTCATTCTTTCCACTTTTTTCGTTTTGATAGACAGGGAGTGTCCATGAAGCGTCAAGATATGGTGTATTAGAAGCCAATACGGAAGAGAGATTATTGTACTTTATGTCTATATCCAACAGATATTTGTTTTGTAGGGTATAGATAATCTCCATGCCTATTCCGGAAGTGGCTTCCAAGCTGAATGAAACTTTATTTGGAGCTATCTGAGAACCCTTGAAGTAAAGATCCTTGGTTTCTATGATTCTGTTGCTTGCTGTAACAAGGGTATAGTTAAAAGAAGCATCTTCTGCCTTTATGAGCTCGATCGGGTTGCCATCATACTTATTGTACTTTTTAAGAAGAGCATTCGTGATCTGTGCTCCTTTGTTGGTCAATGAAATAGATATGGAGTCGTTTTCAAGTTTGAGTTCTTCTGCACTACCTTGAGACGCTGCAGCAAACTCTCCATATTTATTACTTGCCAAAAGAGATAGAATGCTATCTTTTTGTGTAGCAGAAAGAGAGTCGGGGAGAGAAGCTAAAGATTGTTGAGAATGTGTCAGACTATCCCCCGTGAGTTTTCTCTCTGAGAGGGAGGCTATTGAGTCCTGAGCACGATTATACGCTTCAATCTCTGCTTCAGATGGTCTTCCTACATATATAAATGCAATGAAGGCTATTCCAATAAGAATGAAGCCAATAAGTGTTTTTTTATCCATTAAATATCTGTTGTTTTTTTCTTTTCTATATGCCGATTACTTGCTGTTGCTGTTTATGCAGGCTTTCATGAATGCCATGAAAAGGGGATTTGGATTTATTACTGTACTTTGATATTCCGGATGGAACTGCACTCCTACAAACCACTTGTGATTGGCTATCTCAACCACTTCTACCAAGTTGGTGTGAGGATTAACTCCGGTAATACTAAGTCCCGCCTCTTCAAATTCTTTTTGATATTTGCTATTGAACTCAAAACGATGGCGGTGTCTTTCTGAAATGTTTTCTTTCCCGTATGCTTCAAAAACTTTGGAGCCCGGAGTAAGCTTGCACTCATAAGATCCAAGTCTCATAGTGCCTCCATAGTTGTGAAGATTCTTCTGCTCATCCATAATGTCTATTACAGGATGAGTGGTCGATGGATTTACTTCCGTGCTGTTGGCATCTGTATATCCCAATACATTGCGAGCAAACTCTATTACCATACACTGCATTCCAAGACAGATGCCAAGCGTCGGTACATTTTGTTGGCGAGCATACTTCAATGCTATCAATTTTCCATCTATTCCCCTTGAGCCAAAGCCTGGAGCGATGATGATACCATCCAAGTGAGCAAGTTCTGTTACAACGTTATCTTCTGTCAGAATTTCAGAAGAGATATATTCTAATTTCAATAGCTTGTGGTTGTATATCGCTGCTTGCTGGAGGCTTTCGTCAATTGATTTATAGGCGTCTTGTAACTCCACATATTTTCCTATCAATCCGATATGAATAGTTTCGCTGGCTGTTTTTGTTAGCTGTAGGAATTCCCTCCATGGCTTCATCTCAGGAGTCTCTCCCGGTTCAAGTCCAAAGTAGTTCAGTACATACTTGTCCATCCCTTGCTCTTGCAGAACGAGAGGAACTTCGTATATGGTAGAAACGTCGGCTGATTGGAATACAGCCTCTTTAGGTACATTGCAGAAAAGAGCAACCTTGCTACGAAGCTCCATGCTTAGGTCATGTTCTGTGCGAAGAACCAAAACATCCGGCTGGATACCGAGCTCTTGAAGTTGTTTTACCGAGTGTTGTGTCGGCTTGGTTTTAAGCTCTCCGGCGGCTGCTATATACGGAACATAGGTTAGGTGAATACACATGCAATTGCGTCCCAGCTCCCACTTGAGCTGTCTTACACTTTCTATAAAAGGTAAAGACTCTATATCGCCAACAGTTCCGCCTATCTCAGTAATTACAATATCGTATTCATTGTTAGAGCCTAAGAGTTTGACATTGCGCTTGATCTCATCCGTTATATGCGGGATCACTTGTACCGTTTTCCCCAAGTAGTCTCCTCGTCTCTCCTTTTTTATGACATTTTGGTAGATTCTTCCTGTCGTAATATTATTGGCACGAGTGGTGGGTATGTTTAGAAAACGTTCATAGTGTCCAAGATCAAGATCGGCTTCGTGTCCATCCGTAGTGACATAGCATTCGCCATGCTCGTATGGGTTCAGAGTTCCCGGATCTATATTGATATAAGGATCGAATTTTTGAATGGTCACCCTCAGTCCTCTGGCTTGAATTAGTTTTGCCAGAGATGCAGCTACGATCCCTTTTCCAAGAGAAGAGACCACGCCACCCGTAACAAATATATACTTAGTGTCTGCCACAATGATCAGTTTTTAGGAGTTAACTTATGAGTAGATTACGGAGTACAAATGTAACCATTTTTTACCGAAAATAGCCTTTGGCATATAAACAGTGTTATCTGTACAGTTTTATCTCTTTGTCGGATTTGAATAACTGTGTTTTGATTTTTTTGTGGTACCTATATTATTATATGTCGTTCTCTATTTTGTTTGTTACTTGCTTGAAATATCTCGTATATGTTTGAGATATTTCCTATCTTTGCTGACGGAAAAATAAAAGGCCTCGTAGCTCAGCTGAATAGAGCGTTGGATTCCGGTTCCAAAGGTCGTGGGTTTGAATCCCGCCGGGGTCACTAAATTTTTTCTTCAAGTTTTTCTGTTCTCCTGTTGCGAGTTCCAAAACTATTATTTAACTTTGCATCGCAATTGAGAAAAGGAATGACTCCGTAGCTCAGCTGGTAGAGCAAATGACTCTTAATCATTGGGTCGAGAGTTCGAATCTCTCCGGGGTCACGAAAGGTCGCCTATGAGTGAATAGGCGACCTTCTTTTTTTTGATTTCGGGTTTTGTAGAATAAATTTTCTCTGGGTGTTGTTTAATCGAAATATTGTTGTAACTTTGCACCCGCGAACGGGGAATGCCTGTTTGTAACTGAGTAGAGATCATAGACATATTGGACAATATACAACAAGTAGTACAAGGGACACTCCATTATAAAGTGGATATAGTGACCCTGTCAATTACCTGATTATATAAATAGAAGGAAGTAATACTGAGCATAGGAATAAAATAGAAACAAAATGACAAAGAAGAGTTTGATCCTGGCTCAGGATGAACGCTAGCGATAGGCTTAACACATGCAAGTCGAGGGGCAGCATAAAGTCAGCTTGC
>NZ_JRAH01000020.1:0-111373 GCF_000768755.1 Porphyromonas sp. COT-108 OH1349 | reverse complement strand
CGGAGTACGATCTGCTATCCAGTCCTATAGCTCAGTTGGTTAGAGCGCTACACTGATAATGTAGAGGTCGGCAGTTCAAATCTGCCTGGGACTACGAAAGGACTTCAACCGGCGGGATTGGAGGGACAACAACGAGATAATTAACTCTTAAGGGGGATTAGCTCAGCTGGCTAGAGCACCTGCCTTGCACGCAGGGGGTCGACGGTTCGAATCCGTCATTCTCCACAAAACAAAGAGAGTCGCAATGTTATCTGACACTGCGACTCTCTTTTTATACCCTCTTTCTACTCCTAAACTTATTAAGATTCTGTTTAAGCATTTAATTTTATTGTCTTAGAAAAGGATATTCAAATACGAGCCACATATCCAATTCTTGATTCTCTTTAATTAAGTATCTGAAAATAAATCAGATAATTGGAATAAAATTCTCCCTTTGTCGTCTATCTCTACATTTGACCTGCATTTATTTCCCAAATTCTCTCAGAAATAGTTCCATAAAATCTGATTATCAAATTATTAGAGTTGTTGTCGACCTTCCACTCTTTTTCTATTATTATAGAACGACAACTTTTCCCTAAAATTTATCCCCTCTTTCTCTTCTCTATCCCTTTGTTTGCATCACTTTTTTCATGTAATTTTACGGCTATCAATCGTACCTTAGTGGAATTAAAACGTGATAAAGCCCCCCCCGTCAGGGGGGCTTTTTCTCTATCAATCGTACCTTAGTGGAATTAAAACAAGGAAAAAAAGAAGTCTTTTTGGACTTATATTACTATCAATCGTACCTTAGTGGAATTAAAACCTCGCATGAGGTCAAAACCTCTTTTCCGCTTGGAACTATCAATCGTACCTTAGTGGAATTAAAACATTCAATTTGGACCCTGCTATGTTTTTGAATATGACTATCAATCGTACCTTAGTGGAATTAAAACAAGATGTACCGCAATTCGGGTGCCTGATTTGGCAACCTATCAATCGTACCTTAGTGGAATTAAAACTCTTACAATGAAGCTTCAAATGAGATTGTTTTATACTCTATCAATCGTACCTTAGTGGAATTAAAACTATACTAAGTGTGGATTCAGACCAGCTCTGGCGACTATCAATCGTACCTTAGTGGAATTAAAACCTCTCCGTGCTTCTTCTGCATGCCGTAGTCGTTGATGCTATCAATCGTACCTTAGTGGAATTAAAACGTTGTCCCCTGGATATGAGACTTCACGCTCTTTCCTGCTATCAATCGTACCTTAGTGGAATTAAAACACGCTCTGTCGGATGAGAAATTTGTTTCTTATGTACCTATCAATCGTACCTTAGTGGAATTAAAACAAGGATGCTACTTTTAATAAGTATCTCGAAGAGTTTACTATCAATCGTACCTTAGTGGAATTAAAACGACGACCCTCGTAAATTTCCTACTCTTGCGGATTATAACTATCAATCGTACCTTAGTGGAATTAAAACAATGATTATACAGTTAATAGACCACAATACCTCGGGCTATCAATCGTACCTTAGTGGAATTAAAACGGTTGTCTAGTGCGAAATTCGTTCAAGCGGATGAGTCTATCAATCGTACCTTAGTGGAATTAAAACATTCCGTCGCAAGCTTCTACTTTTGATATTGATGCCTATCAATCGTACCTTAGTGGAATTAAAACTTTGCAGGCTGTTTTTACAACTTTTGCTAATGCTTCTATCAATCGTACCTTAGTGGAATTAAAACCTGGATTCTCAAGTTGTTGTTCATTCACCCACTCCAGTCTATCAATCGTACCTTAGTGGAATTAAAACGGGACATCTTTTCTTTGCGTCTCTACCTGCTTGATTACTATCAATCGTACCTTAGTGGAATTAAAACAGTTTGAGTATGATGTGAATTTGTTCGGGATTTATGCTATCAATCGTACCTTAGTGGAATTAAAACATATGAGGGTGAGATGCTTCTTCTCACTCTCATATCTATCAATCGTACCTTAGTGGAATTAAAACTTTGCTTATTCAGAGAATTTGTCTTTTGAAATGTATCTATCAATCGTACCTTAGTGGAATTAAAACAGCCTTAAACATTATCAAATGTTCATTCACTATCTTCGCTATCAATCGTACCTTAGTGGAATTAAAACTGAATATAGACAAGGAGCCGCAGGCTTTCATATCTCTATCAATCGTACCTTAGTGGAATTAAAACAAGCAAATCCCCATTTTATTTTATAAACAGCGAAGCTATCAATCGTACCTTAGTGGAATTAAAACATTCTCCGGGGAACACTCCTTGCATAAGTGTGAGCTCTATCAATCGTACCTTAGTGGAATTAAAACTCTTAAATGCCCGCTCCTTGTCTCCGGACAATTGAACTATCAATCGTACCTTAGTGGAATTAAAACACCTGTTCATCCACGTGGGATGGATATAGGCTATACTATCAATCGTACCTTAGTGGAATTAAAACGGATGAGGACGCTGAACACTTCGCTCATCAGTTCCTCTATCAATCGTACCTTAGTGGAATTAAAACTCGCATTAAAATTTTGTCTTGTGCAAAAGTCTGAAACTATCAATCGTACCTTAGTGGAATTAAAACAATTGTTACAATTGAAAAATGCTAATTGGCGACCCGACTATCAATCGTACCTTAGTGGAATTAAAACACCGAAACGGAGTCCGTTCTTTGGCAGCTGATTTGCCTATCAATCGTACCTTAGTGGAATTAAAACCTGATATTAGTGTTATTTCTTCTACAACATTTCCCCTATCAATCGTACCTTAGTGGAATTAAAACAAATGATTTCTTTTTTTCTTTTGGCAAAAAGACACAACTATCAATCGTACCTTAGTGGAATTAAAACAAGATTTTTTGGAATGCAAACCGAGTCTCGCTCCCTCTATCAATCGTACCTTAGTGGAATTAAAACAGTTGGTAGTTTTATTTCTACACAATCAGCAAATACTATCAATCGTACCTTAGTGGAATTAAAACCGCTATTATATAAAGAAGATTTTCACTGACGAAGACTATCAATCGTACCTTAGTGGAATTAAAACATCTCATTTTTGTGTGTGTAGATGTATCGCGGTATCCTATCAATCGTACCTTAGTGGAATTAAAACACGAGAGCGAATACAATCGTAGCAAACGCCACAACTATCAATCGTACCTTAGTGGAATTAAAACCTTCAACAAATGAACCGCTTGCGAGATGCTGGATTCTATCAATCGTACCTTAGTGGAATTAAAACGATGGGAATAATCGGGAAGACGACACTTAGCGATGAGACTATCAATCGTACCTTAGTGGAATTAAAACCGAATTTCTACGAGCGCGTACGCAGTCGTAGCAAACTATCAATCGTACCTTAGTGGAATTAAAACTCTAATCAGATGCAACGTATTAAAGATGCTGGTCTTACTATCAATCGTACCTTAGTGGAATTAAAACTTCGCCCCTCGTATGCTGCAAAAGGGCGTAAAGTTCTATCAATCGTACCTTAGTGGAATTAAAACTGCCTATCACCTGGTGTATAACTACTTTTATAAAGACCTATCAATCGTACCTTAGTGGAATTAAAACTTTGCTTATTCTGAAAATCTTTCTTTTGAGATGTATTCTATCAATCGTACCTTAGTGGAATTAAAACAATGGATTCATGGCACATCATACACCTGCTACAAACTATCAATCGTACCTTAGTGGAATTAAAACGTAGGGTGCATTTGCCCAAGGTGCGAGATTCCATGACTATCAATCGTACCTTAGTGGAATTAAAACCTTGGTACCCTTGGTGGTAAATCTGTTACTTCTTTTGCTATCAATCGTACCTTAGTGGAATTAAAACAATCAGGCACCATCCCTTTCCCAGATTGTTGGTGCTCTATCAATCGTACCTTAGTGGAATTAAAACAAACCTTGTTCCGTTCTTTGATGATGTTGATACGATCTATCAATCGTACCTTAGTGGAATTAAAACCTGACAACGCGCTAACCCGCTGGCTCGGTCGTGTCCCTATCAATCGTACCTTAGTGGAATTAAAACTTGAAGTCTGATTATCAAAAACTCTTGAAGCGATTGACTATCAATCGTACCTTAGTGGAATTAAAACGGCAACAACAACTTATTGTTTGCCAGATCGCGGAGGCTATCAATCGTACCTTAGTGGAATTAAAACAAGAGGCGTTTGAGGGGCTTGGCGGTAAAACCTCCCTATCAATCGTACCTTAGTGGAATTAAAACCGTTCTATTATCTCTCTTCTGACAGAGAAGAGAGCTATCAATCGTACCTTAGTGGAATTAAAAGAAATCAAACAGTACTCGCTTGGCATACCGTAAGATCCGCCAGCGAGTCATTTTTTTATATAAAATCAGAACAATAAAACAGGGACGAAAGTACAACGCTCTCGCCCCTGTTCTATAATAGCCCGATCTGGAAGTCTGTTCAGAAAGGTCTCTTCGGTATTCTTGCCTTGCCTGTTGCGCCTGTCAGGGCGGTTTTAATCTTCTTCTTGAGGTCTTCTACCTTTATCGTCCACTCCGGCTTGAGGTGTGCATAAGTGATGCTTATCCAATCTTCTACAGCTCTGCATACAAGATAATTCATGTATAAGTGTTTGCAGTAGATTTGCTGTTGTGATGGAAAATTTATCGTAGACATTCATTGTTACATGATAAGACTCCGGAACATGGAACTCATTAGTATATTCGCTCTTGTCGTCCACTTCATCTTTTGTTATTCTGTAAAGTAGCTCGACAACTTCATCAAAAGCAAGATTCAAGACCCTTGTAACTCTGTCGATGTTTCCATCTTGAGCAACATCTATAGTCATGTGTCTTGCGTTTTCTATCTCTTCGCCAATTACCTGCCCCTGAACATAGCAATAATTAGAGATGTCGTATAACAGAGCCTCACGACAGAAGCAGTATTGTAGCTTCTTCTTTCCTGCCTGTATCTCTAAATCACGAGGGATGTATATATGATAGCTCATTATTATTACGACCTCACGGGTCTTTTTCTCTGATGTATAGATCTTATGAGATTGTGTACGTTCTCTTGAGATTTCTCGAGATACGTTGCAGAACCTTCTCTGTTTGTAATGTCAAACCAATCTGCTATTGATTTGTTAACTATGTACTGATGCGCCTCTGTTGCGATTGTGTTGGCAGAGGCGGAGTTATAATTTTCAGGCATAGAGAGAGCCAGAGTGATATTGCTACTTGAAGAAATCAGGTTGTTTGAAGCAGTTGAGCTGCTATCTTCAATGTATTCAGATAGTATTGATCTCAGTTTGTTATAGTGATCTCCGATACTTCTAAGTATTTGATTTAGTTCTTCTTCGTCATTGTTGGCCTGCATATATGCAGCTTTGTCATGATTCCCATCGTCTCTCTTCGATCTACCTGTCAAAAATGTTTTGTTCTGTATGTCATAGATCATCTCTGAGATGTGTAGTGTAATCGTTAGATTTTTTCGTGCCATCTTATTTCTGTTTTATATTGATACTCGTTTTGGCTTTGCTCTGTAATATATGAGAGCCTTAATTTCTTTGAGTTGCCCAAGTGCTTGTTGTACGTAAGAAGAAGCAACATTCTCTCCTTTTGTCATTGTGAGCCATCTGCTTGATATAGAGTTGATAAAGTAAGAATATATAGATGTCTCTATGCTGCTTCTTAGGTTTGTGTCGAAGTTCGACGGCATAGAGAGCGTGAGTGTGTAGTTGCTTGAAAGATCCACTTTCGATGTTACCTTTTGAGTGCTAACTTCTTTTATGTACTCTTTAACCACCTGAGTGATCTCATCGCAAGTGCTGACCCAAAATGTCTCAAGCATCAGCCTGTCTGCATCAGATGTAAATACTTTTTCGTATGTGCTTTCGTCGTTCTTCGCTATATAAGACGTCGTCTTCGAGACCTCTTCATAGACAGACGTCTTTTTTATTGTTATGCTTATCTCTTTCATTATTCGTTATTCGTTATTCGTTGTTGTCTGCTTTCGATAGTTCAACGAGTTTGTCTTCTATTGTTTTAACCTTGATAGTTTGATCTTCAAACTGCACACTTTGCAACCTGGGTGCGCAGTATGGAAGAATTGCGACAAACGTTCTGCAATAATTTACTTCATCAAGAGCGTTCATTCTCTGTATAAATGTTTCCATGTTATTATCAACAAAGTCCTTTATCATAAGACGAACCTCTCTTGTGATAACATTTTCAGATCCTTTTTGTCTCCCTCCTCTTCTGACGCCTTTTTGTTTCGTCTCTTTGCTATTATCCATCTCTCGATTAAATACTTACGAGTTTAATATCTGCAATACTTCTACAAATATCGTATCGTACTTTCGCTCTTAGATTACAGATATTAAATTCATATAAGTATATGTTACCAATCGCAATTGGAGCCGGAATGTCCGTTCTTGGAAGTGTCCTCGGTGGCGTCCTTCAGGCAAATGAGATGAGAAAAGCGCAACAAGATCTTGAAAGCAGAAAGCAAGCGAATAAAGATCTGTTCGATAGAAGGTACAATGAGGATGCAACTCAGAGAGCATCTGCTCTCAGAATGATCAACATGGCTTCTGACGCTATCCGCAACAGATCTAACAGGTCGGCAGGGGCTCAGGCTGTAACGGGCGCAACGAATGAAGCAATAGCGCTTGAGAAGGAGACCGCCAACAAGGCTATGACAGATGTCGTTTCTGACATTGTGGCGCAAAACGATTATAGAAAAGATGCGCTTGAAAGAGCCTTCTTAAATAGAGATGAGGCGTTCAATGCTCAGGTCGCTCAGATGAAACTCCAGAGAGCGCAAGGTGTTGCTAATGCTGTGAGAGGTGTCATGAGCGCCGGTGCTTCTTTTGCTGCCAATCCGCTCTTGTCGAAAGGAGGAAAGCAATGAGAACGATAGACGCAATAAGCAAAAGAAGAACATCGGTCCGGCAGGATTCCGGCACTGAACCCAAGCAAGGAACTGCGATCTCAGCCCCGACACTTCAACCCATATCTACTGCTCCGGCTATTCTGCCAAAGGTGGAATCTGATGTTGTTGTGAAAGCTCCAAACACAAAGATGTCCTACCAGGATGCTATAGATATATTAAATCAAAACCACGAAAAGAAGGAAGAAGAGATTGCAAAAAGAGAGGGCAGGAATATGCTGCTTGCTTCAATAGGCGATGGCATATCTGCTCTATCTAATCTATTCTTTGCATCTAAAGGAGCATATAGTACATACGATCCTCGTAATAGCCTCTCCGGAGCTCTACAACAGAGATATGATAAATTGAAAGCTGAAAGGGATAGAAATAGAGATGCCTATATCAACTATTCTTTGAGAGCTCGCCACTTCGACGATCAGAGAGCAGATCAGGATAGACGCTACAATCTTGCTACACAAAGAGAAAAACGAGATGCACAAGAGCAAGACGAGAGAATGAAAAGGGACAGAGAAAACCAAATAAACAGGGCTGCCCTTGATTATTACAAGATAAACGCAGCCAAATCGGATGCTGGCAGAAAGGAAGTGGAGGCTGCTTATCAGAAAGATCTGTCGCAGAGTCAAATAGACAGAAACAGGGCGGCAGCGTCAAGCAGCAGGGCTTCTGCCGCTAATAGCCTGGCAAGTGCGGAGAAACACAAAAAGGGTAAGACGATATCTATCCCGATAGACGGAGAGATTGTTGATATTGAGGCAGGTAGGATCAATTCTGCGACAATCGGGAAAGGTTTTGCAGACTTAGGTCTCAGCGATGAAAGAGAGGTCAGGTCTACACGAGAGAATCCATATCAGGGCAAGACGACCACCGTATCTCGAAGAAAACTTACAGACGACGAAAAGCTTGTACACATTATAAATGAAGCAAACAATGGAAATGAGAGGGCGAGAGAGTTTGTGTACAAACTCGCCGGGAAAACAAAACCTAAAGCAACATGGAGATGGTGAAAGCGCAAGATAAAGAACTGAAAAGAATATATCAAACACTGTCGAAGAATTTCGATGGCATAGGATCTGAAGATGAGTTCAAGAAGAGAATGCAAGATGAGGGTAGCCGAAGGAAAGTCTTCGACTACCTTAAAAGCATAGACGGTAGTCTGAAAGACTTCGACACATTCTCTGATAGAATTGTTGTCCGTCCCAATCTCAATATGAGAGTATCTAACGAGTATGGGGAGGAGGAATTTCTGCCAAGGCGAGGAAGTAAAACAACCATACAAGATAATTCAAAAGACGGGTCCCCTTCTCAGAGAAACAGCACTCCCATAAGACGATTTGATGAAGGTTTTATGCAGGGAGGTAAGGCGCTTATACAAGGTGGGAAAGCTCTTGCGGGAGAAACTGCGAATCTATTTACAGGATCGAGCCGTGATGCCTCTGAGGCTATCAAGGTTTTGAATGATTTTGATGCTCTTGGAATAGACATAGATAGCTACGAGAAATCTTTGGGTGCCAAATTAAAGTATAGAGACTATCTGTACAGCAAAGCGCGCAGGGAGTGGGGGGATATGTCTAAAAAAGATAGAGGCTTTATATCTGAGGCTTTGTGGCGCATCAGCAACCCGGAGCCACAGAGATACCAATATAACAAGGAGGATAATAAGGGAGCCATTAAAGCTCTAAGAAAGGCAATAGAAGAGTCCGGAGGAGATAAGAAGAAAGCTGTCGAACTGCTATCCAAGTGGTCTAAAGACAAAACATGGGGGGATGAGATTATATCAGAGGCGGGCAAAGAACTTTCAGAGCAGAGACCGGTAGAGGGCGCTGCTTGGTTTGGCAATCTCCTTCCTCAGATGGTGCCAAATATAGCAGCTGTTGCAAGTTCATTACATCCTGCCACGAGACCTCTCGCAAGACCTCTTGCGCAGATAGGGATGAGCGGGATGACTGCATCTGCGACAGGACAAGCAATGGCGGAGGCCAGACAATATAGCGAGCAGGAAGGAAAGAAAATAAGCGATGGAGATATTTGGAAGTCCGGTATCACATCCGGAGCCATTGAGTATGCAACGGAGAAGATCCCTCTTGATTATTTCTTTGGATGGTTAAAGAAGCCCGGAGTCAAAAACAGCATAGGGAATGCTGTAGGGAAGGTTGTTGCGGATAATCCCACAGCACGGCAAGAGATGTCTAAGCTTGCAGAAAAAGCAAGCAGAGAGCTTGGAGCGGATGCTTTTGGGAAGAAAACATTACTGCAACTCGCTAAAGATTCAAGTGTTGAGGGTGCGAGTGAATTCGCTGCTGAATACCTTGGAGCATTTGTTCCTGTGATATATCAAAACCCGGAAGATTATCCTACGCTTAGCGAGGCACTACGCAATGGATTCGAGGGAGCAAAAGCAGGTCTTTTCATGGGCGGGGTTATTGGTGGACCTAATAGGATCGCATCCAATTATGTCAACAAAAAGAGACGGCAAGCACAGGGAGCGGTCTATGTAGTAGAGTCTAAAGATGGGAATATATCGGAAGTCTTAGGACTTGACAAGAATAATAATTTGATTGTTCAAGATTTTGATGGCAACCAGTCTTCTCTATTACAGAGCGATATTGCAGAATATACCTCTATCCCTTTTGAGCAATTCAGCAAAGGATTTTCCGATCAGGTAAATAATATTGCAGAGAAGAGCAGAGAAGAGGGGTATAGCATAGAAGATCCTACTCAGAAAAATCAAGCAAAGATGCTCTATGATAAGAGCAGAGAAGGAGTAGAGTCTATTTGGGGAGGAGATCCGGATGAGGAGCTGTTGAAATATGGCAATACGCCTGCAGAGCAATTGCAATCATTGAGTGAATCGGGAGCAGACGAGAAGACCATACAGGCAGTATCCGACTATATCAATGCTCGATCCGCATACGAAGGTATGATTGATAAAGTCATAGAGAGTGTAGACCTGAAGATTGCTCAAGACAGAGAGACGATTCAGTCTAATGCCAATAAAGATGGTAACGTATATTCCGCAAAAATACACGGAAGAGATGAGACTGAGTACTATATCGTTGGTGGTGATATCTCTCTTTCCTCTGACGAAAGCGGAGATATAGATAAAGAGAACAGCAGCGGAAGTGTTGTCATCAAGGATTCATCAACAGGTGCATTGGAGATGATTTCGATTGATCAGCTCTTTGACGTACAACGTACCTCAATTAATGATATGCTCTCCGAGCTTGAGACGACAATAAGAGAGACGGAGATGCAAAGGCTCGCGGGAGAGATAGATGGAGATCTACCTTTCAATCCCGGAGATGTGTATGAGATAGATGGACCGGATGGCAGTACAAGTTCTGTGCAAATTCTTCAAAGCAATCCGGATGGATCTGTTGTTGTTTCTGATGGACACAATCAAGAGGTTGCCAAACGAGAGGATGTGCAGGCGCTTGTTGATCTGAAGAAGAGAAACGACCTATTCGGAAGAGCAAAAGACGAGGGCAATGAATCCCGGATGCAATACGAGCCGGGGGATGTTGTACGGCTCGGTGATGGAATTGAGGGGGAAGTCGTTCGTGGAGAAGATGCGGATGGCAATATACTTGTAAGAGTAGAGAAAGATGGGCAAGAGTCGGTCATTCAGTACCCATCAAAAGACATCGGAACGACTGATATAATAGAGTCTGCCAATGCTGAGCAAGGGGGAGCTAATGCTGTTTCTATTCCAGATCAGACTACAGCACCAACCGATAATGTCTTTGAAGATACAAATAATGGAAAGACTCCTGTTGATGAGAATGGGAATATAGATTATGACTCCATTAGTGATGCGCAGATGTATGCAGATGCTCTTGTGTCTGAATTTCCGGACGACGTATCTCTGCAGTCCGAGATTATCAATGATGAGGTGGATAGGATTCAAGCGCAGATAGGTCATATTTCTTCTCCTGAACAATCGAAAGGGAAAAGGAGGATTGAGATAGAGAGAGAAAAGAAAGCCTTGAAGGAGAGACTCCGAATGCTAAAACAAGCAGAGGAGCTTCTGAATCCTAAAGATGTTCAAAAGGATGAGACCTCTGTTAGTGTTGCAGAAAATATAGATGCCTCGGAAGACAAACAGCAAGGCGATAATGAATTAGAGGATGAAGTTCCTGTTTCTTCTTCTATAGAAGAGATGAGGGAGAGCATAGATACCAATCCCTCCGAGGCGCAGAAAGAAGCCGGCAACTATAAGAAGGGACATGTCAAGGTGGATGGATTTTCTATTACAATAGAGAACCCTAAGAATAGTGAGAGAAGCGGAAAAGACAAAGATGGAGCGGCATGGAGCGTAACCATGCAAAATGACTATGGATATATACTTGGAACCAAGGGCAAAGATGGAGACCATATAGACATATTCTTGTCCGACTCGCCGGGAGAAGGATCTGTCTTTGTTGTAGACCAAATCAGAGAAGATGGCTCTTTTGACGAACACAAGGTGATGTATGGTTTCTCCAACATAGAGGAAGCCAAGTCCGCATACCTATCTAACTATTCACCCGGATGGAAAGGTCTTGGCAATATAACAGAAGTTTCTAAAGAGAATTTTAAGAAGTGGATAAAGTCATCCAAAAGAAAGACCAAGCCGTTTGCGGAGTACTCTTCTATGAACAGGGAGGAGAAAAATCCGGACTATCTAAACGAGTTGGAAGAGTTCAGAAAACAGACGGACACGAGCGGACGGACGAAGATAGACGAGGCAGCATACGATTCTGAAGAATTGTACGCTCCTTTATTGGTTGATGGGATGCCGTCAAAATTGGCTGTATTAACGGCGGTCTCAGACAATATAACAGACCCGGCCATTCAGATTGCCGTCTATGACTATTCTGACGAAATAGATGAAAAGACAAATGAGGGATGGCAGAAATGGGCAGACCTTTCAGATGAGTATAATAGTGGAACCAAAGCCCCCGACAAGGCAATAGAACGAGGAGATACAGGCTCATTGGGCTTTAGAACGGTAGATGCCGCTTTGAAGTTTACAGATTGGCTTGAAAAGAAAAACCGGGATAGTAACATCCTGTTTAGAGAGGGTCCGACGAACGTTTATTCTGACGAGGAGCGGAGTATAATATCCAAAGCAAAGGATGAAGGGGTATTCATGCTTGCCCCCAATGGCAATCCTACAAATCTCAATGAAAAGCAGTGGGTTCAAGTTCGTACCAAATCTTTCAAAGATTGGTTCGGAGATTGGGAAAAGGTTGCGAGGGTTGAGAAGTTGCGCAAGAGCAGTCCTGTGTCAATATCAGGCACGGAAATAGAGGCGAGCAAAGATCTCAAGCAATACAAGAAGAACGCGTTTGAGTACGGCAAAAGCTTGCAGGGCGTCTATGTCAACCGGGACACAGGCAAGAAGATAAGCTTACAGCGAGGTCGCAAGCGAGGTGGTCTCAATGAGGTCTTGCAGCATGATTACAAGGACACCGAACACCTCCAGAGCATAGCGGCAATTCCAGGTATCATTGAGAATGCCATCTATATTGACAGCGCAGACAACACGGATAGAAAGGTCAATGCTCAATCATTCGACTATTATGTTGTAGGGATACAGATCGGCGGCGTTGATTACACCGTCCGTGCGGTTGTAGTTAACACCAAGAGCGGTGAAACTTACTATGATCACAAGTTGTCAAGTATTGAAAAAGGAAAGCTCCTTGACCTGATAGCAAGACAAGGAGCCTACAACAGCGATTTTGGCACAACGCCCGACACGAAGTCTACTATCACTGATCTTTCTAAGGTCAAAGATACAAAACTTGTTTCTCTTTTGCAAACCAACACCTCAAAGGTTGTCGACGAAAATGGAGAGCCAATGGTGGTGTATCATGGAACATTATCGAAAAGTCTGACAGAGTTCAGCAAAGATTTTATAGGCAGTCGTTATAGCTTTGATGATAAAGGGTTCTTCTTTATCAGTAGCAAGAAAATCGCGGAAGATTATGCGACATCAGAGTTTGATTCTTCTAAAAAGGGAGAAGTTGTTGATGCCTATGTGGAGCTGAAGACTCCACTAATAATCGATGATAATTGGTGCAGGAAAAACGGACTTGGCAAAAACATATTCAAAGATTATGATGTAATAGGTTTTTGGGATAGTTACCAATCTTTAATTATAGAAGAGTCTGAAAACAATGATGGTGTGATCATTTATGATGGGAAGTCCTCTATGGTTGTTGCTTTTGAACCTAACCAAATCAAGTCTGCCTCAGAGAATGTCGGCACATTCTATTCTGAAAATCCAAGCATACTATTCAGAGAAAGCGATACACCGCTAAGAGAATCTGAAGAAGAGATCTTTGCAAGAGGTCAATTATCTGATGATATACCTGAAGACTTCGCCTCTGTACACTTTGCCTACGAACCAGGACTTAGACACATATATGCGAACCCGGAGGCGTACGACAAGCTGGAAGCTATATATAAAGAGAATGGCGGATATTTGGAAGAAGGGTGGGAATATGAGTTCTCGCCTGAAGATTTTACCCTGAAGAAAGGGTATGTGTGCTGCAAATCTTCAAATGAGTATGAGTATCCTGCTATGATCCCCGGAGCCGGTGATGACAGCTATTGCGTATTCTTCGAGGGTGAAGAGGTCGCAAGGATATATGATGGTGTCGTGGCAAAGGTTGGCAAACTGCTTGATGTCTGGAAAAGGCAAAAGAATGGCGTCTATGAAAGGACTGATAAGAAGAAAGCTCTTGATTATATTGCCAGCGCTTCCGCTCCAATTGCGGATGCTAAACATAATAACCAAGAGCTTATCTCTGCCACAAAGGTAATAAAAGAATTTGAAAACCCAAGCACAGGAGATAAGGATGTTAGGCTTAGAGATGCAGATGGTGCGAATAAGGGCATCGGTAACGGCACTGAGCGAATCGAACAAGCGGTAAAAGATCTTGCCGAAAAGCTTGGAGGAAATATACGAATTGTCAAAGATGTAAGAGAGATCAAGAGCCTCAACAAAGGGACGGAGATTCGCATGCAACGATCAAAAGGATGGTATGATCTGTCTTCCGGAGAAGTTGTTCTGTTGCTTGAAAATGCCACAAGTGAGGCAGATGCAAGGGCTACTGTTTTTCACGAGATGGTTGCCCATAAAGGCTTGAGAGAGTTGTTCGGTGATGATTTTGATGCTTTCCTTGACAGAGTTTATAGTCAAGTCTCTGTCAAATCAAGAGAGCGCATCAACGAGAAAGCAAAGGAAAAAGGATGGGACTTCCGCGTGGCAACAGAAGAGTATATGGCAGAACTCGCAGAAAGAGGTTTCTCCGATAATGAGGAGCATTCTTTTTGGAGGAAAGTGAAAAGCCTGTTCATGCAACTTCTGGACAAGGCGAGTGTTAAACTTGGATTCTCTTTGACGGACGACGATCTCAGGTATATCCTGTGGAGGAGTTATAAGAAGATGACCGATAAGAGCTTGCTTGCGGAGGCAGATAATGTCTCTATGAAAAACAAACTCGGCATAGGTGCTTTCAGAGAAAAAGGTAGAATACCGGAAAATAATTACCGAGACGAAGAGAAACCTGTAACCGGAGTGGCGAGAGAGTATTACGAAGAGAAAGTAAAAGGTTTCGGATATAAGATGATGGAGGGATATGTGGATCATTCAAGGGGTCTGTTGAAGTTTCAGGAGGCTCTTGAGAAAGAGCATGGCAAGCCAATCGAGGCTCACGAAAACGCCTATCTCGGTCTTAACAGGTTGAGCAGCGTTAATACTTTTGATATGGAGGATTACATGCTTAACTATTTCAAACCTCTCATGAAAAGCGTTGCCGATGTTTCCGATAAGAGCAAAAGCGGATATAATGATCTTTGTAACTACCTCATCGCAAAGCATGGTCTTGAGCGTAATGAATATATGGCAGAAAAGAAAGCTGTAGAGGCATTGTTCAAGGGCAAGGATGTGGATCAGGAATTGGCAAGAAAAACAAAAGAGAGCTTCTTGAATGAGAAGGAGGCTCTAAAGAAGAAGCTTGAAGACAGAGAGATTTCTACGGCAGAGTTCGGAAGAGATCTTGAAGACTTGAGGCATAGATGCCTCCCAAGGTATAGGAGATATAGAGCTATGGACCACTCAGGATTGTCTGCCTTAACCGGCGACCCTGTAAATTTTGAGTCGCTATCCAAAGAACTTGTTTCGGAGTACGAGAAGGGACGAGAGTCGGAAATACAAGGATTATGGGATAAGATTAGGTCTGCGACAGGCGAGACTCTGAAGAAAGCATATCATAGCGGTCTGATCAGTCGTCAGCAGTATGAGCATATAAGTGGGATGTATCAGTAAGTTATTATTATCCACATTACTGTCCTAGAGGGCGACCAAATCGGAATACCTCGACCCTGTCTCACAAGCAAACACAAATAGGTTTCGGATAATTACAGACAGCCCTTTAAGATCAAGGTTGTACAAACGCTCTATCTCATCATCAGACGAAGCAACCGTTGTAACCTCCTCAATGCCCATCTTGTAGTCCGAGTAGTCTCTGCGGGCATCATATCCATCACGCTTGAGGCGATTTAAGGTTGAGATGATTGCTTGTATTATTTTGACGACCGTGTTGTGTCTAAGCTCATAGTTCTGCCGCACAAAATAAAAGAATGCTTTGACCAGCAGATAGCTGAAATCACTATTATTCACCTCCGTACCTATATAGGCTTCGAGGTATTTGGCGGTGTTGCGCAGCGTGCTTTTCATGCTCGCTGCGCACCTTCTTTGCGAGGAGGAGATATTCAAATAAGCATATCTGTCAGAAAATCAAAATAATAAGTCTTCATAAATAGGAAAGGGATTACGACTTGTCAACGAGCGAACTTCTTTCATTAATGATGATTACTATGTGCCGATATAATAGAAATAGAATCTATGTTTCAGATCAGCAACAGACAACGATTAAATCTTTCAAGGTTCTACTTGCAGGGTGTGGCATAGGAAGTAATATAGCCGAGGCTCTACTGCGCCTCGGCTTTGAGACAATTACGCTAGTTGATTGAGATATTGTTCAAGAGAGTAATCTAAAGCGCCCAAATTATATGCTTTAGCTTTTTTAGTATATAAAATTGTATGCCCGTATATATAAAGAGTTATATTTACGTAGTAAAACAAGAGGAGATGAGAATAAAGGATGTCTTAAAAGAAAAAGGTATGACCTATCAGATTCTTGCAGATGCAATGGAGGTGTCTTTGCAATCTGTCAAGAGGATGCTTAACGCAGAATCCATTACAACCACAACAGCCGAGAGAATAGCCAAAGCAGTCGGGGTGCCTGTGTGGGAGCTTTTTGTTAAAAGGGAGGAAGTTATAGGAGAAGATCTGATGGCACTTGTCTCCCATAAAGGGAACTACTATAAAGCGGAAACAATATCGGAGCTTGAAAATATAGTAGAGTCAATAAAAAGCGATAACGGGCTTGTAGAAAGCCTTTAATATCTCTATATTTGCGACAAATCAAATCTTGAGAAGAATCAAAATTCCTGTTAGTTGATCTCTTTGTTGATTTGTCCTTTGATTTATCAATCGTACCTTAGTGGCAAAATATAAAGGATATTGGCTATATATGTTGTTCTATCAATTGTACATTAATGATTTGAAAGAATAGAGAGAATTAATCTCTAATTACTTGACAGCATAATGTTATCCTTGAGGAAAGATGATATTTGATTTTTTGCACAGATAAGTCAGGTCAAGAAAAATTTTATGGATTTTCTTTTCTACCTTTGTACTCTTCTAATTACAAGGATTTTGAACAAAAGATAAAGGGAAATATGAGCAATTATCTCAGTAGTGATAGAAAAAAAGTAACAACTCACAGACTGCTGGAAATGAAACAGAGGGGAGAGAAGATAAGCATGCTTACAGCTTATGACTTCTCTTTCGGTGGATTGATAGATGAGTCGGGCATGGATGTTATTCTTGTTGGGGATTCTGCCTCTAATGTCATGGCTGGGAATGTTACTACTCTTCCTATTACATTGGATCAGATGATTTATCATGGCAAGAGCGTGATGAAAGCTGTGAGGCGTGCACTTGTTGTTGTAGATCTTCCATTTGGCTCTTATCAAGGAAATTCAAAGGAGGCATTGCACTCTGCTATACGTGTGATGAAAGAGACTCATGCAGATGCTATCAAGATGGAAGGTGGTTCAGAGATTACCGAGTCTGTTCAGAGAATTTTGTCGGCAGGTATTCCAATAATGGGGCACTTAGGGCTTACTCCTCAAAGTATAAATAAATTTGGCACTTATGCTGTCCGAGCAAGAGAAGAAGCAGAAGCCGAAAAACTTCTTGCTGATGCAAAACTTTTGGAAGAATTGGGATGCTTTGCTCTTGTGTTAGAAAAGATCCCAGCACAGCTCGCAAAGCAAGTTGCGGAGAGTGTGATGATTCCTGTTATTGGCATTGGAGCTGGTGCCGGAGTAGATGGGCAAGTACTTGTTATGCACGATATGCTGGGAATATCTCAAGGGTTTTCACCAAGATTCCTTCGCCGCTATGCTAAACTTAATGAAGTTATTCATGAAGCATTGAAAGCCTATATTGAGGATGTGAAAAGCGGAGACTTTCCTAACGAGAATGAACAGTATTAACTGTCTATAGAAGTAGATTAATGATAGATTTTATTACGATTTGTGACTATTTGGGCACATTTGCTTTTGCTATATCTGGTATTCGATTGGCTTCTGCGAAGAAGTTTGACTGGTTTGGTGCCTATGTTGTGGGTTTTGTTACCGCAGTGGGTGGCGGTACCGTTCGAGATCTTTTTTTGGGTGTAACACCTTTCTGGATGATACAAGAGTCATACCTTATTATTTCTTTTGTAGCCTTGCTTTTTACCGCAATTTTTAAGAAATATCTGGTCCGTATGCAGAATACGGTTTTTCTTTTTGATGCCATAGGGTTGGGATTGTTTGTTGTGGTTGGTGTTGATAAAACATTGGATTTGGGATTCCCATATTGGGTTGCTATCATCATGGGGACTATCACCGGCTTTTTTGGTGGAATGACTCGCGACATCCTCATAAATGAGATACCTCTTGTCTTTAGAAAGGATATTTATGCTCTTGCGTGCGTCTTAGGAGGACTTATCTATACGATTTTGGTAAGTATAGGGATGAACTTAGGGCTTACTCAGTTATTGTCTGCTCTTAGTGTAATTGTTTGTCGGGTTCTTTGTGCTTGGTTTAATATTAGCCTTCCTGTGCTAAAGGGGGCAGATGAACAGGAGCACAATAAAGACCATTCAGATAAAACACCCTTTATATAATGCAGGACAGAAGCCAATTCTAATTACTTCCGAGTTGAAATAAAGTTGTATCTTTGTCTCTCACTATTGAGGATGATGATTTCCAATATATGTTTTGATTTTGAGTCTCTAAAAGAAAAAGAATAAAAAGATGAAATTAGGTCCCAATAAACCATCAGTATTGCTTATTTATACAGGTGGGACTATCGGTATGATAGAGAATAGTGATACCGGGCTTTTAGAAGCTTTTGACTTTCATTACTTGGAGGCACAGGTTCCGGAGTTAAAGCGTTTTGGATATAATATTTCATCCGTCTCTTTTGACCCTCCATTGGACTCTTCTTCGATGGACCAGTTTTCATGGATAGAAATAGCCAAAGTAATAGAGAAGAACTATGATATTTATGATGGCTTTGTTGTATTGCATGGAACGGACACGATGGCTTACACTGCGTCCGCTCTTTCTTTTATGTTGGATGACTTGGCAAAGCCGGTAATATTAACAGGATCTCAGCTACCAATAGGGAAATTGAGGACTGATGGTAAGGAAAATCTTATAACATCGATAGAAATAGCTGCTGCTAAAAGGGATAGTGGATTGCCTTATATTCAAGAGGTTTGTGTCTTTTTTGAGAACAAATTGATGCGAGGAAATCGAACAACCAAGATTTCAACGGATCATTTTAATGCTTTTGATACACCGAATTTTCCTCCTCTTGCTGATGTCGGAATAAATATACATTATTCAAAGGCAGTAAGAAGTGCAAATCTATTGTCATTGAATGCACCATTAAAGATTTCAACATCAATGGATACCAATGTTGTTGCACTAAAGCTTTTTCCAGGAATAACTCCCGTTGTGATTGATCAAATACTGAGCATTCCAAACCTTAAGGGCGTCGTCATGGAAACTTTTGGTAGTGGTAATGCTCCTACTCATGAATGGTTCTTATCGGCCTTACGTAATGCAATAGAAACACGAGACATTGTTATTGTAAATGTTACCCAATGTATTATGGGAGCTGTTGAAATGCGTCGCTATAAAACGGGAAATGAACTTTCAGAAGCAGGAGTTATAAGTGGAATAGATCTCACCTTTGAAGCTGCGCTATGTAAGTTAATGTATCTCTTGGGTAAAGGACTCCCTATGGATGCGGTTAGGAAACTAATGCAGGAACCATTAAAAGGGGAAATAAGCTTGGATTGACGAAGCAAACTTAGGAGGGATAATAGCATTAAGGTGAAACAATCAGCTGACTATATTACATTTTTTAGCATAGGAAGTGGCAGCAGTGGAAATTGCTACTTCTTCTCGTATTTTGGAACATCTGTACTCATAGATGCCGGGCTTAGAGGACGAGCAATCGTGGATGCCTTGAAAGATAAGGGAATAGATCCTACCTCTCTATCCGGAATTTTGGTAACACATGATCATGCTGATCATGTGCGTGGAGTAGGAAGTATTGCTACGAGGTATCATATGCCTATTTATGCTACAAGAAAGGTAATGCACGCTCTTATCACAAGTAGATATATCCAAGAAGATATTTCCGGATATTTGAAGCCGATCGAGCCAAGTAAGGTCTCAGAAATAGGAGCTATCAGGGTTAGAGCTATTCCTATTCCCCACGATAGCACAGACAATATTGGATATATGATAGAGACTCCTGTCGGAGTGTTTACTTTGATGACGGACATAGGAGATGTTACACCTGAAGTGGAGAGAGCTATAAGACAAAGTAACTTTCTTGTATTTGAGAGCAACTATGATGAAGAAATGTTGAAAGGAGGTAGGTATCCACAGTTTTTAAAAGAGCGTATTACTTGTGGCACAGGACACCTTAGTAATGTGAAAAGTGCTGAATGTCTAGCCTCTAACTATCATTTGGATATGACCTTTATAGCTCTTTGCCACCTAAGCAAAGACAATAATCACCCCGATCTTGCTTACAAGTTTGTGGAAAATCGCTTGTTTCGAGAGGGAATAAGAGTGGGTAAAGATTTGGAACTGAAGGTGCTCAAGAGGAGCATTCCTTCCGAAAGGCTTTTCTTGCGTCGCGGAGAACTTCCCATCAGAATCTTATGACCCCAAAAGATGTAGTACCTTTGTTTTTAGATAATACAAGAGAATGAAGCATTTCCAAAAGTATATAGTTTTTTTGTGGGGTATCCTTGTTCTGATCTTTTGCTGTGGCAGTTTATCAGCTCAAACTGTAGCAGAAGTCTTTATTGATGCTCCGGAATCTGCTTTTCCCGTACTTTCCTTGAATAATAAGAAAGATCTGATAGATCGTTATGAAGCGAGGAGGGAGAAAGAAGAGGTAGACTTGGAGGTGGAGAATGAATTTAATGGCAAAAGTAAACTCCTTTATCTTAGCAATACGAGAATGGTTGTTGTACTGGATAAGCACTCAAAGATAGAGCTTTGTATGCTTCCGGTGAAAGGGCAAAAAGATCCTTTGATTGCTGTTATCAGAACATCTTTAATCTCTCCTGAGCATTCGGTCTTGTCTTTTTATGATGTGTCTTGGAAGAAAAAAGATAAAACTTTCCATGAACCATCATATTCTTTTGAAACATTCATGAAGAATAGTTCTTCTAAAGCTATGACACAGGGTAAGTTAGTAATGTCTCAGCTTGTATCCATCACAAATCTTCTTACTTTTATAGAAGGTGATAGAGGGAAAGTTGGTCTTTCCGTACATCTGACGGGCATAGATGGTACTCCTCTTGAGAGTGAGGAGAGTATGAAAAGCCTATTGAAAAACGAAAAAATAATATTTTGGTGGAATAATAAGAAGTTTTTATAGAAGAGAAATAGCGACAATATATGCAGAAGAAAGCTTTAGTTTATACCATAGTTGTAGTGGCTGCCATAGCTTTGGGAGTGGCAGGTTTTATCCTTCTGAGACAAAATAATGAACTCAATGAGTTCAAAGAGCAGATGATATTGGATAGACAACTTCTTGAAGAGGAGTTTAACGATTTATCTATGCAGTATGAAGGATATAAATTCACAGTGAGTAATGACTCCTTATTGAAGAAACTTGAGGGAGAGCAAGCAAAAGTACAGCGCTTGATGGAAGAGTTGAAGACCGTTAAGAGCAATAATGCAAAACGGATTGGAGAACTCAAGAAGGAATTGGAAACACTCCGAAAGATCATGCGACACTATGTACAGCAGATAGACTCGTTGAACAAAGCAAATATGGAGCTTAAAGAAGAGAATACCAGAGTCCGCCAGCAGATATCTCAAGTAACTACCACTGCTCAGAGACTTCAAGCCGAGAAGACTGCCCTGAATGAGCAGGTTCAAAGAGCCAGTAAGCTTAGTGTTTCGTATATTGCAGTCTCTTTATTGGATAAGAAAGGTAAAGAGACTAAAAAGATAAAGAAAGCTGCTCAAATCCGTGTTGTTGCAAATATAGATCGTAATGTAACGGCAGAAGTAGGAGAGAAGACTATTTATGTTCGTATTTTGAAGCCTGATGGAGAAATACTGACTTTACATGATGGCACTTTTGCGTATGAAAATGGAATGCTTGAATATTCTATGAAAAGAACTATTGAGTACGATGGAGAACCTGTTCAAGTAACTCTATTTTGGGATATCAGTGAATATCTTTTGGAGGGAAATTATAGGGCAGATATCTTCTCGGATGGTCATTTGATAGGTAAGAAAGCATTTAGAATAGAGTAAAACATTTTCTTATGGAAGTATTTGATGGAGGATGGGGATTTTTTCTCATCTGTATAGTATCCCTTGTTACTATATCTAATCCTTTGGCTGTTATGCCGTTTTATCTTTCTCTTACAAATGGGTTAACCCAAAAGGCTAAGGGGCGAGTTATCGTAAAGGCTATAACAGCTTCTATTGTAACACTCTTGTTTTTTGCATTTCTTGGACCTCTTATTTTTAAGGTCTTTGGAATATCCATAGATGGCTTTCGTATTATTGGAGGAATTATCTTTTTTAATCTGGGATATGCAATGATGAACGATGCCGGCAGTAGGAGAAACTCTAAGCTTGTTGAAGATCACGATACGGAAAAGCAGGAGGATACCGATAATATCTCTATAATTCCATTAGCCATTCCTATTTTGTGTGGTCCCGGCATGATGACCAACGGAATTTTACTCCGAGAAGAGGCCGATACTAATGGAAAGGTAATAATATTGGTGGCGACCATCATATTGTTTTATATTTCGGCGGGTTTGATTTTAAGAACATCAGAACGCATAACTGTTTGGCTCGGAGAAACCGGTAATAAAGTTCTTTCTCGAATTATGGGCTTGATATTGATGGTGATAGCTGCGGAATTTATTATAACAGGTGTTAAGCCGATTTTCACTGAAATTATTAGAACAGCTGTTGGCAGCTGATTTTTTGAATAGAGTTTTATGCAAGAGTTTAAGAATATTCTCCCCACAGAAAAAGAGCATCCGAAGATCCCATGTTATGTCATGGAGGAGGAGAAGCTACGTTATAATCTTTCCCTCATAAAAGATGTTGCCCAAAGAAGTGGAGCAGAAATAATATTGGCATTCAAGGCTTTTGCTCTTTGGAAATCTTTTCCAATATTTCGAGAGTATATCAAATCAAGCACCGCAAGTTCCATATTTGAGGCTCGGATGGGGTATGAATATATGGGATCTCCTACATATACTTTTGCTCCTGCATACAAAGAGGATGAATTCGATGAGATTTTGAAATATAGCGATCATATTGTCTTTAACTCGCTATCTCAGTTTCAAAAATTTTATCCTCTTGTGCAAAACTATGGAGGAACACACTCTTGTGGTATTCGCATCAATCCCGAATATTCTACGGTAGGGACTGATTTATATAATCCTTGCGCTCCGGGTTCAAGATTGGGTATATTATCCTCTCAGTTGCCTCAAGAGCTTCCCCAAGGTATAGACGGCTTTCATTTTCATTCCCATTGTGAGAGTAATTCTTATGATTTAGAGGAAACTCTCAAGCACGTGGAGGAAAAGTTTGGAGAATATCTTCCTCAACTAAAGTGGCTCAATATGGGAGGAGGACATTTGATGACTCACGCAGAGTATGATGTTGAACATTTGATTACGCTGTTGCGGAGGTTCAAAGAAAAATACCCGAATCTAACTCTTATTTTAGAGCCGGGAAGTGCTTTTGCTTGGCAAACCGGTTACTTGAAGACTCAGGTATTGGACGTCGTTGAAAATAGTGGAATAAAAACTCTTATCGTAGATGCTTCTTTCACCGCTCACATGCCGGACTGTCTTGAGATGCCGTATCAGCCACGTGTCCGTGGAGCAGAGATTGGCGCATTCCCGGAGAAAGGATATGTGTATAGAATAGGAGGCAACAGCTGTTTGAGTGGAGATTTTATAGGAGATTGGACCTTTCCTCAGGAAGTTAAGATTGGAGACATTGTCTTGTTCGAGGACATGATTCATTATACTACTGTAAAGACGACAATGTTTAATGGTATTCCTCATCCAAGTATTGCTATTAAGCATACAGATGGCACGTTTGAGATTTATCGCTCATACGGATATGAAGATTACCTGAATAGGATGTGTTAGGCAGTTAAGAAGATATTAAAGGCAAAAAGGGATAGAGTTATGGGATTATTTGGTTTTTTTTCAAAGGATAAGAAGAAAACTTTGGATGAGGGTTTGGAGAACACAAGGTCCAACGTCTTTTCTAAGATCGGTCGTGCAATAGCCGGAAAAAGCACGGTTGACGATGAGGTCTTGGACGAACTGGAAGAAATCTTGGTAACATCTGATGTCGGAGTGGAAACCACTCTGAAGATCATTAAACGTATAGAAGAACGCGTTGCTCAAGACAAATATTTTGGAACAAACGAGCTGACCAAAATACTTAGAGGAGAAATAGCTGCTCTGTTGGAAGAGAACAACTCTATGGATGGCGATGCGTTTTCTCTCCCTAAGGAAACAAAACCTTATGTCATAATGGTTGTAGGGGTCAATGGTGTTGGAAAGACAACGACGATAGGGAAGTTAGCATACCAATTCAAGTCTGCAGGATATAATGTCGTTCTTGGTGCAGCGGATACATTTAGAGCCGCCGCTGTTGACCAGTTGGTTATTTGGGGCGAAAGAGTGGGAGTGCCTGTTGTCAAGCAGCAAATGGGTTCGGATCCTGCTTCTGTCGCTTTCGATACACTCTCTTCTGCAAAAGCCAGTGGAGCAGACGTGGTTATCATAGACACAGCCGGCAGACTTCATAATAAGGTCGGCTTGATGAATGAACTTACCAAGATAAAGAACGTCATGAAAAAAGTTGTACCGGATGCTCCTCATGAAGTTCTTCTTGTTCTGGATGGTTCCACAGGTCAAAATGCGTTTGAACAAGCAAAGCAGTTTACAGCTGCAACGGAAGTGAATGCTTTGGCTATAACAAAGTTGGATGGAACAGCCAAGGGAGGTGTCGTAATAGGTATTTCAGACCAATTTAAGATACCTGTAAAGTACATAGGATTGGGAGAAAAAGTTACCGATTTGCAGCTTTTCCGTAAGAAAGAGTTTGTGGACTCTCTCTTCGGTGAATAACTCTCAAGGAGTATATAAGAGATTCAATTTGAATGAGAAAGAATAGAGTAGATATCATAACACTGGGATGTTCTAAAAATCTCGTAGATTCAGAACTGCTGATGCACCATTTTATTACGGTGGGGTATCAGGTCTTTCATGATCCTGAGAGGGTTTGTGGAGAGATCGTTGTTATCAATACTTGTGGATTTATAGGAGATGCCAAGGAGGAGTCTATCGAAACTATTCTTAGAATGGTAGAGGCAAAGAAGCAAGGTGCCATAGGACAGCTTTATGTGATGGGTTGCCTCTCTGAAAGATACAGGGAAGAACTGAAAAAAGAGATCCCGGAAGTCGATGCGTATTATGGAAAGTTCGACTGGAAAGACCTCGTCGGAAATCTTACCAAGGCTTTTCTTGTTGATGCTTCGGGTCTTAGGAAGATCACCACACCACAGCATTATGCTTATGTGAAGATTTCGGAAGGGTGTGATAGAGCTTGTTCTTATTGTGCCATTCCTCTCATCACCGGTAAGCACAAGAGTAGGAGTATAGATAACATCATAAAAGAAGTTACATCTCTTACTGATAGTGGTGTAAAAGAAATTCAGCTCATCGCTCAAGATCTTACTTATTATGGAAGGGATCTTTATAAGAGAGCTGCTTTGGCAGACTTGCTAAGAGAGCTATGTACCATAGACAGACTGGAGTGGATACGTTTGCACTACGCCTATCCTACACAGTTCCCTTTGGATATTTTGCCGGTTATGGCAGCAGAGGATAAGATCTGCAACTACTTGGATATCGCTTTGCAACACGCTTCAGACAATATGTTGAAGATTATGAGAAGAGGTATCTCGAGAAAAGAAACAGAAGCTCTTCTAAGTCGGATTCGGCAAGAAGTTCCGGGTATTCACATCCGTACTACAATGATGGTAGGACATCCCGGAGAGACAGAGTCGGATTTTGAAGAACTCTTGGATTTTGTCGCTGCACAAAGATTTGAACGAATGGGAGCTTTTGCATACTCCCACGAAGATGACACATACTCTTGGAAGCACTATAAAGACGATATCCCCTTGAAGATAAAGAAGGATAGACTATCCAAACTAATGAAGCTGCAAGAGGGTATTGCTTTTGATAATGCTCAACAGAAAGTAGGACAACAGCAAAAGGTCATTATAGACAGAGAGGATACAGAGTATTATATCGGTCGTACAGAGTTTGACTCTCCCGATGTCGATCCGGAAGTACTAATCTCCAAGCAAGGATGCTTGTCTGTTCCTTTGGATATAGGGCAGTTTTACAAAGCTGATATTGTGGACACTATAGGTTTTGACCTTATAGCAGAGATACGAAACAAAACATAAATTGAAATTGTGGCATGAACACATACGGGAACGAATCTCGCCTCATATGCTTATGGGTGCACTGGCTTCAGACTACGCTTCTTGACGGAAATCCTTTTTGTTGGGAAGGTGTAGGTACTCTCTATGTGAAATGCGAAGATGAGTACATCGGTGTTTTAGAAGACACTCCATACCTTTTCCCTCCTCATATTGCTCTTGTTTTCGAGCCGGCCGGAGAGCTTATCTCTTTTCTTCAGAAGAGAGACTTGTCCCTTCTCTCATCATACTCTCAACATCATACGGCTCAACTGCTTTCCGAGATTTACTCTACATTCTCTTGCAAAGAGTTTGCCCTTGATCTGGAAGAACACACTCGCTCTTTCTTGTCTCTGCTTTTAGAGGGGAAAAGTGCGTACCAAGAGGGATTTGGTACACTCTCTCTGCGTAATGCTTCTGAAGGTAGCACTCTCGATTTCTCCCCTGATGCCTCTTTTGTCGAGCGACTTCAAAAACCTTTTGAGGCTTTTGAGCCAACCATACTAAAGTCTGCCTCTTTATTCCCCGATCTTTACATCAAAAAGATATCCGATATTCATATCGAAACACCGGTTCAAACATTTTCTATTCCTCGATTTATACCGGAAGAGAAAAAGGTTGAAAGCGGTAGTTTCGATATTTCTGTTTTAGGGCAAAAAGATACACCCTCTTCTTCGGAACAAGGGATTGATGTTGTACCGGCTGTGCAAAACAAGAAGAAATGGTCTCCTGCCTTTTTGTTTATTCCCATACTCCTTCTCTTGCTTGGAGGTATTATGTTTTGGTATCTGAACTCTCATAAGGAGACAGTCCCTGAAACGCTTCCCGCTCCTCTTCCACAAACAGAGGTGGTAGAGGCTCAAAAGGTAGATGCCGAACCGGAAGAGCAGACAGACAAGATGCTTCCTCTTGCTGTGGAGACAGTAGAAAGAGGCACCACTTTAAGTGGATTGGCACAGAAACATTATGGGAATGTTATCTTTTGGGTCTGCATCTATATGGAGAACTATTCTGTCATATCGGATTACAATAATGTCCCTCTCGGACAAGAGCTCAAGATACCTCCTTTGGACAAGTACAAAATGAAAGGAGATAGAGCAGAGGATATATCCCGATGCAGAAGAATCGAGTACCTTATCTACTCCTCTCAGTACAAGCCCGGCGATGAGAATAATCTCTAAAATAATTACTCAAACTACAACACACAATATCTAAGACCGTATCCATGTTTACTCCGGAACATTTTCTTCTCGTAGGATCTTCACTCATCATATTAGGACTCATTCTTAGTCGAGCCGGCTTCAAGCTGGGCGTACCTGTACTGCTTCTCTTTTTGGGAGTTGGTATGTTGGCAGGAGAGGAAGGACTCGGGATCAGTTTTAACGACACCAAGATAGCACAGTTCGTTGGAGTGATGGCTTTAACGGTAATCCTTTTTTCAGGAGGTATGGATACCAACTTCAAGGATGTAAAGCCTCGTCTGAAAGAAGGAATATCTCTGGCTACGGTTGGGGTCTTGCTTACAACTCTGCTTACAGGAACGTTCATATACTATCTCTTTCAGCTTGAGTTCATGCCCATCCATCTTACCTATGTACAATCTTTGCTTTGTGCTGCGGTAATGTCCTCTACCGATTCTGCTTCTGTATTCTCTATCTTGAGGACGAAAGAGATTACGCTGAAACAGAATCTCCGTCCCACACTGGAGTTGGAGAGTGGAAGCAATGACCCTATGGCATATATGCTTACAGTGATACTTATTCAGCTGGCTTCGTTAGGCGATATAAGTACTTTTGAAGCAGTGTTTGACTTTTTCAGACAGTTTATCATTGGTGCTTTTGTCGGTTGGGGGATGGGAAAGATAGCCGTTTGGATGGTCAATAGGATCAATCTCCCCAATCCTTCTCTATATCCCATTTTGTTATTGGCATTTTCGGGGCTGATCTTTGCTTCTGCATACGCATTTAAGGGCAATGGATATCTGGCTGTTTATATCGGAGGGCTCATCGTAGGAAACTCTAAACTCAAGTTTCAGAAGTCTGTCAAAGGATTTTTTGATGGTTTCGCATGGCTTTGGCAGCTTATTATGTTCCTTACGTTGGGGCTGTTGGTCGTTCCCTCCGAACTCTTCCACGTTGCCATTCCGGCGATACTCATAGCCCTGTTTTTGATATTTCTTGGGCGCCCTATTGCTACATTCTTGACCCTCTTACCCATAAGAAGCTCTTTGAGTAATAAGGCAAGGCTGTATGTCTCATGGATGGGTCTTCGTGGTGCTGTCCCCATCATCTTTGCCACCTATCCTTTAGTTGCAGAAGTTCCTAATGCCACTACTATTTTTAACGTGGTTTTCTTCATCACTCTGCTTTCCCTCATTATACAAGGCTCTACCGCTACATGGATGGCAGAAAAGCTCGATTTGGTGGATGAACCGGTGCAGAAACGAGTATTTGATGTCGAGCTTCCCGAAGAGATCAAGAGCGCACTAAGCGAGATTATTGTTACGCAAGAGATGTTGGCTTACGGCAACACTCTCACAGATATACCCCTTCCACGCCATACACTTGCGGTGATGGTATTGCGTGGAGGACACTATTTTATACCGAGCGGAACTACCGAACTCCAAGTGGAAGACCATATCCTGCTCATTTCGGACGACCAGGAAGCTCTCTTGGCATACTATGAAGAGACCGGAATAGCTCCGTACAGAATGGAAGTAAACGAATAACGTTATGACCAGATCTACTTTACTTGCACTTTTTCTCTCTTTTCTCTTTCCTTTTTTCTCCTCTTCTGTTTCTGCTCGGAATAGCAAAGGGAAGTTTGTCGTGGTCATAGATCCCGGGCACGGAGGCAAGGATGCCGGAGCATTGGGAACCATTAGCAAGGAGAAAGATATTGTTCTCAAAGTAGGACTAAAAGTAAGAGAGTTTCTGCGTAAGCAGGATCCCGGCATCGCTGTTTTGATGACTCGCTCCACCGATGTGTTTATCGGTCTCAACGAGAGGGCAGACTATGCCAATCGCAACCATGCCGACCTTTTTGTCTCTATACATGCCAAC
Source organism: Porphyromonas sp. COT-108 OH1349 (assembly GCF_000768755.1). Classification (NCBI taxonomy): domain Bacteria; kingdom Pseudomonadati; phylum Bacteroidota; class Bacteroidia; order Bacteroidales; family Porphyromonadaceae; genus Porphyromonas; species Porphyromonas sp. COT-108 OH1349. The sequence continues at coordinate 82,187 of NZ_JRAH01000020.1, read as the reverse complement.
TCCGTAAAGTCCAAGTCGGCACGAGGAATAGAAACTTATACTCTCGGTCTCGCTCGCTCGGAAGAGAATCTTCGTGTAGCGATGAAAGAAAACTCCGTTATCCTCAAAGAGGATGACTACAAGACAAAATATGAAGGTTTCGATCCCAACTCCACGGAGAGCTATATCATGTTCGAGTTCATGCAGAATAAGAACATGGAAAGCTCCATCAAGCTGGCTCAGAACGTGCAGAAGAATTTGGTCGTTGGAGGACGTCGGGTCAATAGAGGGGTCAAGCAGAATATCTTTTTGGTTTTGCGTCGTACATCCATGCCGAGTATCCTTATAGAGTTAGGGTTTATATCCGATCGGCAAGAAGAGAGTTACATGAACTCCTCAGCCGGTATAGACGAAATGGCGCGTTCCATATCCTCTGCGGTGATCAAGTATAAGCAGGATTTAGATAAAAAGCTTTCCGCTCAGTCTGCGCAGTCTGCACCACAGCCGCCTGCGGAAGAGGTGAATGCTTCTACCAAAACATCTGTTCACGCAGAAACACAGAAAGCATCCGCTCCGGAAGGGGAGAAGAGATACCGCATTCAGATCCTTACTCATTCCAAAAAGATAGATCCGTCAGATGCTCGCTTCAAAGGGTATGGACAGCATCTCAAATGTTATCGGGATGGCGACCAATACAAATATACTCTTTACGACTTTGCCTCTCAAAAAGAGGCTTTGGAGCAACAAAAGAAGCTGAAGAAAGTTTTTAATGGCTGTTTTATCGTTACCTTTGTCGGAGATAAAAGGGTAGATTAGAATTATCGTTGTATTTATATTAAGCAAAACTGTATGGAAACACTCAACAAGAAGTCGCAGTTGTTAAGAATCGGAATTGTAGGACTCATTGCATTGGTCATTCTCTATTTTGGACTCAACTTCTTAAAGGGGCTGAATATATTCAGTCGGGAATACGTGTACTATACCAGTTTGCAAAATGCCAAAGACGTTACCGTATCCACTCCCATCCTCATAGACGGATACCGGGTAGGCTTGGTTACGGCTGTGGAGTACGACTACAAAGACTTCACAGGTACAAAGGTCGAAATGTCCATAGATAAAAATCTGAAGATACCCAAGAGCAGCTACGTCATAGTCAAGGGTAACCCTTTAAGTGGAGCCGAGCTGGTGATTGTTCGCACCGGTACTACCGATTTTCATCAACCGGGTGAGAGGCTGAACAGTAAAGCCACAACGGATATTCTTTCTCAGTTTACCGACGAGCTTCTTCCTAAGTTGGCAGGGACGATCAACAGGATAGATACTCTTCTCATGGGTATTCATACCATTATTGACAACGGGAATATTCCCGAAACACTTGGTGAAATTCATGCCACCTCTATCAACCTGAACCAAACCGTACGCACACTCAGACTATCCATAGACAAGCATCTGCCCGGAATGATGACCGATTTCAGAGCCGGAGCAGCCTCCATAGCCGGCATAACATCCAAGCTCGACAGCCTCGACTATGCTGCCACTTACGCAGAGCTTCAGCGTACCGTAGAGCAGCTTCATCAGCTTACCCGGAAGCTTCAACAGCCCGACAATACACTCGGACTGCTTCTCACAGACAAAAGGCTCTACGAACAGCTCAACCGCGTAGCCCTCTCTGCCGATAGTCTTCTTGTGGACATCAAGGCAAATCCTAAGCGTTATGTGAAGTTCTCTCTCTTCTGACAACAGGAGATTGAGCTGCTCCTTTCTTAGGAACAATCTTTTAAGGATATACGAAAAATCCGATTCGATTTTGGTCGAATCGGATTTTTTTATTGTCGGGACAGATAAAAAGATACCTTTGAAAAGGTCTCAAAAAGAGGATCTGTCCGCTCTATTACAGCCATTGAGCCATGAAAGCATCCATCTCTTCTGCCTTCTCTTCCAGCCTTTTGAAAAACTCAAACTGAGCCAAAGAGCGTTGCAGATTATGCTTCGGACTCTCTATCTTGTAGTAAGTATCACCGTTGATATAGTCTGTCAAGAAGCGCACGGTCTGCATATAAGTAAGCAATCTTCCGCCATAAGGGAGCAGACGGATCTCCTGAGGCGTTAGGAACGCTTGCGCACTCTCCATATATCCACGAGTGTAAGCCTCGAATATAGGCATATTGACGCCGATCTTCTCAAGCTCCGGCTCATCTTCTCTGCCTGTATTCACTGCTGTACGGATGAAGTCGCCTATATCGGAAAGAACAAATCCCGGCATAACCGTATCGAGATCCACCACGCAGAGCACCTTCTTTTCATTCTTATCGAAAAGGATATTGTTCACCTTCGTGTCGCAATGGTTCGTACGCATCGTGAGCTTACCCTCCTCATACAGTCTCTCTTGAATGCACATCTTTTCGGCACGGCTTTCAAGCTCATCCACTAACCACTGTACCTCCGACAGTCTGCCCGCTTTATCCTCTTTCACCGCATCCCTTAGCTGACCGAGGCGAAACGTCATGTTGTGGAAGTTTGGAATGGTATCGCCCAACACTCCGGCAGGAATATCCGCAAGCATCGCCTGGAACTCGCCGAACGCTTTACCTGCTTCGTAGGAAAGCTCCGGAGTAACAGCCTCGTAGCTCACGCTGTCCGGAATAAAGAGGCATACGCGCCAGTAGCTCTCTCCATCGAAATGATAGTTTTTGCCATCTTTGGTACGGAAAAATGTCAGCACCTTTCTGTCCAAATCTTTCTCTCCTCGCTCCGACAGTTTCTTGCGGATATGCTCCGTAACTGCAAAGATATTGTTCTGAAGCGTCTCCACATCCGTAAAGATCAGATGATTGATACGCTGTAAAATATACTTGAACTCTCCATCGGACATCCTCACTCCGAGAGTGTCATTGATGTGTCCGTTACCTACGGGCACCACTTCCACAACCTCTCCCTCGATAGGAAAATGCTGAAGAATAGACGCATAGTCGGCTCTTATATTCGTCATAAATAGAAGGGTTTATAAGGGTTTACTAAATCTTTTGTGTCCATAAACACGCGACCATAAAGATACTATTTTTTCTCCGTATCTCTTCCTGTATCTTCCTTGCAGCACTCCTTTCTGTTTTTGTTTACCATACAACACTCCCTACTACCGAAGCCCGTATCTTCTTCACGGCATTTCTTCCTGCTTTTGTCTATCCTACAACCTTCCCCACTACCGAATCCCGTATCTTCTTCACGGCTCTCCATCTTGCCGTATAGCCGTTCAGAAGTTCAGATAACCCTGTTCACATCTTTCGTTAAACAGGATAAAGAGTTCAAATCACGAGTTGATTTCCAAAATTCAAGCCTCGATTTCTCAAAACCCAATCTCGATTTCCAAAAATCTACCCTTGATTTTTATACCCCATGTCCTGACTTCCACAATTGTTTGCTTTTAGAACTATTTTTATTCTTGATAAAGAATATTTATAAATACGCTTATGCCATCTTTTCATCATCAAACATCATAAGACCATTCCTTTTCATCTCTTTCCTAAACTGTATTTTCCCTCTTTTGCGAGCTGTTATTCTCTTTATCTGTTTTGTTATTAAATGATTAAGACATTCTTTTATCCTTTTGGATAAACTTCTTGTGAAGCAAACCGAACGATCTTACAATCGTCGTTATGATCATCTTATTGTTTTATAACATAGATTGGAATATTAGTGTTTATTGACTATATTTGGAGGAAATAAAATCCCCGAAATACATTTAACAATTTATGAAGATTAAATTAAGCATATCCGGAAATAATAGTTTTGTCCCTTTTGTTCATCAACCTTTACTTGTTGGAACCATTCAAAAATGGTTGGGAGATAATGAATGGCATGGGAATAAATCGCCTTTTAGTTTTTCTCGACTTAGAGGAGGACGAGCGGTAAAGGGTATGAACGGAATGATGTTTGAATCCACCGGGAGCCTTATCATAGGTACTCCATACAAGGAAGTTTTAGATAGATTCATAGATGGAATTTCTAAAGATCCAACCATGTTCAATGGCTTAGTAGTCCAAGAAATATTGGTCATGGGAGATCCTGATCTGTCAGGTTGTGATATATTCTATCCGGTAAGCCCCATTTTGTTGAAGCAAAAACAACCGGAAGGAGGATACTCTCATATTATTTTTTCAGATAAGGAAGCAGATAAGGTGCTTACAGAATCACTTCAAGCAAAACTCAGAATGGGGGGGCTTGAAGACCCTTCTGCTTATGCGGAATTTATTAGAGATAGCGGAGGGGCTAAGGGGATGCTCATAGATTATAGAGGAGTTAAAAATAAAACGAGTTGGTGTCCGATCAGAATCGTTGGTAAGCCGGAGACAAAACTATATATCTGGAATATAGGAATAGGACACTCTACCGGTATAGGTTTTGGTTGTATAACAGACAAATAGATTATCAGTATGAATACAACAGAAAAAAGCATAAATCTTGAGATCCTTCGGGATGTTCCGGAACTTACGGATAAGATTCAACTCATCTTAGAACCTCTTGTCCCTCTTTCAATGGTTTCAGAGTTCCCGGGATCTTACTATAAAACTTTGGACGTTCCAAGTAAAAAAATGCTATGCGGACTATTTGAAAATATTTTCGGATGGCATTTCAGTCCTAAGTGTAGGGAAGATATAATTAAGGAGATCTCCAAAATCAGAAAGAAGAGAGATAAAGCATATAAACACGAAAAGTATGACTATTCTTCAAGCTATAAGCCACTTCTAATGGAACATTTTGATGTTCTTAAGTGTGAGATAAAGTCAGAGGGTGAAGTGATAAAGTTTAATGATTTTTGGAAAAGGCAGTATAGGAGAGGGGATGCAGGAAAGACACATGTGGGTGGATGTTCCAGTATGGATTATCGTGTAATTAAAGATCTTGAAAACATTGTTAAAGATCCAAAGTTATTTGAGACAACAAAAGGATATTTCCCTACTTACTATACAACGCCAACCAATAGGGAGTATGTGGATATTGGAGGTCGTTACGTGATAGATCTTAAGGTTTCACCATTTCTCGGAAAGCTCTTGCTTGGGTCTTTGGATAACAACATGGGGTATTTAGGAACAAGTGAAGGTTGGATAAATATTAAAGTTGGATACTATGAAAATAAATGAACATCCTCTCATTAAATATGCAGAAGCTCTTCTTTTATTTAGAAAAGAAGATTCTGCCGATGCAAAAACAGAGGAGCTGTCTCTTTTAGAGGAGATTAGACACTGTAAAAATCGTTTTCGTCTAATGCCTAATGAGGCTTGGGAAGGAAAAGAAGACGTTTCTTATGACTATATTGCAAAAGAGAAAGGAAATACGGAAAAGGGAGTGTTCCTTTCTCCTAGCATTATGTCTACTGATATGCTTGCTGGTAATGTGTGGAAGAGTCTGAGTGCATACGAAGCGACCTTATGTGAGTCAGATTGTGATCTTGAAAAGATGAAGGAGGTTGTGATGTCTGAAATACCTCTTGCTGGAGAATTTTTGGGATTTACTGAAAAAGGAGGAATAACAAGAAGTAAGCCTAAAGCTTCTATCAAAGAGAAAATCTTGGGTACCATAGCGACTACGACTGATCTGAAGCCATGTTGTCAGCACGAAGGAAGTAACTTTTGTATTATACCTGATCTCTCTGCTGAGCGAATGCTTGACTTCATATATGTTTTTGATAGAATGATGAGACAGAGAACAGAGGGATTATTTAAGGGAAGAGTAATCAAGAATAAACCCAAACGTCCGCTTCTGTATCGTGGAAATTATCCCGGAGCGCCGAAAAGTTTTGTGATGAATGGAATATCTTTACTCGCCGCATTGGGAGAAATGACAAAGGATTCCGAGTGCTCCATTCGGGCAGAACGCGTTTTAGACGCACTAAAATCTGCTGATATCTATCTGATACAATATGGGGATGCAAAGCCATTTTCGTATAATCATTATATTATAGAATTGGCGAAGCAAAAGCAATTGCGTGGCATAGTCGATGGGATGTATTACTCTAGACTTTACAAGTGTGGAAAAAGAATAGCACAGAAGTCTGTTAGTATTGAATATGAACGTTTCGATTTTGCGTTGTCTCGTTTTTTACACTTGTTTAATTCCTCATCTTTCAAGGATTTTATGGTATTTAGAGCAGAATATCCTGTTAGTGCAGAATTATTATTTAATACATATTTTATAAGGATAGAAAAAATGGATCAGAAAGTAGTGGAATCGGCAAAAAGCCTTGGACAATGGCTAAATAAAATAGCCTCTAAGGTAGCTTTTAAGGAGCTGGAAAAAGCCAAAGGTTCTCCAAACTATTGGCAAAAGTGGGAAGAGATAAAATTTAAGACCTTAGTTGAGTTAGAAAGTTCGATATTTTCAGCTAAAAATGGTCCTGCCATGATTGCTCAAATCTTGACAAGGGCTGGTCGAATTTCAAATACAGATGCTCCTTTTGAAGCTTCTCTGTTTATTGAAAATACAATTATTGGAAACATCCCATTGGATAGTGCCAAGGATATTCTTATAGCTTTTTCTCGAATAAAAAGTGAAAAGCAGTCAATGGAGCAAGAAGACATTGATGACGTGGAAGATGATAGTGAAGATCTAAATAACGCATAAAAAAGAAATGAGATGAATATTACAGGAATTTTGGTGTCTATAGTAGCACCCTTTGAAAACCATATTGCTAATGGTGGAGATAAGCTGTTGGGTAATGCTAATTCTATTAAAAGAAGACCCGATGGTAGAGTCTATGTTAGTGGACAAATGCAGAGACATGTTTTGTTTTCCGCAATGGATAGGCTTAATATGGTAGATCCGGAAAGAAAAGATACTTTTCTTTCTAATGCTGATGGTATTACTTCTTTGGTCGAAAAAGACTTGCGTGCTGATCTTGGAGGTTTTATGAATCCTAGTAAAGGAGGATATACAGATCGACGTATTGCACCTCTTTCTGCAACTTATGCAGTTTCTCTAAATGAAAGTAATGTGGGGAGAGATTTATTGGTGAGGATAAAGTATGACGCCAATGCCAAGGAACAGGCTATGGCGACTAAAGAGTTCAGTGAACGGGATTCTATGTTGATGAATTTTCATTTGGATGTAAGTGCTCTAAGTATATCCAAATTATTTAATTATGAAGAAACATTAAATGTTGGAGTTAAATACGTCAAGCATGCGACCGAGCAAGAAAGAAAGAGAAGAGTAAAGCTTTATCTGGAAGCAACCAGAATGATGAATGACTATGCAAATCAAGCAAGAAATGCTATTTGTGGGGAACCGGAAAAAGTATTTATTGTTTTTGATGAACATTTGAGTAGAAAGGCTATGAGATATTTTAGTGCTGATGAGCAAGAGAGAAAGAATATTATAGCCGAACTGGATAGTAGAAATGCAAAGTATTTTATAGGAGACGATAAAACAGAGAATAGCGTCAATAAAGCATATAGTGACGCACTTGCTTTCTTAGAAGCAAATAATCTCTTTGATCCTTCTGAAAAAGATGAGAGGGGAAATGAGATTATAAAGAAATATGAAGACATATTCAAATAGGGTAAATATATCAGAGGAAAAATCCAAGATTTTGGCTAAACCTTCGGGAATCACATTAGAGGAACATACCTCTAATGTGGTTCGTGAAGGAGAGACTATTGTTGCCATATTGCCGGCGACTAAGGAGAAATATCATAGCTTTAGCGGAAAAGATTTCTCCAGAAGATTGGAGTTGGCTTGTAGATATCATGACGAAGGAAAGAGAGAAAAGTGTTGGCAACAAGCTTGTTGGAAAGACTATGAAAACTTTGTTTTGTGGTTAAAAAAGGAACAGACTAAATCTTTTTCACAGTATCAATTAGAGAGAGGAACAGAAGTAGGAAAAAATCTCCGTATGGTGGGAATCCGTCACGAGATTTATTCCATAAAGTCCGTTCAGAAAAAATTTCCTCTTTGGCTTAAGGTCGCCATTGGAGCACACCATGGAAAATTGGGATTTCGATATGAGGAACGATGGAAACAAGAGGCAGGAAAGGAGATTTGGATAGAGTTCTTGAAGGAGTCTAATAATATTTCAGAATCAGGTGATACTGAAAAATTAGCAATAGAGCATTATTGTTATGCAGGTCCAAGAGGTCTTTTAAGATTAGCCGATCACAGAGCGAGTGCAAGAGAAGAAGGTTTGGATGTTGTTGATATTTCTTCTTTTGAGTATTCCTTTCCCTCGAATTGGGAAAAACGCACTGTCCAAAAACTTGTAGAGACAAATTGGAAGAAAGATTTTCTTTTAGTACGTGCTCCCACAGGGGCAGGAAAAACAGATGCTGCTTTACTATGGGCATCCAAACAGATAGAAAATAAGAGAGCCGATCGATTGGTGATTGCAATGCCAACCCGGTTTACATCTAATGCTTTAGCTATTAACATTTCTAAGACACTTTCTGATACAGGGTTGTATCATTCGACATCGTGGCATGTAAAGTATCAGAGTGCTGTAGAGATGGGACATTCTAATGTGCAAAAAGAGCGAATGACTCACCAATTAGCTAGGTATTTAGCTACTCCTATAACTGTCTGTACTATAGATCATCTGTTAATGGCATTAACACTGAGTCGAGAAGATCATCATCTTATTACTTTTAATCTTGCTAATTCTTGTTTAGTGGTAGATGAAGTGGACTTTTATGATGATTTCACACAAGCAAATATTAGAGTTTTGTTAGAACTTTTGAGCTATTGGAAAGTTCCTATTCTCATGATGAGTGCTTCTCTTCCAGACTCAACTCTTTCAGAATATCGTGAACTTGGATATTCTAATGCAGAGCTTATTGAAGATGATTCCGATTATCAAAGGGTCAGATTTTTTATAAGAGACATCCAGAAGAGAGAGGGATTGGAGAATATTGAGAATACTTTACAAATAGCATTGGAGAAGAAGACTGCTATTATTTATGCCAACGCCGTAGATAGGGCAATAATGTATTACGATTGGTTTAGGAGTAGAGGGGTAGGAGTAGAGGATGTTGTACTGTATCATAGTAGATTTTCAGAGCCGGATAAAAAGAAAAAGGAGGAGCTTCTAATAGAGATGCTTGGGCGAAATGCTTGGGAAAAAGGAGAGGCAAAAGGATTTGCTATTCTAACCCAAATAGGAGAAATGAGTATAAATATAAGCTCTGATATTATGATATCGGATATATGTCCGATAGATAGACTTACTCAGAGAGCGGGGCGACTCTGTCGTTTTGATAATAATAAGATAGGAGAACTTTATATTATAGTTCCTCTAAAGAATGGTTGTATGTACCCGGCTCCCTATGGATCTTATGACAACAAAACAAAGAGTTGGAAAGCTTGTGATGCACTAACAAGTACAATAGATCTGATCTCTAAAGATTGTTATTCTGCGCAAATGCTTATTGATTTGGTCAATAAGGTATATTCAGAAGAACGTAGATATTCATTTGAAGCACAAGATAATGCAAGAAAATTGAGAAATTCATTTCGAGATAATTGGATGATCAATCCCATGAATAATCCGGAGAAAGAAGATACAAACAATGATTTCTGGAAGTCTCGTGATATATCTCCACAAGAGACTGTTTATGTAGAACGTCCTCCTAAAAAGTACTTTTCTTCACGCATGGAATTTGAAATATGGAAATTGTCTCATTCGGTAGATATTCCCATATACATGTTTGAAAAAGGAAATAAAACTCATATGATAAGTCAAGAAAAGGTTGTCATAGGAGAGCAAGATCTGAGTATTTTTGTTGTAAATACAGGTTTTTATTCTTTTGAAAAGGGTATAGATCTAAAGGAGTCAGATGTCTTTTTATAGTCTGTTGGATGTCAATGTTTATCACCGGTACTCATTTCAACTACTATTTAGTCTGTCACAGAAAGCTATGGCTATTTTCTTCCGGGATCACTATGGAGCATACATCGGATCTTGTGTACGAAGGAAAGTTGATTCATGAGAATAGCTATCCGCAACGATCCTTGCGGTACGAGGAGTTGGAGCTTGATGGTATAAAGATAGACTACTATGATGCTAAAAACAAAGTGGTACATGAGATAAAGAAATCGGATAAAATAGCACCTGCGCATAGGCTTCAGCTTCTTTACTACCTCTATGTCCTCGAGCAGAATGGAGTGGTCGGTGCAACCGGGATATTGGAATATCCGAAACTCAGACGGCGCGAGGAGGTTTTGCTAACGGATATGGACAGAGAGCAGATACAGGAGATTGGAGAAGAGATAGAAAGAATAATAGAGAGTAAAGAGTGTCCTCCTGTGATATCATCTAAGATATGTAAGAATTGCAGCTATTACGATTTTTGTTTTTCCGGGAAAGAGTCAGAGCAGTTATGAAGAAAAGTTATTATCTATTCAATCCGGGAGAGTTGTCAAGGAAGGACAATACTCTTCGCTTTACTCCCATCGAAGAAGATGGAAATGGTATTGAGCATTTCGGACAGCCTCGATACATTCCGATAGAGGGCATAAACGATCTTTTTGTCTTTGGTTCTCTGAGGGCAAATAGCAGTTTATTCAACTTCCTTGGACAGAATGGCGTGGATGTTCACTTCTTTGACTATTACGAGAACTACACCGGATCTTTTATGTCAAGAGATGCCTTGCTCTCCGGCAAGATGTTATTGGCACAGACTAAAGCTCATCTGGATTTTGAGAGACGCCTGTCGCTTGCCAAAAAGTTTATAAAAGGAGCTGCTTTCAATATGCAGAAAAATCTCAGCTACTACAATAACAGAGGGAAAGATGTGCAGGATATCATAGATCAGATCTCGGCTCTTGCTTCACATTTGAATGCTGCGGATTCCATCGAAGCCGTTATGGGCATCGAGGGAAATATCAGAATTGCCTACTATGAGGCTTTCAATACCATCATAGATCATTTTGAAATGGGAGCAAGAAGCAAGCAACCACCCAGAAATGAAGTGAACGCCCTTATCTCTTTTGGTAATATGATGTGCTACTCCCAGTGTCTGAAGGCGGTACATCAGACACAACTCAATCCCACCATCAGCTTCCTCCACACTCCCGGAGAGCGACGATACTCTCTCTGCTTGGATATCTCTGAAGTCTTCAAGCCGATACTTGTGGATAGGACGATATTTAAGGTTTTGAACAAAAGACTCATTCAGGAGAGACATTTCGATAGAAAGCTGAACAGATGTATTCTTAATCCAAACGGGAAGAAGATTTTTGTTCAGGCTTTTGAAGAGAGACTTTCCGAGACCATCAAGCACAGAAGATTGGGGCGTTCCGTCAGCTATAAACATTTGGTAAAGTTGGAGTGTTACAAACTGGCAAAAGATCTGCTTGATATAGAGGAATACGAACCATTTAAGATGTACTGGTGATGTATGTGATCTTGGTATATGATGTGGGAGAAAAGCGAGTGGCAAAGATGCTGAAGCTGTGTCGGAAATATCTCAACTGGATTCAGAACTCCGTGTTTGAGGGAGAAATCACCGAAGTAAAGCTTCTCGAACTCAAAATGGAAGCCTCTGATATAATGGATGAAGAGGAGGATAGTGTTATCATCTTTTCTTCCCGACAGCACCGCTGGTTGGAAAAAGAGATAATAGGAAAAGAGAAAGCCTCTGTGGATATTTTCTTATGACACGGCTCAATGTCTGTTTCTGGTCCTCTTTTACTCTATTATTGTAGTTTTCGGAAAGGGATTGCAGGTGTTGATTCTCATAGAATAATAAATTCCCGAATGCTATTATGGTTTTCTGTTATCGGATTTGCTCAGCCTTTTATTCTGGATTATAGCCTTTTAGATATCTTTTGCTTTCTGTTTTTATCTGCTTTTCTCGTAAATTTGAGAGTATCAATCGCACTTTAGCGGAATTAAAACTTCCTTGCTTACCATTTGATTTATAATTATTTTTACTTTCAATTGTACCTAAGGGGAATTAAAACTGCTCTTTGCATTTTGCGTCAAGCATCGAAATTCTCTCTATCAATCGTACCTTAGAGGAATTAAAACGCGAGATATGCGTTCGTTGCAAAAGTTCTTCTTGCTCTATCAATCGTACCTTGGTAGAATTAAAACTCAATCTAAATCTGTAAACTTGCAAAGCTCCATGCTAATATCAATTGTATCATACAGAATTGAAATGGAGAGAGGGTAATGTCTGTATGATTGCTTTAATTATTCTTGACTATACCCTCAACAGCTCCAAATTTTTCCTTGAATCCCTTTGATCGTGTTTGCAAGGCTGCTTTTATCGGTGTTTTCATCCCAACATCAAGATGTTTAATCTTTTAGAGCTGTGAAGAGAGTATTTTTGTACTTTTGTATGACCATATTTGAGAGTGGTATCGGTATCTCTAAAAATGGGAATAGTATGAAGTTAAGACAGATATTTTTTGTGGTAATCTTTCTGTTCGGATTGCTTTCCTGCTCCGGAAACAGGCAGGCGAGCAGGACTTCCGAAGCGGTGCCTGTGGAGGCTATGTCGGATATGGCTTCCTCGGTAAAGAGCCTGGCGATAGATGCGGATGGCAGCGATGTCAAGTGGACCGGCTATAAACCGACCGGTAAGCACTGGGGGGAGGTGAAGATAGCGAGTGGAGAGATCCGGATAGACCCTAAGACTATTTTGGTACTTGGCGGTAAGATTGTGCTCGATATGAATAGCATAGAGGTGGACGACTTGGATGATAACTCTCCGGATAAGGTCAAACTGGAGACGCATCTGAAGAGTGAGGACTTTTTTAACGTGAAAGAGTTCCCGGAAGGTCTCTTTGAAGTTACCGGCAGTGAGCCTATCGAAGGCTCTAAAGCTCAGATGTTGTCCGGTAATCTGACCCTGAAAGGGGAGACGCTGAATGTCTCTTTCCGTGTAACCGTAACCAAAGGAGGTGAGGGCGAATACGAAGCCATGAGCGAGACCATCGTATTGGATCGTACAAAGTGGGGAATCAACTATGCGTCCAAAAACATCTTCAAGGATCTGAAAGATAACTTTATTGATGACCATTTCGAGGTTGTTCTGGAGATAGAAGCAAGATAGACTTTGTAGTAACCACTTTTAGTGAGGAGAAAAGAAATAGCGAGGAGAGTGTCTAAGATTTTTGGACACTCTCCTCGTTTCTGCTTCCTGCCGGGTCGGACTCTTTATTTTTATATATTCCATCCCATTTATCAGTCCGGATTTCCCCTGTTTCTATTTGGGTCGAAGCTGTTGTTTTTAGAGCAGAACCGAAATGTTAAATCGGCTTGTTTTATTTACACTTATTTGCTTTCAGGGATAGGAAAAAAGCTGAACAGATTCGGTTTTTCAACTAAACGTATTCAGATTTTTTCTGAATACGTTTACTGTTTTCATTAAACACGTTTATTGATTCCTCTGAATACTTTTAATGGATTGCTTAAACGTATTTAGAATTTTTCTTGAAGTCTTGATTATCAGCGGAATAGCTATTTTAACGGTTTTTGAACGGGATTTTATATGATTTTATCATTAGGGAATATTTACGATTAAGGTATTTGTTTTTAACGAATATTGGCTCAAAAACAGCCCTTGAAAGCGATCGGAGGGCGATTGGAACTCATTTTCGAGATTCTGTGTATTGCCCTGTTTTCCAGGGTGATATGGTCTGCTCAAGATTTTGAGAGAGTAAATTCAAGAGGAAGAAGAGAGTCTTGGAAGAGGAAAAACAGCCTTCTGTTTTTATATAAAAGTGCACATGAAAAAAGCTCATCTTTAAGGAGAATATCCCCAAAGATGAGCTTTCCCATTGGTTATACGAGTCTTTTTTCTGATCAGTATCTGTAAGTGACGCCTAACAATATTTGGTGAGACATCTGTTTCATATTACCCCCCTTGGATGGGAAGACATAAACGTTGTTGTCTGCCTTGTAGGAAGATGAGGTGAACGGATATGCCTTAGCCGAACGAGTGTTGTTTACATACGCCAAGTCCAGAGAGAAACCATTCTTGAATGCGTAGCCGATACCGAGTGTGTAGTACTGATTTTTTCCTTTGGTCAGGATAAAATCGGACATTGTTCCGGATGTTCCGACATCTTCTTTGAGTCCGTTTTCGTCTTCACCCAGTACATCAAGATCTTTAATCGGGTTGGAGTAGATGGCCGCTCCTCCTCGAATAGAAAGCTGACGTGTAGGTTTAAGTTCCAAACCGAATCTATGGCTTGTTACCGCTCCGTAATACTCTTTGATGTATTGGTTGTTGCTGTTTTCGACACCATTGTCAAACTTCAGTCTGGTCGAGCCTGCATTGGAATAGTCAAAGTCATACGTTACAACTCCATAACCTCCCAAGTAAATCATGGCACTGGCTGTGATGACGCCGGGTCTGATCAGAGAGTATTGGGTGTAGTAGTCTTTCGGAGTGCTATAGCTGAACGGGCTTTTATCTTTGTCGTATCTCCAGTTGAAACTTCTGGCTTCTGCGATATACTCATCCTTGAGTGCCAAGACTTGCGGAGTAAGATAAGAGACGCCGATACGACCGAAATCACCAAGACTTATAAGTGCTCCGAAAGTGGCACTGACGCCTTGACCGGAGGTGTTGAGGTGATTGCTGATTTCGAGATAGTCGTTAGAGGCAGCTCCTTTGTAGTCGCTGTAGTTGTCCGTATAAAACTTATTACTATCGAATGCCTCGCCATAGTAGGTTTTCTTATTGTAGTTGATGCTGTGCAGTCTGAGCGTTGCTCCGAAGTGCAGATACTCTCCGGAAGAGAACCCAAGAGAGAAGTCGAAAGACTTATCCGCGCCTCTCTCCTGAACTTTAAGCGTGGAGTGGTCCGGAGCAGAGCTCAGATTCTCGTAGATGAACGTACTGCGATAACGGTCTGTACCATCTACGTGTTCTATGAGACCTGCATTCTCGGCAAAGATCGGAAGCCATTCGTAGCCGGAGTTATAAGGATTGTTTTTCTTGGTATCCTGAATGGCAGCAGGAGGTATCTTGTATGCCATTCTCGCCGCATAGTCGGCAATGGAGACCGGCATACCGTCTGCTTCCATGCGATAAGCGCGTCCGAACTCTTTGTCTCTGTTGTAAGAGAATGAGAGATTCACACCACGACCCAATCTGGTCGAGGGTAGCACAAATGTAAAGTTGTTTAACGCTCTCGGCCTGTGAGTGGTAGAGATACCGGTCTTGGTATTCATACCCCACTCGGTAGCAGTGTTGAGATTGCCAAATCCGAATGTTCCGTGTATGATGTGTGAGGTGTAGAGGTTTACACCAGCGGGATTGATCCGTATGGCAGAAGGGTCTGCTCCCAATGCTCCGACAGCTCCACCCATACCCATGGATCGGGCTGTACCATTGAGAGCACGCTCTGTAAGGTTTTGAGCATCCCGCTCATTCTGTGCCTGCAAGCCTGAGAAGGAGCATAAGACAAGCCCCAATCCCAGCATTCCTTTGATACTATATGATACTATTCTTTTCATCAGTGTTTCTCTTTGTTGTGAAAGACTATAAGATCAAGACGCTTTATCTTCTGCCGCGTCCGCCTCCCGAACCGCTGCCGGAGTTGTGATTTCCGCCTCCGGAAGAAGAGTTGGATGAACCTGAACTGCTACTGCGTACAGAAGATGAGTTGGACGACGATGAGGACGAACCGCTTCTGTTGTAGTAGTCGTAAGAGGATCTTGATCGGTTTTCATAGCTTCCGTAGTTGCTGCCACGGTTATAGTCTGTTGCTCCCGAACGTCCACTGTTGCGATACACTCCTCCTCTGCCACTGTTGTAGTTAGGATCATTGCCGCTGCGATACCTGTCGAGCGTGCGACCATAATCCTGACCATAACGTGAACCTAAGGAAGAACCATCGGAGCTATATCTGCCTCTTATGTTATTGTTGCTACCATAGCCGGAACGTCCGGTGTAGGAATGCGTTTTAGGAGTAGAGTAGTAGCCTCCGTATCCATAGTAGTCGTATCCGTAGCTATAATCGTAGAAGTAGTGCGGACGATATGGGCGGTAGTAATAGCCACCCCAATAGTCGTAGCCGTAATACGGACCACCCCAACCCCAATAATGGTGTCTCGGATAGCCCCAGAAGTCCCAATAGGAGTCGTACCAAGGATAGTAGTATCCGTAATATCTGTAATATGGATAAGGATATCCCCAATCTCTCCATGGTCTGTAACCGAAAGAGATGTTTATGGAGACATTGTTGTAGTCGTCGTAGCCGTAGTAGCTGTCTGTCCATGGATTGTAACGGACATCGTCCACGATATAAACATCGGCATCCCTTAGCACTACCGTGTTGTCCGAATGGAATCTTTTGATTCTCTTGGAGTATTTTCCATTTGTTCTCGGACGTTTTCCTCCTTCGAGTCTATCGAGGTTGGCTTCCATCTCTTCGGATGAAATGCCTTCCCATCCCTTTCCTCTTCTGTTGTAATAGTCTATGAGATCGCTTTCGTAAGTCTCTTCTTTTTTGAGTTGCAACAGCCTTGCAGCTCGCTCTTCTTCCAATTTTTTCCTCTTTTCTGCTTTTCTTTTGAGGTATTCGAGATGTTCCTTTTCTTCTCTTTCCTTGAGCTTTTTCACTTGGGAAGGAGTCAGATAGGCGTCATCTTCATATTGGGCAACAGCAACCGAGCTACCCAAAAAGGCTGCCAATAGGGCAACAAGTAAAAATTTTGTCTTCATGGTTGTTACTGTTTTTATGTATTGTTTATTGATTATCTTGTTTCTTTTTGGTGGATAAGTGGGCTGTTTTGTGCCTCTTTTCCGCACGAAATATAGTGATTATTTCCGAGAAACCCTTGATTCCATCTATTTTAACCTGCTTTAGACAAGGTAAGGTATTATTTTAATAAAAAGAGTGAAGCAACAAAAACACTCCCGAAAAAGTACTTGCCTCTTTTCGGGAGTGTTTTTAGGTTTTTATTCTTGGAAAGACCAATAATCGACGTTTCTTGCTTGATCTATTAGAAAGCAAAGTAAGTCAAGATAGCAACAAGCAGAGCCAAGATCGCGTAAAGCTCCGGGAATACTGCCATAACAAGGCTGGATACCATAACATCGTGTCCGGAAGCCAATCCTGCAATACCGTTAGCACACACTTGCGCTTGTCTGATAGCAGAGAAGAGAGCCACTACACCAAGAGCAAGCCCTGTGGCAAGGATAGCCCATGCTTGTACAGAGGTGATAGCTTCTGTAAGGAATCCTTTTGCAAAGAAGAATGCCAAGAAACCGTAGATACCTTGAGACGATGGAAGGGCGGATAGTGTAATGTATGAAGCCATCTTTGTAGGGTCTTTTTTCATCGCTCCTACCACTGCATTACCTGCGATTGTAATACCGACGCTACTTCCAATACCGGAGAGGATTACCATGAAGGCTATACCGAGCCATCCTAACATCAAATTCATTTCCATGAGATAATCGTTTTATTTAAGTGTTTATTATTTTGTTTTTATCTGTAATATCTATTTGTACAAGAAGATTTCTTACTGTACTTCTTCCGTATTCAGCTTTTGAAGAGGCTTGTACTCGACTCCTCCTCCCTCATAATCGGAGTTATTAAAGTACTCTACGAAGATGAGACGTATCGGGTGTACGAATGCTCCGATGAGACATAAGCCAAAGTTGATGGCATGACCGAGAGCCAATATAATAAGCATCGGCAACCATTTAATATATATAGGTAGTCCCCCGGTAACCTGCATGGCAAGATCGTTGAACACACCACCGAGAATACCTCCGGCAAGTCCGATCGCAAATAGACGGATATAGGATAGAGTGTCTCCTAATAGCCCGGAAGCTGTATTGTAAGCCGTCCAAACTGCACTACCGACATTGATGAGCGGATTTTTACCGGGAGAGTTGAAGAAGACAATGAATATTCCGAAGAGTGCGAGGAGTCCATATACGGCATAAGTTACCCACTGAGGAAGCTCTATCTTCAGCAACGGAAGAGAGAAAAAGAGTACTCCGGTGAGTATCAGAAATGCCCATGCAAACTGCGATACGGAATATTTGAGTCCTTTTTGCTTGGTCGTTTTTACCGCCTTTATGACTTTCGCAAAGATGATCTGTACCAATCCCAAAGCAATAGCAATGATCATGATATTATCTTGCGATAGGAAGAAGGCTTTGAAAGGAGCTAAGAATGGAATATTGACATACTGCACGCCAAAGAATGTTCCCATGAAGAACGACACAATAATGGTTGCTCCTCCAAGATATTGCAGCATAGTCATCATTGCCTGCTTGTCCGGAGAAGACTTTCTTTTTATTAGTGTGGCTGCAAGAAGCAGGATTATGCCATAACCTCCATCCCCAAAACACATTGCAAAGAACAGCATGAAGAATGGTGCTACAAACGGAGTGGGATCAAGCTCGAAGTAGTTGGGGAATGAGTGCATCTTGATGATCGGCTCAAATGCCCTTGCAAAGAAGTTGTTCTTAAGCTTGATGGGTACTCTTTCTCCTTCCTTTATTTCTATTTCTGCAAAGGCATAACCCTCTTTATCCAGAGCACTCTCCATTGCCTCTGCCTTCTTTTGAGGCAACCAGCCTTCGAGTACGACGAGCTGATCATCAAAGAGAGATACACCTTGAAGACGGGCATCATCCATTCGGTAAGTCTCTTCAAGGGAGAGCTGATATGCTTGAGCAATCTCTTTGTGTTGTGCTAATGCCGAGAGTTTAAGTTGTTCCTCTTTTAATCTGACCGAGAGTGTTTCATTTTCTGCTTCAATATCCGAGATGCTTCTGTTCGGGACATCCAACAGACTACTTTCGGGAAGATCCTTTGTAGTAAGCTCTTGTGGCGAAAGCGTTACAAAGTAAAAGAGCCTTTGAGAATCCCCTATAAATACCGCTCCAAACAGCTCTTCCCACTGTTCGTTATAGGCATTTGCCGGCACTGTCCAGAATTGAAGCTGAAGACCGTCCTTTCTGAATTTTTCTACGATGCTTGGATCAAAATCTCCCCAGACAGAGAGAGAAGATATGGTCTCCTTGTTTGCCGCAATCTTTTGAGAAAGCTGTTTGATCTGCTTTTGAGCCTCCAAGAATGTGGCAACATACTCTTCACCATTTTGTGGCACAACAAAATCGGAATGCTGTGCTTGCTGTTCTTCTTTGGCTTCAGCTTTCCGGATGATCTCCAACAGGGTAAGAATGGTTGCAATCTCCTTTTTCTTTCCCAAAAGAGACTTGATATTTTCTATCTCATCTGTATTCCGATTCTGGCGGATATGAATCACTCCGAGTGATTTCAGCCGTTCCAGAAACGCTTCGTGTTCTTTCCTGTAGATGAGGAAAGAGTATTTACTCATAGGTACTATCATACTGCTTTCACCTCCTCTTCTGCTTTACGTTCTAAGTTTGCCCGCATGATTTTTTGTGCTGCCTTAGCCAAAGATTCTTCGTCTTCCAGATACCTTTTAATCTTTCTTATGGCATCCTGATAGCCCGGAATCTGTACCTTCTCAAAGAGATTCACTTTTTGAGTCGTTTTCTTTCTGGCATGTTCGAGCAGATTCATTTTCATGCGTTCAAATTCTGCCTGTATCCCTACCGTTGCAAGCTCCTTGACCAGAGAGAGACCCTCCATAAACCATGCAGGATGAGCAGCAAGGCTAAATGGTTTTACATTGAACTCGACATCCGATAGCAATGGAATGACCACACCTGCAATCTTTCTTGTCGCCATCTTCACATCTTTTACTTCCAAGAGTGAAGGATCCAGTTCATTCCAAAGAGCCTTCATGTTGTCATACGTTCCGAGACGCATTTCCAACTCATTCTCAAGTCTCTCTACTTCGCTCTTGGTTCGCTTTACCTCCATACGCAGTGCACTCTCCTTGCTTTTTATTGTAGGAAGAGCTCGCACACGCACTTTGAGTTGCTTCTCCTGCTGTTGTAGTGAGGTCTTATTGTATTGGAATTTAATAGCCATTATCTCTTACTTTGAGGGCCAATACTTATCTACCAAATCTTGACGGATGTTTACCTCTTCCGGTTTGAAGTATTGAGAGAAGAGACCCCAAGTAGTATCCAACATTTGGGTATTGTTCAAGTTGACGTCTATCGCCAACAAGTGGCGAGAGTAATCCTTGGCAAAGTCGAGCGTTCGAGAGTCATACTCGGTAAGGTCAAAACCGTTTTCCAACTTGGTCTGTGCATTGGAAGCATCGGAGTATAGACGTACAGCGGCATTCATCACCTGAGGATGATCTTCTCGTGTTTTCTTTCCGATTACAAGCTGTTTTAGGCGAGAAAGACTCCGGAATGGGTCTACGATAACCTTTCCTACCTGAGTATCTCTACGGAGATAGAGCTGCCCTTCGGTGATGTAACCGGTGTTGTCGGGAACGGCATGCGTAATATCTCCTCCCGATAGCGTTGTAACCGCAATTATGGTGATAGAACCTCCGTCGGGGAACTGTACTGCCTTTTCATAGATCTTAGCCAAATCCGAATAGAGAGAGCCGGGCATCGCATCCTTGGAAGGGATTTGATCCATCTTGTTAGACACGATCGCAAGAGCATCGGCATAGTTTGTCATGTCCGTCAGCAGTACCAACACTTTCTTGTGTTCCTCTACTGCAAAATACTCTGCTGCCGTAAGAGCCATGTCCGGAATAAGTACACGCTCGACCGAAGGGTCTTCTGTCGTATTGATAAAAGAGATAATACGATCCAGTGCACCTGCATTAGTGAAAGTGTTTTTGAAGTACAGGTAGTCGTCATTCGTCATACCCATTCCTCCAAGAATAATGAGATCACTTTCCGCACGAAGTGCTACCGTAGCCATCACTTGGTTAAAAGGTTGGTCAGGGTCTGCAAAGAACGGAATCTTTTGCCCTGTTACCAGGGTATTGTTAAGGTCGATACCGGCGATACCCGTAGCTATCAGTTCGGATGGCTGTTGCCGGCGAACAGGGTTTACCGAAGGGCCTCCGATCTCCACCTGTTTACCTTCAAGCTGCGGACCATCATCTATTGGTTCGCCATAGGCATTAAGGAAACGTCCGGCAAGAGACGGCCCCACTTTGAGCGATGGAGAGTTTCCGAGGAAAACCACTTCCGCATTGGTACGAATATCTTCTGTACCACGGAAGACCTGAAGAGTAACCTCATCGTCTTGTATCTTCACTACTTGAGCCAACTTTCCATCTATTGTTGCCAGCTCGTCATACCCTACATCCTGTGCCTTAATGGTGCAGGTTGCTTTGGTTATCTTCGTAACCTCTGTATATATTTTCTGGAATGCTTTATTCGCCATCGTCTTGAATCTTATTTAAGAGTCTTGTCATTGATAACACTCTGTAGTTCTACCTCATACTTCTTAAAGCTCTCATCTTGGAACTTTGCGTAGTTCATCTGCTTGAGCATATTGATGAGCTTTTTGAAGAATGCCGATACATCGTTGAAGTCTTCAAAGTCGTATTCGCCTCTACAAATGTTTACCACGATCTCCAACATATATTTCTGTCTTTGCAGAGGAGTGATACAGTCTATCGAGTCGAAAGCATCCTGTTGGAGCAGAACAAAGTCTATGAGTTCGGATTTCCAGAATATATCGTGATACTCAACCGGCACACCATCGTCTCCGAGAATGTTTATCTGTTCGGCTATCTCCTTACCACGTTGCATTCTGGTACGGCATTCGTGTACCATTTTGAGCCACTCTTTTCCTGTTATAGCGGAGATATACTCTTCAAATTCCGGGTATTCCAGATACTTCGAGTAGGAGTCTATCGGATTCACGGCCGGGTATCTCTTCTTGTCCGCACGGTCTTGTTCGAGGGCATAGAAGCATCGAGCCACCTTCTTGGTATTTTCCGTTACAGGCTCTTTCAGGTTACCTCCGGCAGGAGATACCGTTCCGATGAATGTAACGGAGCCGCTCTCGCCATTCTTAAGTTCTACATAACCTGCACGAGAATAGAAGTTGGCAATGATGGCAGAAAGGTCCATTGGGAATGCGTCCGGTCCCGGAAGCTCTTCCAAACGGTTAGACATTTCACGAAGAGCCTGTGCCCAACGAGAAGTAGAGTCTGCCATCAGAAGCACTTTAAGCCCCATCGCCCGGTAATATTCCGAGATAGTCATCGCCGTATATACGGATGCTTCACGAGCCGCTACCGGCATGTTGGATGTGTTGGCTATGATAATGGTACGCTCCATAAGCTTTCTTCCTGTGTGAGGGTCCACCAGTTCCGGAAACTCTTTGAAGATCTCCACCACCTCGTTGGCACGCTCACCACAAGCCGCTATAACCACTATATCCGCTTCTGCCTGCTTCGAGATGGCATGCTGAAGTACGGTCTTACCTGTACCGAAAGGACCGGGGATGAAGCCTGTACCCCCTTCCACCATCGGGTTGAAGGTATCTATGATACGTACTCCTGTTTCAAGGAGTTTGTATGGTCTTGGTTTATTCTTGTATCCCGGTACGGGCAGCTTCACGGGCCAGCGTTGTACCATCGTTACCTTATGCTCGTTACCGTCTTTGTCTTCAAGCACGGCAATAGTGTCCGTAAGTGCATAAGTTCCGGCAGGAGCGATGCTCTTCACGGTGTAGATACCCTTAAACACGAAAGGCACCATTATTTTATGGCTCTTGTAGCTCTCGTCCACTTCTCCAAGCCAAGACGCCGCTTCAACCTCATCACCTGCTTTGGCAATGGGGGTAAACTCCCACTTGGAATCCATTTCCAACGGTGGAGTATAATCGCCTCTCTTTAGAAAGACACCCTCCATCTTGTCCAAATCATTCTGCAAACCGTCAAAATTCTTGGAGAGAAGCCCGGGGCCGAGTTGCACTTCAAGCATATGTTGCTCGAAGCGAGCCTTATCTCCGACTCTCATACCGCGTGTACTGTCGAAGACCTGAACATAGGCGTTCTTTCCAATGATCTTGATAACCTCGCTCATCAGTTCGGTTCCCCGCACTGAGATATAGCAGATCTCATTTTGAGCCACCGGTCCATCCACCTCTATCGTTACGAGGTTAGACACAATGCCTCTTACTATCCCGGTTGTTTTCATGCGAATATGTTCTATCGTGTAGGTATTTATACTTTTTCTGTTTGTTGATTATCGGCAACGCTTTTCGACTTGTTTTTTGTGCTCTCCACAAAGTTTGCAAGCTTCTGTTTGCCATCGCTGTTGAGCGAACTTATCAGGGTGCGGAATGCCATTTCTCCCTGTTCTTTATCCAGTGTAGTCCATCGTTCTATGATTCTCGTCTTAAGGAAATAGACCATCATAGCCTCTATGGAGAAGGTGTCGGAGAATACAACTTCATCGAGGAATCGCCAACGGATCGTGTCCAAGTGGCGTTCTCTCGTGTAGAGATTGCTCTCTTCCGATACTTTTATAATCTCTTGGAGCGTGTCGCTTCCGGGTAAAAACTGCAGATCTGTCCAGGAAGAGAGGCGGAGGATCTCTGTCAAAGGAGAGGCTCCGACCAGATAAGACGAAATATCCAATCCGAACTTCTTGGCAGTGGTTGCCGCCATGATATTTGCTATATGGGCGTTCAGATCCACCCACTTCTTCACAAATCCTATTGCCTTCTTGCGGATATGGTCGTAGTATGCCACAGCAAGAAAATCTTCCGCAAACCCTTTGGCTCCATTCTGTTCAAACTTGCCCTCCAGATACTCTTCGACAAACCGAACCATATATGCCGGTACATTTTCGGGTATCGGAGTCGGCTCGTCGTTCTCCTCGTCTCTGCGCTCTTCTACGGCACGGATCAGTGTCCTGAGTGTCTCTTCTCCGAGAGCGACCGGTACGGTCGGGGTCTCAGTGGGAAGCCCTTTGAGCAGCTTGATGAGAGTCTTGTTGTCCTCCTGCAGAAAGAGCAGCTCCATCTGCCGAATGTCTCTTTTGGAAAACTGAGGACGCATCATCTCTTCCCACAACTCAAGTGAAGAGTAGGAAAGAGAGGTTTGTTCCTGTTTAAGTCCGGGTAGCTCCGCACCTAATGTATAGTAATGCGCCATCTCGCAGTCCTATGCTTTTTCCGGGAAAAGTATGGCACGGAGTCTCGGTCTGAAGAATTCTCGGAAGTACGCTTCAAGTTCCTCTTGTCCGATGACCATTTTGTAGCCTTGTCCTTCCGGCTTTAGTTCGAATGAGTGTGGTTTACCGTTGATGCTCTTGATGCTTACGCCCTTGTTCAGAGTCTCTTGTGCATGAGAAGCAAAGTAGGCTTGCAACGCATCCGCATCGGCTGTGGATATTTCCATGTTGCCTTTCGCGCTCCATGCTTTCACCATTTCCACTATGAGGTTGTATATCTTATCCGGTGTTCCGGCAGCGGCAGCCACTCCGGCAGATATGGCAGAGTCGTTGAGGATACCTGCCATTTCGCTTTTAAGAGAGTCTATCGCACGTCTTGCAGCCATCACTATCTCGGCTGTTGCTGTCTCTTTCTCCTTCACGGCATCTTGTTGTGCCTGTTGCAGTATAGCATCAGCCTCTTCTTTTGCCTGTTTTAGGATTTTCTCTTTTTGAGCTTGTGCGCTGTTCAGAATCTCTTCTGCTTCTTTCTTCGCTTTCTCTACACCATCGGCGTAAATCTTATCAGCCAAAGATTGAACTTTATTGTCTATAGAAGTCATAAACGGATATGTAATAGTTCGTAATGTTTGGTTTTCCCTAAGGCGCAAATTTAGCTTTTTCTTCTTGAAAGTAAAAATATTTTATTCGCTATTTTGAAAAACCTTAAAGAGCCTGTCTCACAAGAGGATTTTAACATCTGTTTTTCCTGTTATTCGTTCTTTTTCCGCTCCTTCTTGCCTGCTTTTTTTATTTTCAAACTCTTAGGATAGAGCCGTTTGTTACTTTGGAAGGTCTCTTTATGTCGTTTTGTCCCGGTGTGCGAAAAGAGGGAATGAAAAGGAGTGAAGTGATAGAAAATCGGGCTGAATCTGTTCGGAAGTTGTACTGAATATGTTCAGAAATTATATTGTTCACGTTCAATGGTTGAAATCGGGTTTTGGTTTGTGGCATTCAAGCCTCGATTTGCAGGGGGCAAACGCCGATCTCTGCCATTCAAGTCTTGAAGCTCATTTTTGAACCTGTTAAGAGTGAGAAATAAACGTGTTTAAGACCTTTCTTATAAGGGTTAATTTCGGGATTCTCTTTCGTTTATGGAGATTTCGCCACAGACTCCATTAAAATTTATTACCTTTGCCTTGCTACAATTGCCCTTGCGCACACATCACACAGGCATAATAAAATAAAAATATAGAGATGTTATCCATAAAATATCTTCACGAAAACAGAGAAGAAGCTATCCGAAGACTTGCCGTTAAAGGCTTTAAGGGAGAGCAGATTATAGACGAACTTTTGGGTCTGGACAACGACCGACGCGACTCTCAACGCCGATTGGATGAAAATCTTGCCGAACAAAACAGGATCTCAAAATCCATAGGCTTGCTCATGAAAGAGGGTAAGCGAGATGAGGCGGAAGCAGCCAAAGCACAGATCGCTTCTCTAAAAGAGGGCAGCAAGCAGATGGAAAGCAGGAAGAAAGAGCTGGAAGACCGGATTCAGAACCTGATCATCCAGATCCCGAACCTGCCTGCGGACATCGTCCCGGAAGGTACAAAGGCAGAAGACAACGTATGCGTGAAAGAGGGTGGACGTATGCCCAACCTTACGGATGAGTGCAAACTGCCTCACTGGGAAGTGGTGAAGAACTACGACTTGATAGACTTCGAGGTGGGTGTAAAGATTACCGGTGCAGGATTTCCTCTCTATAAAGGATATGGCGCAAGGCTGCAAAGGGCTCTTATATCTTTCTTCCTCGACAGCGCAAGAGAGGCAGGATATTTGGAGGTAATGCCTCCTTATGTGGTGAATGAAGATTCTGCTTACGGGACAGGTCAGTTGCCCGACAAAGAGGGACAGATGTACCATGCCCAGACAGACAATCTCTACCTTATCCCTACGGCGGAAGTTCCGGTTACGAACATCTTCAGAGATGTTATCTTGGAAGAAAAGAGTCTGCCCGTATGCCTTACAGCCTATTCGGCATGCTTCCGCAGAGAAGCCGGTAGCTATGGAAAAGATGTGCGCGGACTCAACAGACTGCATCAGTTTGACAAGGTGGAGATCGTTCGGGTAGACAAACCGGAACACTCTTACACCTCTCTTCAAGAGATGGTGGACTATGTTCAGTCTTTGGTGGATAAGCTCGAATTGCCTTGGCGAATCCTTCGTCTGTGTGGCGGAGACATGAGCTTTACATCTGCTCTTACTTATGACTTCGAGGTCTTTTCCGCTGCACAGGAGCGTTGGCTGGAGGTGAGTTCGGTATCGAACTTCGAGAGTTTCCAGGCAAACAGACTCAAGTGCCGGTACAGAGACACCGAAGGCAAGGTGCAAGTGGCACATACACTCAATGGTAGCGCACTGGCTCTGCCACGAATCGTGGCAGCATTGTTGGAGAACAACCAGACTCCGGAAGGTATTCGCATTCCAAAAGCTCTGGTTCCGTACACCGGCTTCGATATTATTCCATTGCCGAAAGAGCCGTCTCCATTTTAACTAAACGGATTTGAATGACAACAAAACTATCACAACGCTTTATACTGCTGTTTATCCTCCTTTTTACCTCTTCTTTCGCCTTGGCGCAGGAGAAGAAGGGAGCGGATCACTACGGATTTTATAAGGGAGAACGCTTGGAGTATGAAGTGAGATTCAAGTGGGGGATCATAAACGGACGTGCCGGTCTTGCCTCTGTTTCTACAAGAGAACTGGGTGGAGGCAAGCAGTGGTTCCGGGAACTGCACTTTCAGACTACGGGCATGATATACTCGGTCTTCCCTATGAAAGATACGCTCTCCACGCTTTATAACTCCAACTATCAACCTCTTCGCTGGGAGAAAAGGGTGAGGGAAAACGGCTACTATCTGATAGATGAGATTCAGTACGACTATTCACCTCGCTTCACATCCATTCGCAGCAAGAGATATACACTCTCCGAAATGAAGGTGGACACACTCTTCAGCGTGCCTAAAGAGCGGATGGCTCTCGATATGGTTGCAGCTTTCGGATTTATTCGTTCGGAGGATATTCCTCTGCCCGATGGTGTTTCGGGAAAGTTCAGAGGCTACAACTTTTATGTCCCGATAGGTAAAGACCTCGTCCCGTGTAGGGTCGTGGTGGTGAGCCGAGAAGTGATCTCCATGCCGTGGTCTCCTAAAGTGCCTGCGATAAAGATGGTGCTCAGCATCAACGATGAAGCGTTCACCGGAAAGAATGATAACGTCGAGCTGTGGATTTCGGAAGATAAGTACCGAATACCGCTCATGGTAAAAGCCAAGCTGAAGCTGGGTGCGGCGCATTGTATATTGCAGAAACATCCTCATCTGTAACTTTATCCTGATAGATATGAATCCGATCCAAATGCCCCTTGTCGTAGCTCCGATATTTGAGCAATACTATCCGGAAGAGACGCTTTGCCGGCAGATCCTTGTGGAACATTCGTATAGAGTGGCACAGAAAGCTCTGGAAATAGCCGGGCTTCATCCGCATTGGGATCTCAACTTGGAGTTCATAGAAGAAGCCGCATGGCTGCACGACATTGGCGTGGATGCCTGTCACGCTCCCAAGATAGGCTGTCATGGCGAAAGACCTTACATTTATCATGGACTGGTTGGGGCGGAACGCCTTAGAGCCGCAGGCTTGGAAGCTCATGCGCTGGTGGCGGAAAGACATACGGGAACAGGCTTGTATTATCACACCATTCGGGAGCGAGGCTGGGAGTTTCCTGCTGATCGGGTTTATGTTCCTCAGAGTCTGGAGGAAATTATTGTCTGTGTGGCGGACAAGTTTTTCTCTAAAACGGAACCGACGGAAGAGAAGTCGTACGAACAGATTTTACATGGACTCTCTCGCTTTGGTGAGGATGATGTGATAAGATTTAAGGCTTGGTATAAGATGTTGTTCGATACCGGAACTTCTGCCGAGGCGGTAGAGGTGTGAGACTGCTGCCGGTAAGATGAACTTCTATCTTCTCGAAAGAGATAGATAATATCCCGAAAGATAAAGTGTTGAGGCTTATCTTTCGGGATATTATTTTTATTTCTTCTGTTCTTGTATAAATCTTTTCTCCCAACGTGAAAACTTTGACATGAAAAAATAGGCAGAAGGAATGCTCAAAATCATTCCAACGAATCCTATGACAGAGTAGATAATGAGTTCTTGCACAGAGAGAAAGTTGCTATCTGAAAATATGATAAATGTATAGATGCAGTATGGAAGAGTGAGTAGGGAAGTAGTGACCACCGGAATATATCGTCGGTAGATAATCCATTGGGCTATGTGGATAAGGATATGGATGAAATATGCCATAAATCCGATAAACCAGAGTTCGGGAAGATTGAAATACAGCCCAAAGAATGTCGTGCAAGAGAGAAATAGAAACTCGTGAAAGACACCCACGGCAAAGGTTGAAGTGGAAAGCTCTGTGTAACCACGTGAATGGAGATAGCGGTAAGGTTTGTTGAAATGTTGCTTTAACACCTCTCTATTCTTATCTATCCATGATCTGAATAGAATTATTTCCTCAAAGTCGTGAATCATAAAGACTATGGGAAGCAGTGCCATGAGTAGTTGGAGTTGAGTGAACATATTTTTTCGCAGTTTATGGAGGCTTAAAAGTCTTGGCTATTAGCTTTGTCTCTCTTGTTTTGATGGTGCTTGTCATGTAAAGTTAGCCTTTATATTTTATACTTTAAGAGCTGTGTCTTAAAAGGTATAAAAGTGCCGTAAGAGGGAGTATATTCTTCTTTTTCTTCGACAGAGTGGGGGTAATGTGTTGCCGAATTAAGGAAAAGTTGTTACCTTTGTCCGGCAATTGAGTGCGGGGTGTAGCTCAGCCCGGTTAGAGTACACGTCTGGGGGGCGTGTGGTCGCTGGTTCGAATCCAGTCACCCCGACATAAAAGCATCGAAGATAGTATCTGCTACTCTTCGATGCTTTGTTTGTATGCAAATCTGTAAGGCGTAGACTTAAGAATATTTGCAATAGCCGTGTCAGCTAACGGCTATTGATATAGAAGCCAAAAGGTAATCCGAAGCAGTGTTCGCACTACTTCGGATTACCTTTTGGCAGAAAATGAGGATGGAAAGAGTTTTGATTACTTGGAGAGTAGCTTATCCACAGCTCTTTTTATCTGCCTCATGGCTTGCTCCAATCTCTTTCTTGTTGTGCCTATATTGAGTCGCATCCAGCCCTCACCGCCTGTCCCGAATGTGATACCGGGGTTGAGCATCACGCCTGCATCTTCAAGAAGGAAGCGGTTAAGCTCCTCGTCCGAAAGGTTCAGTGCCTTAAAGTTGATAAAGATCAGGAATGAAGCCTCCGGTTCGATCATCTCCAGCATCGGGAGTTGGGAGGATAAGAACTCACGGACATAAGCTATATTCTCTTGTATATAGCGTAGTGTGTCGTTGAGCCACTCCTTACCATTATTATAGGCGGAAGCGATTGCCGGAAAAGCACAAGAGTTTCCGATCTGAAGCCCACTATTCTCAAGATAAGGGAACAGACGCTGTCTCAGCTCCGGCTCAAGCACTATAAGCTGAGAGCCAACAACGCCCGGCATGTTGAATGCCTTGGATGGAGCTTGCAGGGTAATAACGCATTGGGCAGCTTCCGGGCAGGAAAGAACCATCGGTTGATGTTTTTTCGGGGCAAATGTAAGGTCTGCATGGATTTCATCGCAGATGATCATGACATTATGCTTACGGCATAGCTTCACGACTTTGGCGCACTCTTCCTGACTCCAGACACGGCCTCCGGGATTGTGCGGATGGCACCAGATCATCACTTTGGCAGATTTCAACTTTTCATCCAACAAGTCAAAATCTACCTCAAATCTGTTGTTCTCAAGCTTTAAAGGTGCTTCCACGAGAGTGCGTTCGGTGTTTCGGATGACTGCCGAAAAGGGAGGATAAACAGGCGGACAGATAAGCACGCCGTCCGTTTTATCTGTCAAGAACTGCAATAGCTTGTATATCCCTGACACAATACCCGGAGTATAGCAAAACTCTTCAGGCGATACCTCCATGTTGTATTGGTTTTTCATCCAGTTGATGATCGCATTTTTATACTCATCTGTCGGGATAGAGTAGCCGAGAACTGGGTGTTCCAGCCTTTTCCTTATAGCATCCAGTACAAAAGGAGGAGTGGCAAAGTCCATGTCCGCAATCCATAGAGGGATCACTTCATGCCCTTTCGGAATGAATGGTGCAATAGTATCATATTTTGTACATCCGCTGTTTTTGCGGCAGATGTCTGCATCTATATTGTAGGTTTTCATTTTTTAGAATATTGAATAGTAAGATTTTTTGGGAAAGTAAAGATACAATAACTCCCTCGCTTTTCCAATTACGGCCCCTCGTAACCCCTTCTCTCTTTGGAAGAATATAAAAAAACATCTATATTTGCACCAAACAACACAAAATGTGCAATATTGAATCATGATTCAGCAGAACTTTATAGAGCTATATGAGAGTAGCTTCAAAAAATACTGGAATCTTCCTGCGATAACCAACTATAATAATGCCACCACATATACTTATGCGAATGTCGCCAAGACCATAGCTAAAGTACATCTGTTGTTAAAGGAGGCAGGCGTTCAGAAAGGAGATAAGATCTCACTGATCGGAAAAGACTCGGCGGAGTGGTGTATGGTATATCTCGGAGTGATTACCTACGGTGCGATCATAGTGCCTATCCTTCAAGACTTTCATGCGAATGATATTCTGCATATCATCGAGCACTCAGACTCCAGAGTGGTATTCGTTTCGCAGTCTCACTACAAGGTTATGGAGCCGTTCCGGATGGGGGCAGTCAGTGTCGTTATAGATATAGACAGCTTGAAACCATTGGAGCAGTTTTCCATCAACAAGAGCTTGGTCTCTCTCGATGTCGAGGCTCTTTTCCAAGCGAGATACCCTAACGACTTTACAAAAGAAGATATAGCGTATCCGCACATCAGCAACGATGAGGTGATGTTGATCAACTATACTTCCGGCACAACGGGTTACAGCAAAGGTGTGATTCTTACTGCGAACAATCTTGCGGGCAATGTAACGTATGCCAACTACCTTAAGCTGATGTTCGAGCAAGAGAGAGTGCTCTGCTTTTTGCCTATGGCTCATGCTTACAGCTGTGCTTTCAACTTTCTTACACCCATGCAATGCGGTACTCACATCTATGTTCTCGGTACGACTCCAACGCCATCCATCCTGGTTAAAGCCCTGAAAGAGGTGAAGCCTCATCTTATTATCAGCGTTCCGCTAATCCTTGAAAAGATATACAAGAACGTTATCACGCCGAAGATCAGTAAGGGAGCAGCAAAATTTCTTATCAAGACTCCGCTGTTGTCCTCTGTCGTTTACAAGAAGGTCAGAGACACGTTGTTTGAAAACATGGGAGGCAATTTCCGCGAGTTTATAGTAGGGGGAGCGGCCTTGAACGAAGAGGTCGTTGATTTCTTGAAAAAGGCTAAGTTTCCATTCACGGTAGGATACGGCATGACGGAGTGCGCTCCTCTTATCTCTTACGAACATCACCAGAAGTACGTGGCAAACTCTTGCGGCAAGCCGTTGAAGGAGATTATGGAGGTGCGTATATTTGAACCGGACTCTACCACAGGCATTGGAGAGATACAGGTAAGAGGTGAGAATGTGTGCAAGGGCTACTACAAAAATGCGGAGGAGACAGAAAAACTCTTTACTGCAGACGGATGGTTGCGTACGGGAGACCTCGGATACATGGACAGACAGAAGAATATCTTTATCAAAGGACGGAGTAAAACGATGCTTTTGGGGCCGAGCGGACAAAACATATACACGGAAGGCATCGAAGCCAAACTCACCATGATGGAGTACGTAGGCGAGACGGTGATCGTGATGAACAGCTCTCAAAAGCTTGTCGCTCTTATCTATCCCGATGTGGAAAGAGTGCAAAAGGAAAAGCTTACCACCGAACAGCTGGAGCAGATCATGAAGCAAAATATCGCTCATCTGAACGAACAGCTTGCTTCATACGAGCAAGTGGCAAGCTTTGTACTGCGTGACGAGGAGTTTGAAAAGACTCCGAAGCGTAGCATCAAGCGATTTCTATACACAGATATACTAACTAACCCATAAACCGTCAAAATCTTTTCTTTTTCGTAGATCGTTCTACGAATTTACATGAACAAATCTATGTTGTTTTTCAAGAGCATCTAACAGGTCTGTGAAGAGTGTTAGGTGCTCTTTTTTGATGGGAGCTTTTATATAAAAACGGGTGATCAGGGTCGGAACTCGACACTCTCATTTTCTTCTCCATTTCCGGATGAAAATCTTGAATTGATGCTGTAATCTTCTTGTTTTCAGACTTATATGGAATATCTCGAATTCAGAAATTTTTCCCTCCCGGACGGATTGAGGGGCTAAATTATGGTTAAAAAACAGCCCTTTTGAGCGGTTTGATTGTTAATGAAAATCAATGCAAAAATCTGCCTGAAAACAGCCAAAAATAGAGAAGAATGGGTAATATACTAATATTCAGCGTTATAAGTGAAAATTCTAAACACGTTAATCGAATCCGGTAAACGTGTTCAATGAAATCGGTAAACGTGTTCATTGAAAAATTAAACACGTTAAGCCGAAACAATATGCTCGTTTAGCGTTTTGAGTGAACCTGTATCGAAATTAGTGTTAATGAAATGGGGCTGTTTTAACACTCTGTCCACCCTCTGAAAGCAAGGGGTCTGATCAAAATAGAGAGCGGAAATTTTGGAGTGGTCGGACGGGATGAAATATATAAAAACAGAGCTTTGTCCGAAGCGATATTCCGAGCAGTTTTACCTCCGAACTTTAAGGCGGGAATGGGCGAAAGCGAAGATCACCATGAAGCAGACCGCCGGCACCACAAAAGATACCCTTACAGCCCACTCTCCGATGCTGTTTTGGAGATCTATTATGGCGGCTTGGAGTGGAGGGATTAAAGCACCACCCCCTATTGCCATCACCAAAAGAGCTCCGGCTAAGCTTTTATCTCTATTCACCTCTTCCATGGAGACGGAGAAGATTGTGGGGTACATCAGAGACATACAAGGCGATATGGCTACGATCGCAAACAGCCCGAATGGGAATGGCAGAAGCATTGCTCCGATGAGCAGAGGGATGGCAAGAGCCGCATAGAAACGGAGTAGAGCCGGGGCGGAATACCTTTTCATCAGAGAGGTATTGACAAACCGGAACAGGCAGAAAAGGATCATTGCTCCGATGTTGTAGCCTTGCGCCCGTTGCTCTGCCACGGATCGTGGAAGACCTTCTTCCATAAAGAAGAAGCTGCCGTAGTGAATGATGTAGGTCCAGACCATTATCTGTGCTCCCACGTAGAAGAATTGAGCCACAACGCCTCTCCTGTAACTTGGGATGGATAGCAGTGTCCGGATGCGTTTGAAGAGCGGTTCACCCCTCTCTCTGCTCCTTGTTTGCCCCTCTATCTTAGGGAGTTTGGCTACATAAAAGAGTAGCAGCATCACCAGCACGGCAACGGTAACACCCAGGTAAGGCTTCACTACAATCCACAGCTCCGGATGGGTCAAGGTCTCGGTGGAAGTGCTTACTTCTGCCAGCCTGCCCTGAATAAAGTAGATTGCCACAAACATTCCCGTCAGCGAACCTACGGGATTGAAGCTCTGAGCGAGGTTGAGTCTTCGGGACGCACTACGGCTCTCTCCCAACAAAAGGATGTACGGATTGCACGAGGTTTCCAGAAAGGAGAGTCCGCAGGTGAGAACAAAGTAGGCAAGTAAAAAGATATAGAAGTTTTCCGAAAAGGCGGCAGGCAGGAAGAGAAGTCCGCCGAGAAGATATATCCAAAGCCCCATCCGTATGCCGGAAGCGAAGTCCCGCTTGCGGATATAAAAGGCTGCCGGAAGTGCCGCCACCATATAGCCCATGTAGAAAGCTACCTGAATGAGCGAGCCATGCAGGGTGGAGATGGAGAAGATATTGGAAAAGACCTTCACCATAGGGTGGGTAAGGTCATTGGCAAATCCCCATAAGGCAAAGCAGAGAGTAACGATGAGAAAAGGGATGAAATAGGATTGTCCCTCTTTTCGGAAGATAGAGCCTGCTTTCATGACCGCTTACATTTCGGAGAGCTTAAAGAATAGCTCCGTCATTTTCCACTTTTCGGCAGATGAGCTGCCGGGGTTGCACTCTTGGAACTGTCCCATCAGAGCCTCCCACTCTTCCTGTCTCGGCATGGTGGCAAGCGTGGCAAAAGCCTCGTCCCAACAGAATCCTTCTTCGGCTTCTACTATCATCACGAGCCGATTGTCGGCTATGTATATCTCCATCTCCTCTATCCCGATGGCTCTAAGCCCCTCCACCACTTCGGGGAATATCTTTCCCTTGGTGTGCCACTGCTTATAGGTGCGGATGAGGTCGGGATCGGGCTTTAATGTTAATATCTGTACGTATCTCCGGGTATGCTTCATGGTGGTTTCGGGATTCAGAATAGTTTTAGAATGATCAGCTCGTAAGGAGAGATCGTAAGGTTTTTCAGAGCGGAGTCGGCATATAGAGAGGTTTCACTCTCTATCTCATACACTTCAAACTGCGGGGTTTGCGGGACGGACTCCGGGTGTTTGTGCCGAAATCTTGTGATGTGCAGATGCTTGTACTCTCGCTTTGTGTTCTTGAGGTTGATCTTATAGATGAGTTCGTGACGAGTGGTATTCACCGCCTTTATATAGCACTCTCCATCATCGGCAGAGGATGTACAGGAGAGATGGAGGTCGTCTATGGTGTCGGGTATCACCTTTTTCTTGGCAGAGGGATGCAGTTTGCTTCCGCTGTTTGTGCTTGTCCGGAGAAGCAGTTCATACAGACTGCTGCCCTTGGAAACCCCTCCGTGCGTGTAGAATAACGGAAGCGTATCCCAGCGAAATCTGTCCGCAAAGAGAGGAGAAAAGGCTATTCCTTTGACCTGCTCTCTTCTTTTTTCAAGCTCGATTATCAACAACATTCTGTCTACAAGCTGAGGCCACCGAACCTGTTCGTTTTCCAGAACGGAGGGAAAGGAGATCTCTCCGTAAAGTTCCGGCTGTCTCATATAGACCAAAGAGTCTCGTTCCGGAGGGAGAGAGGCTATAAAGCTGTCGGTATGCTGTATCTCCTGTGTGGTGTGGGCGAATGAGAAGTTGGGTGTAGGCCATATCTCCAACACTCCACCCGGTATAAGCTCCACGCCGGTCGAGTCCGGTGAGAAAGCATTGTGCATCAAAAGGAATCTTCGAGTGTACTCCTCTCCCCGCATACCGCTACCAAAAACGATCTTCGGCAGTAGTGTTTTGGAGAAAAGGGTGGTGTCGGACGGAGTGGGAAGAGTGGTATTCTTGGAAATATACCCTATTGCTTTCCTCAGCTTTTCGGTTCTGTTGGGCAGTTCGGATACACTCTCATGTCGGGGTAATGCCTTTATGGAGGTGATACCGGAGTTGGCAACGTACAGAGGCATGCTCTTTATTTCCTTGCTTAAAGAGAGGAAGTGAGGGAGCAGAAACTGTTGGGTGAACTCGTTGCCCTGCAATGTCCAAAGAGAACGGGATGAAGAGTCGGACGCCCAATCGTAATAAGTCTCTTCATAATAGCCGTCTGCCAAACCTCCTCCGGGGAATGAAGTGAAAGAGGGATTGAGTTGCTTGAGCAGCTCTAACGAGCCTTTCGGGAGAGCGTACTCCTGCTCTTTGTTGTACCCGAAGGCAAAGAGAGATACATCATCAAGCTCTACCGCACCGGTTGTCTCTATTACAAGGTATGCACTATCTGCCGAAAGATCTGCTTTAAGCTCTTTGGAGAACGTGCCGAACTTATCCCCCCCTTCGCACATAGCTTCTATGGGAGAAGAGATGCGCAGTGAGTCTCTATGCTCTATGTAGCAACGCAGTGTCACGGGGCTGTTCAACCCACGAGCTTTGAACCGAAGTGTCATCCGGTCATCAGCGGCAACGGAAAACTTTGTATCGGCTCTGTTGGAGAGGATACGGCAAACACTCTTAACGGAATCAGAGGCTATCGGAACCGCTCTCATAAGATGATTTTGCTCTTTATCCGATACAAGGTCGAGCCTGCCCTTTTCTACTTCCCAGCCCGTACACACTCCCTGCTCCGGGTAGGGCAGTGTGTAGCCGTTGGGAGTAGTCAAACTCTTTTCCACCGAGCTGTATCGGCAAAGGGGAGGAACGTATGCTCCGAGATTGAAAGAGGAGTTGTAGATGAGATTGTAATCCAGTGCCGCTCTCTCTCCATTGCCTTCATTGGTAAATACAACACCGTAAGAAAGTGCTGTGGCAGCGGCAATGGGGGAGTTGAAGTCTATTTCGATTTCTCCCGTAACCTTTGGAGAGGTTTTACAAGAGATGAGCAGAGCACAACAAATAAAGAGAACCGCCGATCCCTTTACGGCTATGGTCTTCAGAGCCATAACCAAAGATTGTCGGCGGTTCTCTTTTATCTTCATTGTCAGAAGAGATAGGTCGGATTATATAGCGAGTTCGGACTTTATCCTTTCCACCTTGGCACGAGCCTCTTGGCGGATAACTTCAAGATCTGATCCTTCTTTTACCTTCAAGTGTACCTCTATGTAGTACTTGATCTTCGGTTCTGTTCCGGAAGGACGTATGGATAGCTTTGTGCCGTCAGCCGTTCTATATTGTAGAACATTGCTTGTGGTCGGCATATCGAGAGTGAATTCCTCGTTTTGTTGGAGCAGTCTTCCTTTCAGATCGACATAGTCCAGCATTTCGGTTACAGGCGATCCGTCTATGGTGTTCATAGGTCTCTCTCTGTATCCCTTCATCATTCCTTCTATCTCCTCAGCACCGGATTTACCTTTGCGGACAATGGAAACGCCCACTTCGTAAGAGAATCCGTAAGTGGTATAGATGTGATCCAGAAGTTGGTAGACAGTCATACCTTTCTCCTTTGCCCACGCTGCTATTTCGGCAAGGATGGCACAAGCAGAGACGGAGTTCTTGTCCCGGCAGAAGTCTTCCCACAGATAGCCGTAGCTCTCTTCGCCTCCGCCGAGGTACTCTTTCTTGCCCTCGTTTTGTCTTATGATGTCTGCTATCCACTTGAAACCGGTATAGCTGTCGTACAGTTCCACATTATTTGCTTCGGCAATAGTGCGGATAAGATCGGTTGTAACTATCGTCTTTACGATGTATTGGTCATCCTTGAGCTGTCCGCTCTCTCTTCGTTTCTCTATTGCATAGTAAGCATAGAGCAGACAAGTCTGGTTACCATTGACCAGTATCCACTCTCCGTTGTTGTCCTTAATAGCGGAGCCTATGCGGTCTGCATCCGGATCCGATGCCAAAACAAGCTCGGCATCCACCTCTCTTGCTTTGTCCAATGCCATCTTCAAAGCGGCAGGCTCTTCCGGATTGGGAGATACAACGGTAGGGAAATCTCCGCTGATAACTTCTTGTTCAGGTACCGAGATGATGTTTTTGAAGCCGAAAGCACGAAGCGCAGCCGGTACAAGTTTCTGTCCGCAACCATGGATAGGAGTGTAGACAATCTTCATGTCGCTGTGCGCTCTTACCGCATCGGGAGAGAGAGAAAGAGATGCGATGGCATTCAGGAACTGCTTGTCCATATCTTCTCCCAATATCTCTATCATGTCGGCAGGACCATCAAACTTTATCCCTTTCACGTCTCGTATCTGATTGACCTCTGCTATCGTGTTCTTGTCATGCGGAGGAATCATCTGCGCACCATCGCTCCAGTATGCCTTGTAGCCGTTGTACTCTTTCGGGTTGTGCGATGCCGTGATCATCACGCCGCTTTGACAGCCGAGTGTGCGAATGGCAAAAGAGACCTCCGGAGTAGGACGAAGATTTTCAAACAGGTAAACCCTTATGCCGTTTGCCGCAAATACCCCTGCCGCTATCTCTGCAAACTTACGAGAGTTGTTGCGGCAGTCGTGTCCTATGACCACCTTAATTTCGGGAAGAGATGCAAACTCTTTTTTCAGGTAGTTGGATAGCCCTTGTGTGGCAGCACCTACCGTATATCTGTTCATGCGATTGGAGCCTACGCCCATTATGCCTCGCAGCCCTCCCGTACCAAATTCGAGGTCTTTATAGAACGACTCTATGAGCAATGTTTTATCTTCTGACTCCATCATGCGGCGCACTTCTGCTTGTGTTACCGCATCGTATCCGTCCGTGAGCCATTGCTGAGCTTTACTCGTGACGAGTTGGAGTAGCTGTTCTGTTGCCATAATCTAAAGAAATTATTGTATGTGTTTCATGTTATGTCCGTCCTGCAAAGATAACGAAATAGAGAGAGCGTACCAAAATGAAGGTAGAGGATAGCCTCTCTTGTTGTCTATATTATCTGTTGGCTTGGATGAGTCTCTCCGGTGAAAGGAACCATTTCTTTAAGTCTTCCCAAAACTATGATAAAAAAGAGGCACCACTTCAATTCCGTTTGAAAAACAAGTCTCTCCAAAAAGAAGAATATTTCGGAAAAACAACGGCTGGTTTTCTCTCTTTTGGGGAACTCGAAAATGGGGAAACGGAGAGGCTATTTTTATATATTCCATCCCGTTGAAAACAGCTCTCTAATGGTCGCTCTCTATTTTGATCGGAGGGGTTGTTTTTAGAGCACGATCGAATTGTTAAATTCGCCTCATTTTATTAACTCTATTTTCGATACAGGTTCACTCAAAACGATAAAGCAGTATATTTTGTCGGCTTAAAGTATTTAACGAAACCGGTAAACGTATTTACCGATTTCATTTAATACGTTTACCGGATTCAATTAAAGTGTTTAGAAAATTTGGTTAGTTTGCTGATTATTAGTGATTTATCTGTTTTCTATGCTTTTTGGGCACTTTTTGAGTCATTTTGTCTTTATAGAATGTTTACAATGAATACTCCGAAAATTAAACTCTATTAACGCAAAAAAGGGGCTTGAATGAGACCAAGAGGAGGGTTGACTCCGTTTTTGAGATTTTCTGTATTAGTTTGTCTTTCAGATTATTGCTTTCAGAATAGAGATCTTTATCCTTATATTGCTCCTGGCATCGCTCTCTTTTTTTTCTCTTCCACGAGGTTGAAAATGAGGAGAAACGGCACTCCGTTTTTATATAAAAGTGCACGCTGAAATGACTCTGTTTTTTGCCGTTTCGAGATGAAAAATAAGGGCAAAAAATAGCTCTGTATGATGGGGTGGAGGAGTGTCCTCTTTTCCCAAAATCATACAGAGCCTTATCTCCGAAAATCCTATAAACCGGATCTTCTGATGCTATTTTATGTCTGCACTCTGACCGTTATAGATGGCGCTGATCTCCTTTTCGTACTTCTCTTGTACCACACGGCGTTTTACTTTGAGTGTATTGGTCAGCTCGCCTGTCTCTATCGAGAACGGCTGCGAAAGGATATGGAAGCGTTTGATACGCTCGAATGATGCAAGACCTTGTTGGGCTTGCTCTATGCGACCTTCGATAAGAGTGTGTACCTCTTCCATCTTTGCAAGATCTGTTTCTGACAGATCTTTGTTCGGCACTTGGCGCTTGTCCAGTGCCGTGCGTACCGCACTCCAGTTGGGATACACCAATGCGCTCACATAGGGTCGGTTATCCGCAATCACGGTTATCTGCTCTATGTATCTGTCCGATGATAGCAAGCCCTCTATCTGTTGAGGGGATATGTACTTGCCATTGGCAGTCTTGAAGAGGTCTTTGAGCCGTTCTTCAAAGAATATGGTCTGCCCTTCCATGCGTCCTTTATCTCCTGTTTTGAACCATCCGTCGGCTGTAAAGGCGGCTTCTGTTGCTTCCGGGTTTTTATAATATCCGGGTGTTATGGTGCCTCCCTTTACTAAGATTTCTCCCGTATCGGGGTCTATCTTTACCGAAACACCGGGCAGTGTCTCGCCGATAGAGTCCAGAATGTATCTCTTTTGAGGGTAGAAGCAGACGGTAGCCGAGGTCTCACTGAGCCCGTAACCCACTACGATCGGAATGCCCATGGATTGAAGATATTCGTTGATCTTGATAGGGAGAGCCGCTCCCGCCGTTGGGAAAAGTTTTCCATGCGAGAGACCTATTGCTTTTCTTACTGCACTAAAGCCGGTTTTATTGAAGAAAGCATACTTGATGGCAAGCAATGGAGGAGGAGTGAGCCCGTGTATCTTGTATTTCAGATTGTACTCTTTACCTATCTCAAGCCCTCTTCTCAAGATTTTTTGGACAAATGGAGAGGCAGTCTCTATCTTTTCCTGTACTCCCATATACACCTTTTCCCAGAATCGTGGAACGTTGCAGAGAAAGTGCGGTTCTACTTCTTTGAGGTAGGTCAGAATCTCTTTCGGTTTGTCGCAAATGGCTATGCGTACTCCACGTTGCAGGCAGAGATAACTCCAGAGCTTCTCGAAGATGTGAGACATCGGTAAAAAGTTGATAGACCAATGAGAGTGTCCCATATCCGGTATGCGGATGATGTGCCCTTCGAGAGCTATTATGATGTTGTTGTGAGTAATGATTACTCCTTTGCTTAGTCCGGTTGTTCCGGAGGTGTATATAAGGGTCGCAATATCCGATCGAAGTGCTTTGGATCTTCTTACCTTGACTTCAGCAGCTGCATTGATGGTATCTCCGAGCTTCAGGAAGTCCGAAAAATAGAGTGATGAACTATCTTCCGGATGAAGGCGCACACTGGTTTCAAACACCACAATCTGCTTTAGAGAGTCTATCTCTTTCAGCATCTTGTAAGCAATGTTATACTGCATTTGGTCACCGACAAAGAGTATCTTGACTCCGGTTTGGTCAAGTATAAACCGAAGTTGCTCCGGAGCGGATGTAGCATATACGGGTACACATATTCCACGTATGCTGTATATTGCCAAATCTGCGTAGACAACCTTGTCTTTGTTCTCGGAAAAGACTCCCACGCAATCTTGAGGAGCGACTCCAAACTCTATGAGACTTTGTGCCGTTCTCTGTACATAATCGCTAAGAGTAACCCAGCTGATCTTGCTCCATTTCCCATCTTCCGAACGTACTTTTAGGGCTGCATCCGAACCATATTTCTGTGCCTGTATGGGAGCTAACTCTGCTAAATGGTGTATCTTTTCCTGTGCCATGTTTCTTATTTCTTGTCTTTATTGGGAGGTCTCTTTTCTGTTTTTAGTCCGAAAAGCCTTTATTTCTTACGAAAGATATTGGCTACAATCAGAATGATGCAAGCTCCGATGAAAGACATAACGAACTGTCCCCAATTGCTATCGCCCACTTGAATATCCAACAGACTGTAAACCAAACTTCCGACAGCTCCACCCACGAGGCCGAGCAGAGTGTTTATAAATACTCCGAAAGAACGATCACGGAACAACTTGCCTGCTAAAAATCCGGCAACACAACCAATAATAAGTGATAAAATAAAACTCATAACCTGTAATGTTTTTGTGTGTTTTTAATAATAAGATAGCTCCAATCGGAGACCTCTACTATACAAATATAATATAAAATAGTGAGATATCGGGGATTATTTAAGGATTGCAGAGATCGTTCCTTGCGATGTATCCACAATCTTGAACCCGAATTTTTCTGAAATTGTCTCCAATTTTTTTAGGTTGTCAGGCGTACCATTCCAATGGATGGGTGCAAAATATCGGGTGGTGGTTACCGTTTGGAGAAACTCTTCCAACCCTTGAAGATAGTTGGGACCCAGGCGAAGATCGGTAGGGAACAGGAGCAGATCCATAGGATAAAGCTTATCGGCAGAGAGGTTTGCAAGCTCTTCTTTATATGCAGCCGCATACAGAGAGCGATAGTATTCGTTGGCTTCTTGATCCCAATGCCAATGGTTGAGATCGCCGGCGTAGAAAATTGTAAATCCATCCCGTAATCGGAGGTAAAAAGAGCCACCTTCGTCTGTCGATCCATACACCTTCAGGGATAATCCAACCCTTTTCAATGCATACTCTTCAAGGATAGAAAGGAATATCACATCGTCTATCCGATCTGCAGGAACACTCTCTCGTACCTGTTCGCAAAAGATATAAGTGGGATGAAAAGGCGTTAGCAGATCGAATATATCCCGGCTATAATGGTCGTGATGCGAGTGTGTGCAGAAAACAACAAGAGGCTTCTCATGAGAGAGAAGCCTCATTAGCGTGGGAGTTGTTTGGGATGAGCTGTAGAAGTCGAAGAGCAGAAAGCTCTCGTCTGTCTCTATCAAACAGGTGCTGTGAGCTATAAAGTGAAGAGTCTTCATCTTAAAAATGTGTTGTTACTTCTCGTTTGCCACTTTCCATGCACCGTCTATGTCCAAAGGATAAGGCGCGGTAATCGCTACCTCCTTGCCGGATATCGGATGCGTGAATGAGATTGTGCGTGCATGGAGACCGATACTCCCTTTTGGTCCGGATCGCTTCGCTCCATACTTCAGATCGCCTCTTATGGAAGATCCGATGGATGAAAGCTGGCAGCGGATCTGGTGATGTCTGCCGGTGAATAACTTTACTTCCAACAGCGTAAAGTGTGTACCCTGCTTCAATGTCCGGTAAGCAAGAACAGCTTCCCTGGCTCCGGGGCTGTTCTTACTTACGACATAGGATTTGTTTTGCTCTTCGTTCTTTTTGAGATAATGTACAAGCTTGGGATTCTCTTCCTGAACGGGAGGTTGCTCTACCAGTGCATGGTAAACTTTGCAAACCTTATCCTCTCTGAAAAGTTGATTGAAACGAGAAAGTCCTTTAGAGGTTTTGGCAAACAGCACAACACCGGAA
This sequence comes from Porphyromonas sp. COT-108 OH1349, assembly GCF_000768755.1. Taxonomy (NCBI): domain Bacteria; kingdom Pseudomonadati; phylum Bacteroidota; class Bacteroidia; order Bacteroidales; family Porphyromonadaceae; genus Porphyromonas; species Porphyromonas sp. COT-108 OH1349. Next base: position 39,391 of record NZ_JRAH01000020.1, on the reverse strand, counting down.
GTGGGTCTGTCCAATCTGTGAATCACCCCCAAGAAAACGTTTCCCGGCTTATTGTCTCTCTTTTTGATGAAGTCCATTATGATATCCGGAAGAGTGGTATCTCCCGTTTTGTCGCCCTGAGTAATATCTCCGGGCTTTTTGTTTACCGCAATGATATGGTTGTCTTCGTAGAGAATCTCAAGCTTCATTACACTTATCTTTTAGATCAGATCTCCATCCCTCCGCAAACGGGAAGCACTTGACCTGTAACGTATGAGGATAGATCGGACGCGAAGAATACTACTGCGCCTGCAATATCTTCGGGTTGACCGGCTCTCTTAAGAGGCAATCCTGCAACCCATTGCTTCTTTGATTCTTCCGGAAGTTCGGCTGTCATGTCTGTCTCTATAAAGCCTGGTGCGATGACATTGACGCGGATGCCTCTTGAGCCCAACTCTTTTGCCACACTCTTGGAAAAGCCTATCAAGCCTGCTTTAGAGGCTGCATAGTTGGCTTGTCCTGTATTCCCGGAAATTCCCACTACGGATCCGAGGTTGATGATACTGCCTTGACGCGCTCTCATCATAATGGGAGTAACGGCATGGGTAAGGTTGAAAGCGGATTTCAGGTTCACATTCAGAACATCGTCCCACTGAGATTCTGTCATTCTCATGAGCAGTCCGTCTTGAGTGATGCCGGCATTATTGACCAGAATATCTATCTTACCGAAGTCTTTCATAACCTCTTCCACCAGCTGGTGAGCCGCTGTAAAGTCTGCTGCATCCGAGGCATAAGCTTTTCCTTTTACGCCAAGATTTGCTATTTCTTGCTCTACCGCTTCGGTATTGGCGTTAAGGCTTCTACCTGTAAAAGCGACACTTGCTCCATGTTTAGCCAGTTCGATTGCAATACCTTTACCTATACCTCTACTGCCACCGGTAACTAAAGCTACTTTTCCTTCTAAAAGTTTCATCTGTTTATTGGTTTTATTGTTGTGTTATTTCTGTTACTTGTAGTTGCCACACAGCCCATTCATGAAGAGTTTGCGTAGATCGATGAGATGGTTTTTCATCTCTTCGTTGTCCAGACTAATGAATCCTTTTATAAAAGGAACCTCTAACCCCTTGAAAGCACCCTGTATAATGTATGCCATGTACTTTACATCCCGTACCACATATATCTTTTTATCCACACCCTCTTGCAGGATCTTCTCTATCAGTCTGCGCTCTTTGATGTCGAACTTCAAGCGAGTACGCTCCACAAGCATGATGTCACGAAAGAAGTCTGCATCCAAAGAGCCGTTTCGCTTGACGATATTATCTATCGCCTGAAAGCGACGAAGAGCAAACCGGACCAGCTTATCTTGGGGAGGAAGATCTATCTCCGAAAACTCTCTAAGCTCTTCGTAAAGGGTGTCCAACTCTGTCTGCACCACAGCTGCAAATATCTCCTCCTTACTTCTAAAGTAGGTATAGAGAGTTCTTCTTCCTTTTTTTGCCGCTTGAGCTATGTCGTTCATGGTCGTTGCCTCTACTCCAATCTTCGCAAAAAGCTGGCGAGCTGTTTCTACAAATATCTTTCGTGTCTTTGATAATGCCATATCGGGAGCTGTTTAAGATAGATTAGAATTGTTGCATTTTGCATAATCTTGAGTAATGACCCTCAAGAGCAAGAAGCTGTTGATGCGTGCCCTGCTCCACGATTTTTCCTTCACTCAAAACGCATATAATATCGGCTTTCACAATTGTAGAGAGACGGTGAGCGATCACTACGGCTGTACGTCCTTTCATTAAGTTTTCCAATGCTTCCTGCACCTGCTTTTCGGAGGCGGTGTCAAGGGCGGAAGTGGCTTCATCCAGTATCAGCAGTTGCGGATTTTGAAGCACCGCTCTGGCTATGCTCAAGCGTTGCCGCTGCCCGCCGGACAGCTTTCCTCCTCTGTCGCCGATATTGGTGTGATACCCTTCTGCCATTTGAGAGATAAACTCATGGGCATTGGCAATCTTTGCAGCCCGCTCCACCTCTTCCTGTGTCGCATTAGGCACACCGAACGAAATGTTATTGAAGACGGTATCATTGAACAGAATAGCCTCCTGATTCACATTCCCCATTATCGAACGCAGGTCTGCCACCCGGAGCTGACGTATATCCTTGCCATCTATCTTTATGGAGCCTTCCGTTACATCGTAAAAGCGTGGTAGAAGATCCACGAGCGTACTCTTTCCGGAGCCGCTTTCGCCGACGAGGGCTATGGTTTTCCCTTTCGGTATCTCCAGGTTTATGTCTTGAAGCACCCACGATTGCCCGTAGCGGAACCAGACCTTATCAAACTTGATACTCCTGTCAAACGTAATCTCTTCCGGAGTTGCAGGGTCTTGTATAGGGTTTTCTGCGTTGAGGATAGAGTCTATCCGCTCTAAGGATGCCATGCCTCGCTGTACGGCATAAGCTCCTTTTGAAAGTTCTTTTGCCGGATTGATAAGATTATAGAAGATGATAAGATAGTAGATGAATGTCGCTGCTTCAAGAGAGTCGCTGCCTTCAAGAATAAGCGTACCACCATACCACAATACGATGGCTATCGTTGCCGTGCCGAGAAATTCGCTCATCGGATGAGCCAATATCTGGCGACGAGTAATGCGTATAGAGGTTCTCCGGAAAGTGTTATTAAATTCACCGAAACGTCTGTCCATCTTATCTTCTGCACGGAAAGCCTTAATAATGCGTAAGCCGCTCAGCATTTCTTCAACCATGCTCATGAGGAGTCCCCACTGTTGTTGTCCTAATAGGGAGGTGCGTTTCAGCTTCTTGCCTATTCGTCCCATGATATATCCGGCAATGGGAAGAAGTATGAACACGAAGAGGGTAAGCTGAGGAGAGATCACGATCATGCCTACGAGGAATATCGTGATCATTATCGGGTTCTTCAGCAACATATCCAAAGAGCTCATCACAGACACTTCCACTTCGTTCACATCACCTGCCACGCGTGCAATGATGTCTCCTTTGCGCTCTTCGCTGAAAAAGGAGAGCGGAAGAGAGAGCATCTTTCGGTAGAGTTGGTTTCTGATGTCCCGTACCACACCGGTGCGGATTGGAAGAAGTGCATACCCTGCAAGATAGGAGGTGCCAACCTTTAGAGCCGTCATTACCACAAGAGCCACTCCGAGAACTATCAGCGTATAGGAGCCGCCTTGGGTCTCTATCATTTGGGTCAGATAGTAGTTGAAGTTGTGTTTAAGTATTTCTGCCCCCTCTTTCAGACCACTCATAGAGCCAAGGCTAAGCTCGCTCCATGATCTCATGTCATACACTCCGGCGTCCAGCTTAAAGAGTATGCGCAGGATGGGCATGATGAGTGCAAAGGTGAAAAGATTGAGGATGGCGGATATGATATTAAGAAGAATACTCATCACCAAGTACCACTTATAGGGTGGCACAAAGCGTTTTATGAGTCCGATAAATTTCTTCATCTCTGCTGTTTTGTGGATATGAATAACAAAGATAACGATTTTTATCGTTAGGGATGTCCCTACACAGGACCATTTCAAAAGGATAGAATACGAAAAAAACTCAATCTCCTTGATGCGGAAATTGAGCTTCTCGATTTGTCGGGGTACCAGGATTCGAACCTGGGACCCCCTGCTCCCAAAGCAGGTGCGCTAACCGGACTGCGCTACACCCCGATAAGACAAGATCGTGAGACCCTTTTGTCTTTTGCTCTGCAAAGGTAAGACAACTTTTTTATTCTCGCAAGAGTCGGAGCGAAAAATCTCTTCTTCTCTCTCCGCTTTCTTCAATATCGCTATCTTTGAAGCGTAAGAAGAGGCAATTTCCCCTTGATAAACAGAAATTAAACGGCAATTATCATGAATACGATAGGCACACATTTTCGTCTTACGACCTTTGGAGAGAGTCACGGCGCAGCCATTGGAGGCGTTATAGATGGCTGTCCGGCAGGAGTGGCACTGCGCTTGGATGAAGTGCAGGAAGCTTTGGACAGGAGAAGACCGGGCAGTTCGGATCTTACCACGCCCCGTAAAGAAGAGGATCGGATAGAGTTTCTTTCCGGACTCATGGACGGCATCACCACAGGAGCGCCTATCGCTTTTCTTATCAGAAATTCGGATCAACGTTCCGGTGACTACTCTTCTCTCGAACAGGTTTACCGCCCTTCTCATGCCGACTATACCTACACAGCCAAGTATGGTGTACGGGATCATCGTGGCGGAGGACGCTCTTCCGCACGAGAGACAGCCGTTCGGGTTGCTGCCGGAGCCATTGCAATGCAGATCCTTAACGATATGGGGATAGAGATAGTAGCCTATACAGCTTCTGTCGGAAAGGTCTCCATGCCTCAGATTTACTTGGATTTTGTGATGAAAGAAGAGGTGGAGGCTCATGCCGTGAGAACGCCCCTCTCCCAAACTGCCCGTGAAATGGAAGAGGAGATAAAGGCTGCAAGAGAGGAGGGAGACAGCGTTGGAGGTACTATTGTCTGCATTATTCGGGGAGTTCCTCCCGGATGGGGAGCACCTTTGTATGATAAATTGAGTGCAAAACTCTCTTCTGCGATGCTCAGCATAAACGCTTGCAAGGCATTCGAGCTGGGAGACGGCTTTGCCGGATGCCATGCCAGAGGAAGCGAGCAGAACGACTCCTTTGTGCCGTGTCCGCACTCTCCTCGTGGCATAGCCACGCTTTCCAATCACTCCGGAGGTATTCAGGGAGGTATTTCCAATGGAGAAGTGATCCGTTTCAGAGTAGGATTCAAACCGGTTTCAAGTATTTCAAAGAAACAGCAGAGCGTGAATAAGGCCGGAGAACAGGTGGAGATCGAAATTGCCGGACGGCACGATCCGTGCGTCTTGCCTCGTGCCGTCCCTATCGTGGAGGCTATGGCTGCTCTGGTTTTGGCGGATTCTTATCTCGCTTCTTTGGGAGACAGACGAGGGGGATAACGTCTTGATGCACCTTTTTCCCACTTTAACTCTTTTGGGGAGGATATTAGTAGCAGCATGGTCTCAAGGTAAAAAAGAGTGAGGAATAGGTCGTCAATACAGAACCGTCTGTATCGTAACGGATGCGGAACAGGCAGAGATTCAAATTCTAAACATTGCCGTAAATGACAGATCACTTCTCGAATATGGCTGTTGCAGAGAAAAAATAGGGAATTGGTGTTGTGAGTTCAAATCTTTTGACTTATCTTTGCACAGCAAACGGCGAGATAGCTCAGATGGTTAGAGCGCATGATTCATAATCATGAGGTCCCGAGTTCAATTCTCGGTCTCGCTACTTCTTTAGAAGGTGTCGGAGAACATCCCGGTGGATGACGCTTCGACACCTTTTTTGTTACCCTCTTTCTGCTCCTCCGAATAGGTCGTCCGAATGCGATAAACAGCTCTTACGGAGGGTTTTGAAGTGTCTGGCTTCTCCTGATTTCTGTTTCCTTTTTTCTCTTTACGGCAAGAGGGTCGGGTATGATGCTTGATGAGAAAAGAGGTAAAAGGGTTCGGAAGTTTTGCCGATAAGGTTCAATAAAAGGTGTAAAGAGGTTAAAATTTTCAGATCAAGGTTCGAGTTCTACAAAACAAGGCTTGGTCTCCAAAAATTGTGGTTTGGTTTTTGGAGACCAAGCCTTGTTTTTATCCCTTGTATCTGTTTAGCGAAACTTTTGAACGGGTTTAGCCCTTTTCCAAAAAAGGATAAAAGAAGTTTGCATACAGCTTTGATGCCTATCGTCTCTGCTTATCCACTATCATGGTTTCGCCTTTCACGTTTTGGCAGACGGGAACGACGTCCCAAATGCTCTGCTTCAGGCAGTAGGCGGCATCTTCTTCCAGTCCGATAGCTTCGAGCCGAGCGTAGTGGTCGGTAGTGGAGAGATAGAGAGCCAACTCCTCATTGTGGTCGTTCCAAATGGTGTTCATGGATCTTATGGAGTCCGATAGCGGAGTGAGGTCGGCAAGTCTGCTCAGAGAGCTGTACAGCGCACCGGCAAACAGGGAGTCTTCCAAGCTCATCTTGTCTCGCCATCCGGCTGCAAGGATCAGTACCGTTCCGGTGTGCCGGGCAAGGTAGCGGGCGAGGGCTTCGATGTTGATAAATGCTCCGACCAGTACTTCTTCTTTTGCTATCTTCATCGCTTCCGCCAAGGCGTGAGTGCCATTGGTGGTCGTGAAATATATGAATCTGCCTGCCACCCAATGGGGCTGATACTCGCAGGGAGAGTTGCCGCACCGGGCAAAAGAGCATCTGCGTGCGTCTCTCTCCGCGCCTACAATCTCTCCCATTGCGGCTTTGGCTTCTGCCTTTTCAAGAGAGTCGAGCGGATAGACCGCTTTTGCACCATTACCCAGCATCGTTACGATGGTGCTGCTTGCACGCCAAACATCCACGACAACCACTCTATCCACACCTTCCGAGTAGGGAGGGAGTAGAAGGGGAGAGATGCAGAGGTCTATTTTGATTTTGTTTCTCATCATTGGTTTTTGCAAGAAAAAGCCCGAAGCAACTCCATGGGAGAGTCTTCGGGCTTTGAATATAAGATCGGATCAGACCGATTTTAGTCGTTATCAATAGAGACAATCTCCACACGTCTGGCTTGTGCCGGAGAGGATGTTACACTGTCTATACCACCCATGTAAGCATCTATGCGAGACGGTGCTATGCCTTTATCCATGAGGTAGCGCTTTACGGCTTCCACTCTCTTTGCGGAGAGAGCATTGTTCTTAGCCAGATTTCCCTCAGGGGAAGCATATCCGTTGAGACGGATGCGTTGGTCGGGATAGGTTTCCAGGTAGACAATCACTTGCTTCAGAGCTGTCTCGTACTCTCCGGAAATCTTGTCCGAACCTACGGGGAAGAAGATCTTGTGAGAGATGCGAGGCGTTCTTGCCTGTGCCACTTGGATATACTCCACGATGGTATCCTTAGGAAGATTTTTGGCATCAATCGTAAGCTCTACCTTTGCGGCTCTCTGATCTTGAGGTGATGCAGGAGCAGAAACCCTCTCTTCCACCAACGGAAGAGCTGTTTGGGGTTTCATCCGGCTCTCTTCTCTGAGTATCGGAGGCTCCACTACCGAACGAGGAGGTTGCGGAGCAGTGTTTACGATAACAGGTGCCGATGACGGCAACACAGCAGGAGCAGCACCGGACTCCGGTAAGATAAGTGTCTGGAGGACTTGCGGAGGCAGCTTGCTGTTGTTGGCTACCATTAGAAGTAAGAGCCTTTCAAGGCGATCCAGGCGAGCCTCAAGGTGTCCGCTGTAACTCTTTGCCAACGCTTCGTCTATCATCTTGCGCTTGAGAGCCTCTATTTTGGTGCGCATCACAAGAGCATCCAACTCTCTTTGAGATTCGATGGAGTCTCTTTTGAGGGCGGCGGTTACAAGCTCCGTAACCAGGATTTCTGCCTGTTGGCGTGAGATCGGGATAAGCTTTTCTCCCTCTCCCGGACGTAGTACACTGGTCTTGCGAACCTTCTCTTTAGACTCTTTTTTGTGTACAACCTCCTTCTTCTGTGCCCATACAAAGCCGGGCACAGAGAGAAGAAGAATAGCTGTTATAAGTATTTTTCTCATAATCTAACATCGAATTTTGGGGTTAGAATACGAAGCGATATCCTACTGTAATCTGGTTGTTTTGGAATAAGTTGCGTGTAGAATAGTCCACGAAGATAGAGTTATCACCTACCTTAAGGTTGGTTCCGAGTATGATGTTACTACCGGCTCTCATCGTGTCGTATTGCTTAAACAGTCCCAATCCAAAGCCAATGTAAGGTTGGATAGGCGAATCTGCAGGAAGCGATATATTGTATATCACATTACCGGAAAGACCATAACCGGTCTTTTTGCCCAATGCTATGAACAGTTCGGGAACGAAGTCAAAGTTGGTATCGCTCACTTGCAAGTAAGCACGGAGACCAATATTGGCTGAAAGTTGTTCACCGAAGTTTACTCCGACGATAGGTGCCAAAGTGTTGTATCTGAGGAATGCGGTTTTGGTGGAAGTCTGATAAGCGTCTCCCTCCATCGACTTTGAAATCACTCGGCGTCCCTCTTTGGCATTTGGTTGTGTCGCATGTTCCGGATTGATGATCACCGGTTGGGCAGGAGCAACAAGCGGTGTGGACTGTCTTGGTTGTGTAGGCATGATAACCGTTGTAGAGGGTTGCGGCTGCACGTTGGAGCGGAGAAGTGTGTCGTAGTTTCTGTCCATCTTTTCTATGAGAGCCTTAAGCTCGGCTACCAAAGCATCGTTGGAAGATGGTGCCACACCTCTTTGATCTTGACGGAGAGCCGATAGAACCAAAGCAAAATCTGCGTCCGAAACAGCGTGGCTTCTACGTGATTTTCTTTGTGTAAGCACTTTCTCTACTACTCTGTCCACAAGCTCTTCAAACTCGCGAGCTGTCATTGTTTCACTGCTTCTCGGTTGAGATACGGTTTCTATCTTCTTGCTTGTAACGCTCTTTTCTTCCAAGACCTCTTTGCGTTGCTCCATAAGTGTTTCCACTTGTGCGTCATCTCCTGCCTTTAGAGCTTCTGCAAGCTGTCGGTTGATAGCGGCAAGCTTGTCTTCATACTCGGCACGAAGTGCATTGATCTCAGCATTGCTTCTCACTCTCTCTCTTTCCAAAGCAGAGCCGTAAAGCGTAGAAGCACTCTTGACAGGAGCACCAAGATTGATGCGTAAACCTGCTGTGTACATCATGTTGGCTTTTACTTGAGAAGGCGTAACGATCTTTTCGGGAGAAACATCCTGCTTGGACATCAAGATGGCATTGGCTGTACCGTAAAGAGCAAAGTAGCGAGAAAGAGGGATTTCTATACCTGCTCCTGCCTGTGCAAAGAGATTGTTTTTGTTGAAATCGGTTTGATTGATTTCCTTTTCATCTTTTCTTGCATCGAGATAGCCGGCACCAAACTGCAAGTAAGGTACAACGCCGCGAGGCTGATTGAGGCGTGCAATCACGTTAGCCCCGTACATGCGCAACTCTTTATTGAACTTCGTGGAGAGTTTGCCCGGTTCTTCTGTCGCCTGATAGTAGTAACCACGTATGCCGACAAGGGAAGAGAAGTCTATTCCGGCAGAACCTCCCACAAACCATTGGTCTTTATACGGGAAGTTTTCATTGAAGTCCATGAAGGCTACACCCGGTTCAAGAACAAATTTGAGTCCGCGTGCAAAACCTCCTGTATAACTGTCACGGACACGTCTGTCCAAGGATGTGTTCAATCTTGGATTGGATCCGCCAAGGTATATATCCAGAGATGCAAGAGCAGAATAGTTCTTCAAAAACTCGTTCTTGTTCTGTGTATGCGGATTCAGATACGCATTCGTCGGGTCCATATTGAACAGTAGCTGCTTCGCTTCTAAAGAGAAGACCACGCGCGGAGAGATATTCATCTTGAGACCTGCACCCAAAGAGGCATAGATCTGTTGCTCTTTATGCGCTCTGGCGTCCGTGCCTTCTGTCAATGGATTATAGTCGAAATACTGAATACCGGTCCCTGCCAATATATAAGGAGAGAACGATACGCCGGAGAATATATTGAGCTTGGCTTCTCCTCCAATGCGTGTGATATCCAACGAGTGATTAGGTAACTTTTCTGCAAGATTGTCTGCAACATTCCAGTTGAGACTTTTAAGTTTTCCTTTGAGGTCGAAAGATTTTTCGGCAATAGCTCTCAGCTCGAAATGCGGACCAAATCCAAATCCGGCACGAAGCCCATAGAACATATTGTTTTCAAGATTGATATTTTTATTCCACCATTGGTACTCGATCAAGGGAGAAACGGTTACGCTGACGTCTCTTACCTGAGCATTTGTAATTCCAAAAGCGGAAGCCCCAATCAGAAGGGCGGTCAGTAGATGTTTTCTTTTCATGGTTATAAAATTTAGAACATTACGAATGTGTTTATCGTAGTAGATAACTCCTTCAGTGTAGTACAAAGATAGTAAAAATATATAAAAGGAAAGCGGTATTCTGAAATTGAATACCGCTTTTCCTTCTTTTATATACAAAAACCACTCTCGGTTTTGAGCGTTTTATCAGATTCTTTCCAACACAATCCGGATAAGGTTTTGTAAAGATTGTTTATAGTCGACATTCATTTTTTGAGCCTTTCTTCCTGCTATTATACAACAGACTGTGAGGACATTGTGTCCCAGTACAGCCCCTATGCCGGCAAGGGCAGAAGACTCCATTTCAAAGTTTGTGATGATCCGGTTATTCCATGAAAATGCCTGAATCTTCCTGTTTAGATCCGGGTCTGCAAGTTCAAAGCGTAACTTTCTACCCTGTGGAGCATAAAATCCGTTTGCGGCAATGGTAACGCCTTTTAGTATATCATCTTTACAGATTCTGTCTACAAGCGGATCCGGAGCCTCTACAACGTATGGAAGAAGTCCTTTTATTTTCCAGTCCAACTGCTTCAGAAGCTCTTCCTCAAATGCCAAATCGCAAACCTGATCCCGACCTGCGTAGAAGTTCAATACGCCATCAAAACCTATTGCATACTTTGCCGCTACGTATGTCCCTATCGGAGAGATGTCCTGAAGCCCTCCGGATGTTCCGATACGTATAATATCGAGCTTGCGAAATTCCTCTTTAACCAAACGGGTATCAAAGTCCACATTAGCCAACATATCGAGTTCGTTCACTACGATCTCTATATTGTCTCCACCGATTCCATGGGACAAGACCGTGATGCGCTTGCCTTGATACTTTCCGGTAATCGAATGAAACTCCCGGCTGCTAATATTACACTCAATATCTGTAAGGAATGAAGCGATGTTGTCTACACGTGCCGGATCTCCGCAGACAATGACTTTATCTGCAAGATGTTCGGGTTTCATATGCAGATGGAATATGGATCCATCGCTGTTTATGATCAGTTCCGACGGCGGAATAGGCTGCTTACTGTTGTTAAGCATCTTTTTCGTGATTTTTGGGTTTAACATCAAGCGGTTTCGCTATACTCTCTCTCATGGAAGTGTCGGCCTGAATATTTTTCAAGTGATAATAGTCCATGATACCGAGATTTCCGCTTCTGAATGCTTCGGCGATAGCTTTAGGCACTTCTGCTTCTGCTTCTATCACCTTCGCTCTGGCTTGTTGGGCAAGAGCTTTCATCTCTTGTTCGCTTGCCACAGCCATGGCTCTGCGCTCTTCTGCCTTTGCTTGTGCGATGTTCTTGTCCGCTTGAGCTTGGTCCATTTGCAGTACCGCACCGATGTTTCGACCTATATCTATATCCGCTATATCTATGGAGAGGATTTCAAAAGCCGTTCCGGCATCGAGACCTTTACGAAGAACCAGTTTTGAGATAGAGTCCGGATTTTCGAGGACACTCTTATGGCTTTCGGATGAACCGATAGAAGAGACGATACCTTCGCCTACACGAGCCAAAACGGTCTCTTCTCCTGCTCCCCCTACAAGTTGTTTGATGCTTGCACGAACGGTTACACGAGCTTTGGCAATGAGTTGGATACCATCTTTAGCCACGGCTGTTACCGGAGGAGTATCTATCACTTTCGGATTTACAGACATCTGAACCGCTTGGAAGACATCTCTACCGGCAAGGTCTATTGCGGTAGCCATTTGGAACGGAAGGTCTATGTTTGCTTTGGAAGCAGATACCAGAGCATGTACCACCTGCTCTACGTGTCCTCCTGCAAGGTAGTGGGCTTCGAGTTCATCGCGTGTGAGTTGGAGGTCTGCCTTGTGCGACTCGATCATCGCTCTCGTTATCACATGAGGAGGAACATTTCTGATGCGCATCAGAAAGAGTTGCAACAGAGAAATTCTCACTCCCGACACACGTGCGGATATCCATAGCAGCACAGGGAAATAGATAAGAAAAATGGAAAGGAGGATGATAGCCACAAAGGCAACCCCTATCCAGAGATAAAATGTTTCTTGCATAGTTATATGATTTATATGTTGAGTTTTTAATGTTGATCGGCTATTCTCCTGACGAGGATCTTACCACTTTCGAGGCGAACAATCTCCACTCTTTCGTTTTCATCTATCAAACCTTCGAGCGATGTAGCCTCCACAATCTTTTCCGTATTGTCTAAGAGAATGTTTCCGGAGAGAGCAAGTCGGCTTGTGGTCTTGCCTGTCATTCCCACTGCAACGCTTCCTGCTTCATTCGGACTCTTACCTTCTATTTTAGAGCTAAGCCCTATCTTATCCAATGTTTTCGTTTTCGATATCCAGTATGCACCGATGAAGAAGAGCAGCAGGCTGAGAAACAGCAGCGATAAAGCCACTATCGGAGAGATGGTATAGGAAAAATAGAGCAACCATATAAGCAGTGCCACAGAGAGTGTCCCGGCAATGCCCCAGCCCGGAATAAAGAACAATTCTGCCAAAGCCAGTGCCACAGCAAGCAGTGCGAACAGTAGCAGAATAAGAATAGTGGTTACAGGAAGTATCATGATCTTTATATTTTGATATGGTGTTTATATTACGATTCTATGGAAGATATTATCATGTTCTTCAGGGATTTGAGTCTCTTTTGCAGCTCTTCCCTTTTCCCCTCCAGATGGAGGATGGATTGGCTCACGCTCTTATATCGGGGACTCTCTTTGGAGATCGTTTTATACTCGTCCCTCAAACGCTTTAGCCGTTCGGCATCGCTCTGCATCTCTCTCAATGTCCTGCTGTATTCTTGTGTCAGCTTAGAGTGTGAAATATATACCGCTCTTCCGGATGCAGTGTAAAACAGAGGTTGTTCGGACTTTGAAGTATCATCATAGCTCTCCCTCTTTTTGCCCGAAGCCTCTCTTAGCGATACTCTCCGGTCGCTCCAAGATATACGCTCCATCATTCGGTGTTCTCGGAGTGTTGCAAAATCTGTATCCGGAGAAGCCGACTTTGTTTCGGATGGTCTGAAAGCATATAATATATATGATGGTTCTCCTTCATCCTTCAAGGTGTTTCTGTTGGAGAGGAAGAATGCGAAGTCGTTCTCTTCATCATTCATGTAGGCAATGTCATCCGCATAGCTGCTAAACGGCATCGGGAGCTTTTGGGAGCGCAGGAAGCTGTTATCGCTTTCGCGGAACATGGTTACATACAGATTGCTTCTGCTCCCCGGAATGGTATCCTTATAGGAGTAGTAGAGTGTCTGTCCGTCAGGCATCAGGCACAGCCAGGAGATCTCTCCATCGGTAGGAAGACCTTCGGGTACAGAGCTGTATCCGGTGTCTCCACTCTCTTTGTCGGGAGACTCAAACCAGACCACCACTCGGTCTGTCCCCGTTTCGGGATTTCTTTCCACTTTCCAGGTCCGGTAGTCTCCGCGTATGTGGAAAGACTTTTCTCTGAACGAAACACTCTTTGCCCCTGTTTGGACAGCCGGTATTTCCGGCAAAACGTCTCCTATCTCCGAGGCAGAAAGATGCAGCGTGTCTATCAAAGAGAGTATCTTGATGCTTTGCAGCGCTCTCTTTTCCTGTTCGATCATCCGTTCTGTCTCTTGAATTTTCTTTTTGATGGCGTCGGAAGCTCTTCTGTTCTTCTTTATATCGGTCAGCTGAGCTTCTGCCTGTGCGAACAGATGACTTTTCACAAGAATCTGCACCACATCCAGACGCTCCATCGGTTTCCTTTTCAAGGAGGGCAGAAGCTTTAACCCTGCCTCTGCGGCTTCGTCTACCCGCCCTTGTTGGGCAAGAGAGCCGACCTGGTCAAGCGTTTGAGCATTCATGCTCATCGGAGTAAGAAATAGCAGCCCCGACAGCAAGAGCAATGCCCAAGCCTTTATACCTGTTTTGGCTGAAGCATTGCCTATGATATTTGTTTCTATATTTTGTCCTTTCATAGCATTCCAAAGTTAATTAAATCTTTTGAAGAATAGAGCTATTTTGCCTCTTCATTCGGATAGGTAAAAGCTCATGTCTGCTTTCTCTATCTCGTGCCTCCATATAGAGGAACGGGTACCGAAGACTGCTCTTCGATACCCGTTCCGGTTGTTTATGAGGGAAAAATCTTTTTCTTATCCCAAATAAGACTTCAGAAGGACACTTCTATTGCCCTGTCTTAGTCTGCGGATGGCTTTCTCTTTAATCTGCCTTACGCGTTCTCTTGTAAGCCCGAAACGAACACCGATTTCCTCCAATGTCATTTCCGGACAACCGCCTATTCCGAAGAACATCTTGATTATATCGCTCTCTCTTGGAGTGAGTGTCGAAAGAGCTCGTTCTATTTCCAACGATAGAGAGTCATTGATCAGAGTTCGGTCTGCATTAGGAGCATCATCATTCACAAGTACGTCCAGCAGGCTGTTATCCTCTCCTTCCACGAAAGGCGCATCTACAGAAAGCTGTCGTCCGTTTATTTTCATTGTCTCGTTTACCTTGTCTTCCGACATCTCCAGTGCTGCTGCAAGCTCTTCGGATGATGGTTTGCGCTCGTGCTCTTGCTCGAACTTCATCACCGCTTTCTGGATCTTGGAGATATTGCCGACCTGATTGAGAGGCAGACGAACTATTCTCGACTGTTCTGCCAATGCTTGAAGAATGGATTGGCGAATCCACCACACGGCATAAGATATAAACTTAAAACCTCTGGTTTCATCGAACTTCTCTGCTGCTTTGATCAAGCCTAAGTTCCCTTCGTTGATAAGGTCGGGAAGGCTCAATCCCTGGTTTTGGTACTGTTTTGCCACAGACACAACAAAACGAAGATTCGCTCTCGTTAGTTTTTCCAATGCGGCTTGGGAGTTTTCATCATTGCGATGAATGGCTTGCGCCAACTTTACCTCCTCTTCCACCGTGATAAGTTCTTCGCGTCCGATCTCTTGCAGATACTTATCCAAAGAAGCACTTTCACGATTGGTTATAGACTTCTGAATCTTGAGTTGTCTCATTATCTAATGATAGTTATACGTAGTAGGGGAAAATTACTGCAAAGGTAGTAAATAACGAACAATTAACCAAAAGCAAAATGGCAGTATGGATAAACCTCTTTTTCTACCGAACCGGAGCTTCGGATCATTGTGGAAAAAACATTCCGAACATTGGTTTCAAGCTCTTGCAATGAGGAAGAAGAGCCTTTTTGCACTCCTGAAAAAGATAAGCATGAACGGGGAAAACGCCTGTTTGAAGGGTGGCAAATTTCTGCCTGTGCCGTTTAAGAAAAGCTTTTATATCCGTTCGGAAACTGTTTTTAATCCGTTTACAAATCTGTCCGAACAGCTAAAGATCTTCTTTTCAAGGTTTGACTTGCAGAGGTCGTGTCTCTGTTTTTGGAAGTCAAGTCTTGTCTTGTGGAAACCAAGGCTCAATTTTCACGAATTTCGACGAGATTTCCGGAAAACAGCAGAAGATGGCAACATTTTGAAGCGTTTGGCAGAACCTCCGAACAGGGCAAACTACTTTTGTGATCGCATTAACCATAACTTCAAAAACAGAACAATCATGGCAGAGTACAGAATGAGAGAGATGCCCGACCTGGGCAAGACCGGCAAGCAAGTGAAATATCCCAAGATGGTCATCATACAACAGCTTGGATTGGAACATCTTGCAAAAGAGATCAGTGAGAGTTCGAGCTTCACTCCGGGAGATGTGAAAGGAATCGTTACCGCTCTTTCACAGAGCATTGCCCGCCTTATAGCGCAAGGCTTTTCCGTAAAGGTGGATGGTCTGGGTACATTTTCCGCTTCTTTGGGACTGAAAGAGGGAACAGAGCCGGAGAGTGTTGCCGGTAAACGAAATGCGACAAGCATAGAGATGAGGGGTGTTAATTATCGGGCAGATAAGGAACTTATACGGAGAGGAAACAATATCTGCTCCTTGAAACGAGGGCATAGCCGCATCTATACGGATGCTTCCACCGGAGAGGCAGAGCGTCTTGCGGTTGCTCTGAAACATATTCGGGAGGAGGGTTTTCTGAAAGTAAAAGTCTATGCCGTCCTTACCGGACTTTCGGCTTCTACCGCAGGACGGGAGCTGAAAGCCTTTGCGCTCTCCGGCAGACTGCGATGCCGAGGACAGGGGTCGCATATCTACTACCTCTCTCCTGCGGAAGAATAGGCCTCTAAGATGCGGATGCTTCTACATTTGTGCGTATAAAAAAGCTCTCTCACAAAGCCGGTGTCTACCATGGAGGTGGACAAACTTTGTGAGAGAGCCGTCTGTCTTGTCAAGGATCTCTCTTTCCTGAACCTCTAAAGGTTTAGGAGAGATCTATTGCAAAGTATTTTCTTTCGCCATTAGGCTGCAACCCTTTGATGAACAGTACTTTGTCCGAAGAAGATGAAGCGATTACCTCGTTCACGATACGCTCCATGTCTTCCGGTGTCTGCACTGCAACATTGTTCACGGAAAGGATGATGAAGCCTTTGCGAATGCCTGCCTTGCTGAGTCTGCCGTCGTCCACGCCGGCAACTTCCACGCCGAAATCTATGCCGAGGCTCTTTCTCTTTTCGGCAGAAAGTGCTCTGAACGCAGCACCAAGCGAGTCGAAAGAGGCTTTTCTTACCACTTCCGTGTTGCCTTTGCTGTTTTTAAGGGCAACATTCAGCTCCATACCCTTACCTTTTCTATCTATTCGGAGCTTCACCTGATCGCCCGGACGATATTTGGAGATCTGCTCTTGCAGTTCGGAGATACTGCGAATCTTGGCACCATTAACCTCTGTGATGACGTCCCCGACCTGAACACCTGCCGCTTTGGCCGGGCTGAAATCGGCAAACTCCTGCACTACCGCTCCCTCGGAAACCTTGAGACCGAACTTCTCTTTAGAGTCCGAATCTATATTGCTTCCGACCACTCCGAGTATCGCACGCTGTACCGCTCCATACTGCTTGAGGTCTGTAACCACCTTGGAGGCAATGGATACGGGAATAGCAAAGGAGTAGCCGGCAAACTGTCCGTTTTGAGAGTAAATCATGGTATTGATTCCTACCAATTCTCCTCGTGTATTGACGAGAGCGCCACCACTGTTACCGGAGTTTACCGCTGCATCCGTCTGGATGAACGAAGAGATTTGCTGAAGATTGCCGGAAGGCATACCGTTTCGTCCCTTCGCACTCACGATGCCGGCAGTTACCGTAGAGGTCAGATTGAAAGGGTTTCCGACAGCCAATACCCACTCTCCCACTTTCAGTGCTTCGGAGTCTCCGAACGGGATTACAGGCAGATCTTTGGCTTCTATCTTGAGAAGAGCCAAATCGGTAGCCTTGTCCGTTCCGATGATCGAAGCGTTGTACTCCTTGTTGTCATTGAGTGTGATGGTGAGCTTGTTCGAGCCTTCTACCACATGGTTATTGGTTATGATGTATCCATCGGAAGATATAATCACTCCCGATCCCATGGAATAAGAGGGTTGTGGCTGTATTCGACGAGAACCTTGTCCCGGACCGAAGAAAAACTCGAACGGGTCTATAAACTCTTCTTGTGCTCTGCGACCGGAACGAGAAGTGTTTCTGGAAAGTTCTGCACGGATATGCACTACTCCGTGCACACTCCTTTCTGCCGCTTCCACAAAGTCTTTGGGCAGTCCGGCAGGAGCGAGTGCCACCTGCTGCATATTACCTTCAAAAGCAGCTGAAGGCGTTCGGCTGTTTCCGATAGCGTGAGAGTCTCCCACGTGTGTCCCTCTCAGACCTGTATATCCCGCATATAAGCCCACTGCCAATACCGCACTGAGGCAGGAAGATCCGATGATGGCAAGAACAAATTTGGTGTTTGTCTTCATGATTAAAGCTTTTCTTAGTTATGTGTTTTTGTTGTATGTTATAGATTTCAACTCTTTCTTTTGATCGATTGGATGCAAAGTAAGCAAATAAAATGATAGATTTAACATAGTAAAGACCTGTTTTTAGCATTTAATAACTATGTTATCCCCATCTTTATGGTTGTTTAGCAAGGTACCTGATTCGTACCAATGAGATTAACAAAGAATAATATCGGCACTACTTTCAGAGGGGATAAAAGAGGAGTGAAAAGTGGATTCTATTCCATTTTTGTACCTTTGGAGACAAGTATGCTCTCGTAATATATTCTACATATAAGTAAAGATGATTCTCTGTATCGCCGAAAAACCCTCTGCCGCAAGGGATATTGCCGCCGTGCTTGGAGCCACACAAAGGCGTGATGGCTACCTTGAAGGGCAGGGCTATTGCGTTACGTGGACATTCGGACATCTGTGCACTCTCAAAGAACCACACGACTACAAGCCGGAATGGCAGCGGTGGTCTCTGGAGCAGCTGCCGATGATTCCGGAGAAGTTCGGTATCAAGCTGATAGAAGGAAGAGGGATAGAGGCACAGTTCAATGTCATCAAGCATCTTGTCTCACAGGCATCGGAGGTTGTAAACTGCGGTGATGCCGGACAGGAGGGAGAGCTTATACAGAGATGGGTGCTCCAGTTGGCAGAGTGTAAAGTCCCCGTAAAGAGACTTTGGCTTTCGTCCATGACGGAGGAGGCGATAAGGGAAGCGTTCAAAAACCTCAAGCCTGAGAGCGACTACCAGAATCTTTACATGGCAGGGCTAAGCCGGGCAGTGGGCGACTGGATACTGGGTCTCAATGCCACACGCCTGTACACCCAACGGTTCAAACCGGCTCACGAGAAAGGAATACTCTCCGTAGGACGAGTGCAGACGCCTACTCTTGCTCTGCTTGTGGAGCGTCATCTGGAGATTGAGCAGTTTGTCTCGAAGCCTTATTGGGAGATAAAGACAACATACAGAGATACTCTGTTCAACTCCACAAAAGGGAAGTACGAAGAAGCATCCGAGGCTCAGAAAGTGCTCGAACAGATCCTTTCCGAACCGCTTCGCGTAACCAAAGTGGAGAAAAAAGCTGCCAAAGAGGGACCTCCTCGCCTTTTCGACCTTACGTCTCTGCAGATAGAGTGTAACAAGAAATGGGGTTTGACGGCAGACGATACACTGAAATGCGCACAATCTTTGTACGAAAAGAGGCTGCTTACATACCCTCGTGTGGATACGACATACCTTACCGACGACATCTTTTCCAAGTGTCCGAACGTGCTTCAGAACCTTGCAAACATTCCGGATTTGAGAGATATTGTCGCTCCGCTATTGGGTAAAGCACTAAAGAAGAATAAGAAGTTTGTGGATAACAGTAAGGTAACAGACCACCATGCGATAATACCTACCGGAGAGACTCCACGCTTCTTGAATGAAAACGAAGAGCGTGTTTATTATCTTGTATCAAAGCGTTTCATCGCATCTTTTTACCCGGATGCAGAGATCAAAAATACCACTATATCGGCAGAGGTAGCCTCTATCCCATTCCGTGCGACAGGCAAAGAGATCACATCTTTAGGCTGGAGAGCGGTCTTTGCAGACTCTCCGGCAGATAAGGAGGAGTCTGTAAAAGATGAAGAGGAAACAGGTATCCTGCCCGTTTTTACTGAGGGAGAGTCAGGTCCTCATAAGCCGGACTTGCAGGAGAAACAGACTCAACCGCCAAAACCATATACGGAAGCAACTCTGCTGAATGCCATGGAGACAGCCGGAAAGCTGGTTGAAGACGAAGAGCTGAAAGAGGCCATGAAGCAGAAAGGTATCGGAAGACCTTCTACTCGATCTGCTATCATCGAAACCATTCAAAAGCGCGGCTATGTGGAGAAGAAGAGAAAGAATCTGATTCCGACGGCAAAAGGAATAGCCCTCATCCGGATCATCAAGAGCGATCTTCTGAAAAGCGTTCGTCTGACAGGCGAATGGGAGTACAAGCTGCAGCTTATAGACAAAGGGAAATACTCTCCTCATACTTTCATGGAAGAGATGAAAGTATTGGTAAAAGACCTTGTCCAAGAGGTGATCTACGGCTCTTCCATCATGAAGTCCGCCGATAATGCCTATAAAAGCATAGATACTTCGGTGGTCTGTCCGGCTTGTCTTTCCGGGACATTGCTGAGAGGGAATGGAGCTTATGGGTGTTCTCTTTTTCGGGAAGGGTGTTCTTTTCGGATCGGTTATGACTCTCTTCCTGCCACTGCTACCGTAGAGGAGATCCGGGAAGCGGTATCGAAATTGTACAACAAATAAGCCCCTTTCTCTTATGAAACTTATCTATCGGGTTGTTATAAGGCTATCTATCTCTTTGAGTATCATCCTTACGATATGGGCTGGACTCTTCTATGCTGCGATGATAGATGAGTTGAACGATGAGATTGATGACTCTTTGGACGACTATTCGGAGCTTATCATGGCTCGATTTCTCGCAGGAGAGAGTATTCCGACAGTGAGTACAAACTCGAACAATCAGTACTATTTGAAAGAGATTTCAAGGGAGGAAGCACTGAATAGACGGCGTGTGAGATATATAGATACGATGGTCTATCTTCCGCTTAAAAAGGAAACAGAACCTGCCAGAGTGCGTTCGGCTGTTTATCACAAGGGCATGGGAGAGAAATATTATCGTTTGGATGTTTATACCCCAACCGTGGAAAAGCACGACCTTAAAGAGTCCATACTTTCGTGGATCATATTCTTATATATATGTCTTCTGCTTACGATCATTGCCGTAAATATCTGGATCTATGAGCGAATCAATAGACCTTTGTACAGATTGCTCTCTTGGATGGATGGATATAAAGTAGGAGAGGCTAATCCGGCTCTTAACAATCCGACCATTATATTGGAATTTGATAAACTGAATAAGGCAGCAGTGCGTAACATGGAGAGGGCAGAGGAGCTGTTTGAGTCTCAAAAGCTGTTTATCGGAAATGCTTCACATGAGATGCAGACTCCTATTGCCGTTTGCCTTAATCGCATAGACACGCTGATGGAAGACGAGACACTCTCTGAAGAACAGCTGGCTGAACTTGCAAAGACTCAGCAGATGTTGGATTATCTTTCCAAGCTAAACAAAGCTCTTATGCTCTTGTTCAAGATAGACAATCATCAGTTTGTGGAGAAAAAAGAGCTGGACTTCAATACCCTTGTTCATCAAATGCTACCGAACTATTCGGATGCTTATGAACACATGAGTATATCTTTGAAGATTGTGGAGAGCGGTGTGTTTCGAACCGAAATGAATGAAACCTTGGGCTCTATCCTTATCGGCAACTTTATTAAGAACGGCTATGTGCACAACATACAGGCGGGGGAGTTTGTGGTTGAACTTTCGGATAATAAGATTGTGTTCCGTAATAGCGGAGTAGATACACCATTAGATCCTCTTCAGATCTTTAATAAATTCTATCAGGGTAGTAAGAAACAAGGCTCTTTAGGCTTGGGATTGGCTTTGGTTAAATCTATCTGCGAGGTAGAACATCTGCAAGTAATTTACTATTTTGACGCTCAAAGCAGACACTGTTTCGAGCTCTCTCGTCAGAATAAAGTATAGAAAGATCTCTTTCTGATGGGGAACAATGCAGGTGTAATCCTCTATATAGAATGAAAACAATATAAATCTCACTTTTTTATTTCATTCCAGATTCTTTTCAGGTTTCGTTTCGATATTTGCAGTACAATCATCAAAACTATATGCCATGAAGAAAGAAATGAAAAAGATTGGATTTATACTTTTTACTGCAACTCTTGGAGGAGCATTGGTATTCTCTTCTTGTACGAAGAATGAAGACATTAAGCAAGATCTTCCTATAGTTCAAGAAGAAACAGAAAGACTGCCTGAGAGTGCTTCTCAGTTTGTTTCCACTTACTTTGAAGACTATACCGTCGAGAAAGTGGTAAAGAGAGAGAAAGAGAATGAATTCGGTGCTCTTTATGCAGGAGTGTTGAAAAAGAAAAACAACACTATTGTTACAGATAATGTCAAGATCGAATTTGACAGAAATGGTCAGTGGATAGAGATTGAAAGTCTTATAGATGGTCGCCCTATTCCACGTAATCTACTCGGACTTCTACCTGCTGCTATCGTACAGTATGTAGATACAAACTATCCTAACATCGGTTTGCAGGAGATAGAAAGAAAGGCTTACGGCTTCAAGGTTGAGCTTGTGAATGACAAAGAGTTGCTCTTTGACAAAAGCGGAGCATTACTTAACGATAATTCTCAAGGAACGAATCCTAATCCGGGAGAAGGCGATACAAATACTACAATAGAGCAGTTTGTGAGCACTCACTTTCCAGGATACAGAATCGTTTATACCAAGATCGAACGTGAAAAAGGTCAGATCAGAAAGAAAGTTTATCTGAAGCAAGGATACTTCAAGAGCTATAAAGTTGTATTTGATCGACAAGATCGTTGGATCGAAGTAGAGGGAGATGACGATTACTATCTACCGGTTCCGGAGTCTATCATGAGACTTATCCCTGCAAGTATCTCTGAGTATGTCAAGAGAACTTACCCAAGAACTTTCATCGTAGAACTAAAGAAAAAGACTTACGGATTTGAATTGGAATTGGCGAATGATGTTGAACTTCGTTTCGATGTAAACGGTTCTTTGATAGGTCCGGATAATGATCAAGGCGGAAACAATCCGGGTAACGGAGGCGATGCTCCTATTGTAGACGACAGACTCCCTCGTATCGCAAACGACTTCCTTGCTACTCATTTCCCTAACGTACGTATCAAAGAGATCAAGATTAAGCGTCGCAGCAACAATCCTTACGTTACTATGTACGATGTAGATCTTGTAAATGGTGTTGACATTAACTTTAACAGCAATGGCGAGTGGATTGAAGTAGGCGGAGATGAGCGTGCATTGCCAAACTCATTCATCGAAACTCTTCCTGCCAATATCAGAAACTATATCAGTGCAAGGTTTCCAAGAGCTTATATTTCTACTGTTGAAAAGAAATCCAACGGATATAAGGTAGAAATCATGCACAGAGGTGATGATGTTGAAATCTATTTCGACAGAAACGGACAGTTTGTAAGAATCGATGACTAACCTTTAGAATTAAAACCAGAAAACACACAAAACACAGATCCGATATGGAAACCTTCCATATCGGATCTGTGTTTTTATACCATCAGCAAGCTTTTTGCTATTTGTTGCCGTGTCTGCTTTTTACCAGAATCAATATAAAGGCAGCTCCTCCAATGATACCGGTTATCACTCCGATAGGCAATTCATTGGGGGCTATTATCGTTCGGGCAACAACATCAGAGAGTATAAGGAATACGCTTCCTGCCAAATATGATGTCAAGAGCAGTTTACGATAATCCGTACCAACCCATAGTCGGACAATATGAGGAATAACCAATCCGACAAATCCAATCACTCCCGCAACAGCAATACAGGCACCGGTGAGGAGCGAAGTGGTTATAAAGAGAATACGTATAGTGGTATTGGCATTGATGCCGAGGTGCATTGCTTTCTCTTCTCCAAGCCTTAGAGCATTCAGGGGCGTGGTAAAAAGGTAGGTGATACCCAAAGAGAGGATGGACAGAATAAGCATTGAGACCCACAGCATCGCATTGCTTTCATTCAGAGATCCCATAATCCAGAACACTATCCCGTGGATGTTTTCCACATCCGTAACACTCATCAGGAACATCATTAGGGAAGAGGAGATAAAGCTGATCATGACACCGATCAGAAGCATCCTTGTAATGCTGAGGTAACCACGCTGCAAGCTGAGAGTATAGACAAGAAAGATTGTGAGCAGAGCACCGACAAATCCGGCAAGCGGTAAGAATAGTATCGTAACGGCATGCAGTCCGGAGACAATTGCAAAAGTTACTCCCAAAGATGCTCCCCCCGATATTCCTAAAGTGTAAGGCTCTACCAACGGATTCCTGTATATCCCTTGCAGCACCACTCCGGCGAGGGACAGGGCACCACCCACAGCCAATCCCAAGAGAGCGCGGGGCAGTCGGATATAAGTAAGAATGCCATACTCCATACTGTCCGGATCCTGCAATATCTCTTTCCATTTCCAAAAAGGAATGGAGATTTCCCCGATACTCAGAGAGAGTAGCAGTACTCCCACAAGACTTACAATAAGGATCGGGATGGCAAAGGTTGAGCCATACTTCGCTGTTCGCATACGGGTATTCAATATTCTATCCCTTTTCGAGAGCGTATCTTACTATCGAAAGGGTGTTTCACTTTCTTGCAGTAGGTAACATAGTGAGCAAGCTCCATGAGATTTTCCGTAGCACCTCTTCCGGTGAGTATCAGTTCAAGATGTTCGGGTTTAGAATTTATAAAGTCGAGCAGCAACTCTTCTTCTATGTAGTGATCTCGTACCGAAATGAGTATCTCATCCATGATAAGAAGGTCGAATATCTCGTGTCGGACAAGATCCTTAAGGAAGTTCACAGCTTCTTTTGCCTCTTGTGCAACGGCTCCGGGAGATATTGATTTATCCAAGTGTGGGTGTCCTTTGGCAAAGTTATAGACGGATGCTCCCAATTTTTTCAAGCTCTCCATTTCTGTGTATCCATACTTTTCGGGGCGCTTGTGAAAGGAGCAGTAGCACACCTTAAAGCCTCCGCCCAATGCGCGAGTAGCGAGTCCTATCGCTGCTGTTGTCTTACCTTTCCCGTCTCCGGTATATATGTGTATAAGTCCGAAATTGTTTTTCATCTTCTGTTATCTGATATACTTGTCCAAAACTTCGAGTGTCTTTTTGAATGCGATAGGGGATGGCTGACACGCTATTGTAGAGTCCACGATATATATATGTCCGTTTTTCGTGGCGGTCATGGTCTTATGTTTTAGCCATGTATCTCGCTCTTCTTCTCCCACTACTCCCATTGTTACCACTATGATATAGTCCGGATTCTTAGCCACAACAAACTCTCTCGTCAGAGTGCCTTTGGTCTCTTTTTCGGCTATATTCTCCACGCCGAGAAAAGAGAGGTAGTCTGCCATGAATGTATTCGGAAGAACCGCGAAGATCGGATTGGCTCCAATCTGCATGAGAACCTTAGAGCGCCTTGTTTTCTCCCTTTTTCTTTTCTCGCGGATCTCTTGGATCACCTTTTGGCTCTCCTTTACTATTTTTTCCGCCTGCTCCGTGTAGCCCAAGGTGCGTCCCAGTTGGAGAAACTGGCTGCAAATCTCTGCATAACTTTTCGGAGTGGGTTGCATCTGTATCTTTACTCCCATCCGTTTCAGCGTTTCCATATCTTTCGCATTGGTGAGCCCCGACACAAAGACAATGTCAGGCTTAAGACGAAGGATCTTCTCCACATTCATCTTTACGGCGGAAGATACCACTTCAGCCTTTACTCCCTTGGGAACATTGCAGTAAGAAGTGATTCCGACCAGATATTTTTCAGCCTTGAGGTCTACGATACTCTGGGTTACCGATGGGACGAGAGAGACTACTCTCACAGGCTTTTGAGCTATAACCGAGAGGAGAGAGCTGCATATTATGAACAATAGCAGTATCTGTTTGCGAAGCCGAATCATAAGAGTTGAAGTGTGTTAAAGTAGTGTTTATCGTTTTCGGTCTGACCTGTTATCCGGAAAGATAGTGGCTTTTGGAACAGAGGGCCGTCGTAAACAAAAGTGTGGTACTCTCCATTCTCTCCGCACGGATCTATTCCCGGCATGACCTTAAGCGTATCGAGGAGCGGATGAGAAAGATCTTTTCCCAAGAACTCTTCGGGCGAAAGCTTGCCTTTGCGTATGGATACGATGGTGGTTCTGAACTTTTCGTCTATCAGCGAACGCACCACCTCTTCGCTTTTCATCCCCCAAAGAGGGAATATGGGGGTGATGCCGCACTCTTGGCATACTCTTTCCACCCATGAGCGATGGGTTTCCAGATAGATGTCCCCAAAGACACCATGCGTAACGCCCTTGACCATCAGCTCGGCGACACCTTTTTTGAAAGAGGCTTCATACCCTCCGCCATCTCGTTGTACCGCTATTTGCAGAAGATGGAGACCCATTGCTTCTGCTTGCCTTTGCATAAGCAGAGCACTCAATCCATGCGAACGAGACATGGAACCATCCTCATCGCACATATTCAGCAGATAGACTTCCGATGGAGAGTGAGTCTGTATAGCTTTATGGAGAGCCAGCATACAATCTTTACCTCCACTCCAAGAAACCAGTATTTTCATTCTGTAACGTGTTGTCATTTATTACGACAGAAACAGAGTCTGCCACGCTTTGGCAAGAACTCTGTTTCTATTTTTCTTAGATAGGAGAGTACTTACACTTTGGTAACACCCTTTTTGCGCTTGTGATACTTTACGATCATTCTCTTGATGAAGAGGTAATATCCCGTAATAGGTAAGGTGGCACCAATGAGAGCAGCCAAGGCTGTGAGTACTCTTGTTATCGTTCCTCCCCAGCTTCCTACGTGTACGTTGTAGATGATGCTGCGGAACTTGTTCTGTTTGGGTACATCTTTGTAGAGGTTACGTTCCGTTATGGCTCCGCTCTCTCTGTCAAAACTGTATTTGTTGGCTGCGTTAGCATTCCCGAATTCTCCTATTATGGCAGAGACAGAACCATCGGATACGTTGATCTGCTTGTGCTTAGGATTTTCTGCCAATACAGACTTGTAAGCTTTTTCCCATGCAATGAATGGATTTTCCGGAGAGATTTCGGCATCTTTTTTATCACCTCTTGTTCCATGTCTGTTACCGCCCTGTTCCGACGGCTGTTGAGACATACCGAAAACGGCGTAAAATCCTTTCTTATACCACGAGTAGCTCCAATTCAGCCCCGTAAGAGCCATGGCAAGAAGGAAGATAAGGGCATACATCCCTGCTGCATTGTGAAACGAATACCAAAACTTCCATGCACCTTTCCCGACAACTATCTTTAGATTTTTTGCCAGATACTTCCTCGAACGAGGCCACCAGAGAACAATACCCGTAATAAGAGCTATGACAAACACGATGGTACTGATACCTACAAGTTCGTTGCCCCAGAAGATTTCATCTTTGCTCTCTACTTTATCCAGCAGTGTATAGTGAAGCTTCACCATGGTATAGAAGAAGGCCGGACGTTTTATAAGGCCCTTTATCTCTCCCGTATATTGATCTATAAACAGCAGAGTACGGCGAGGCTCCGAAATGGCAAGTTCGTAGCTTCTCTTCGGATTGGATGAGATGCGAAGCGAAGTGATTTTTACTCCTTCGGGCAGACTCTTTTGTGCCAGGTTCATAAGCGAATCCATAGGCAAAGTCTCTGCTTTCACTTCGGCTACTTTGCATATTTGCGGATTCGACCAGTCCGTAATCTCTCTTTCAAATACCAGCATAGCTCCGCTGAAACAAATGATTGAAATGATCACTCCGAACGGTAGCGAAAGCCAAAGGTGGGTCTCTTTGATTAGTTTTTTCAATGTCATGTTAGTCTATGATTTTAATTTTGAGACAAATATACAGAAAAAGTGTTTTCTTCGTTCATATAGCTTTCCAAGTTTGAGGAAGAGAGGTAGAGGAGCCGGTGAGAGTGCTCAAAAAATGGTGTGGATATTTTCTCTTTTCGGAGGAGCCCATACAGCTCTTTTTGAGAAGCCGATTTTTGTATATTCCATCCCGAAAAATGCCCGCTTTTTTTCTGCTCTCTATTTTGATCGGAGGGGGCGTTTTCAGAGCACGACCGAATTGTTAAATTCGAGCTGTTTTATTAACACAAATTCCGATAGCTGTTAAGCGAAAACACTAAACGAGCATATTGTTTCGGCTTAACGTGTTTAATTTTTCAATGAACACGTTTACCGATTTCATTTAATACGTTTACCGGATTCGATTAACGTGTTTAGAATTTTTGCTTATGGTGTTGATATGTAGTGTTTTATGCGTTTTTGGCTCTTTTTTGTCGTTTTTTGTCCCGAAAGTGCATTAGGATTTATTTACGATTGATGGTGTTAAAATTCACAGCTATTAACGCGAAAAAGCCCCATCAAATGGCTTGGAGAAAAATTTTTCCCAAAGATGGGCTGTTTTATATGCGCTTGATGGACAGTGTTTTATCTCTTATTGGAGATCTCTTTCTTTGGATTGGAGGTTTTTTGGGGAGCTGTCCGCTCCGATTTTTGACCATTCGTTTTTATATAAAAATTCCGCTTTGAAGCCGCTTTTTTTCTTTGACCGGGCATCGGGTAAAAACGGCTTTTTCTCCTTTTCGTCCCTCTATTTTCTCTTTTGAAATGGCTTGATCTTCTCCCTTTGGTATAGTGTGAGAAAAGTCGTATTTTTGTAGCCAACTTATTCATAGAATAGATATGATCAATCGTACACTGATACGTATAAAAGCCCTCCAAATACTGTACAGTTTTTACCTTTCCGGAGGCACAAAGGCTTCTGTGGCATCCAACAATCTGACCATGGCGTTGGACAAAT
This sequence comes from Porphyromonas sp. COT-108 OH1349, assembly GCF_000768755.1. NCBI lineage: Bacteria > Pseudomonadati > Bacteroidota > Bacteroidia > Bacteroidales > Porphyromonadaceae > Porphyromonas > Porphyromonas sp. COT-108 OH1349. The sequence goes on along the minus strand of NZ_JRAH01000020.1, from coordinate 11,183 downwards.
CTTATCACTTATACAAGCTGATGGTACTGGTGCCATACTATGTGAAAGTAAAGGCTGAGAGGAGAAAGGAGATCGAACTGGAGAAGAGATCTTCGGATATGGAGCTGGTCAAAAAGCTGGATATTATCATCGCTTCCCCATACGTGGAAATCTTGGAAGCCGATCCCGACTTCATTGCAGAGTGTGAGACGCTGATTCCGGCAAGGGAAGAGTTTACGGACTACTTCTCTAACATTCTCTCTTTCCTGCTTCGAGAAGAAGAGGAGGATAGCATACCGCTTCCGGCAGAAGACTTCGACTCTCATAAAGAGTTCTGGAAGCGCATCTACAAACGCTTCATCTTGGATAACGATGAGTGGTTCGCTATCTTGCAAGACTCTTCTATCTTCTGGAACGATGATATTGAGATCGTGATGAGCTTTGTATTAAAGGTGGTGAATGGTATGAAAGAGGACACCGCTTTATCACGGCTTCTTCGTCCGCAATATAACGGCAACGAGGAGCGTGAGTTCGGTACACAGCTTGTCTCTCAGGCTATCCTGAACGAGGAAGAGTATAGAGCACTCATTAGCAAATACTTCCGCAACTGGGACAAGGAGCGTGTCGCCGAGATAGAATACCTTATCTTGCAACTCGCCATAACGGAAGCGATACACTTCCCAACCATAGCAACCAGCGTGACGATGAACGAGTACCTTAACCTCGTTAAGTATTATAGCAATCCGAACAACACGAACTACATCAACGGTATTCTGCATCAAGCCATAATGGATCTGAAAGCAGAGGGACGCATTCTCGGAGCATGATGAACCGTTTGGGACGTTCGGAATAAAAGAAAAACAATTTTAACTTTCAAATAACTTCAAACAACTATGAACATGGTATTTTTACAAACAGCACCTGCCGGCGGCTCATATATGCAGTTTATCTTTATAGGTGTGATGGTGCTCGTCTTCTGGCTCTTCATCATCCGTCCCAACAGCAAGCGTCAGAAAGAGGTACAGCGTCAGAGAGAGAGCCTTAAGACCGGAGACAAAGTGATCATTTCGGACGGCATCATGGGTACACTTAAGGAGATAAACAAAGAAAACGGATACGTTGTTGTGGAGATAGCCGAAGGCGTAAAGGTGCGTGTAACATTCTCCAGCATATTTCCTCTTGTGGTAGAAGAGAAGAAAAAATAAGCAATAAAGAGATCATCGGGAAAGAGTAATGTCTCGCAGGCAAAAGTTATCGAAGAAGATCAAATCCCTTCTTGGGCGCATAGGTATGCGTAAACTGATGGCATACCTCTTCTTTTTTGTGCTTAGTTTTGCTTTTTGGTTTATACGGGCAGTGCAGGACACCTATACGGATAATGTTACTTTCAAGCTCGTTGCTCCGGAAATACCTGCCGACATCTCTCTCTCGGAGCCTATTCCCGAAACCGTAACCGTAACCATCACGGACACGGGAAGTGCCTTCTTGAGATATATATGGCTTCAGAGAGCACGGGAGATCGTTTTGCCGATAGAGTTTTCCGAGAAAAGATATGGTGCTGTGGATATATCTGCCGAACAGTTGGAGAAGTTGATCTATTCGCAAGCACTGTCATCGTCCCGAATAGACCGCATTGTGCCTGCAAGCATCGGGTTCAGCTATACCGCAAAGGCTAAGAAGCAGCTTCCCATAAAGCTCTCCACGAAGATAGAACCGGAGATAGGAAGTATTTTGGACTCTGTCTCCATGAGTCAGACCTCGGCTATCGTCTATGGTGGAAAGCATCTTTTGGATCTCCTGACAGAGGTGGAAACAGATACGATCGTATTCAGCAATGTCAAAGACTCCACCATCTTTACGGTGCGACTCCTTTCTCGCAACGGAATCACCATTACTCCCAATGAGATAACGCTTTGTGCTCACACCCAGAAACTGGTTCAGAAAGAGTTTGAAGTGCCTATCTCCATGAATGATGAGGAGCTTCCTTTCTACGTGCGTACGTTTCCCTCTTTTATCCGTGTTACCTGTTTTATTCCGGAGAATATGTTCAAAGAGCTCTCTCCAAAGGATATCGTGGTAACGATAGACAAGGCAGAGCTGGGAGGCAGCAGGTCGGGAAAGGCGGATATAATCATACATCAGAAGCCGTTTTACGTGCAGATGATCCAGACCGACCCTACCACTGTGGAGTATCTTTTGGAAGAAAAAGAGGCACAAGAATGAAAAAAGAGACGCGTGTCCTCGGTATCTGTGGCGGCATAGGCAGTGGAAAAAGCATTCTAAGCAGGCTTGTTGCTCTTTATGGTATCCCTGTTTTCGATACCGATAGCGTTGCAAAAGCTGTTTATTTCGATTCCGGCGTTGCGGCTCAGCTGGAAAAACTACTCGGCAGATCCGTTTTGAACGAGCAGGAAGAGATAGACAGACCTTTTCTAAGCTCAATCATTTTCGGGACACCTTCTGTTAAAAAGATAGAAATGGAGCGGATCATCCATTCGGCAGTAGAGGAGAAGTTTCTCTCTTGGAAGGCACAATCTCCATGCGAATGGGTCGGGATGGAGTCCGGCATACTTTACTCCAGCAGAATGAACCGGTTTTGTGATGCCGTTATTCTGGTTGATGCTCCGGAAGCAGTAAGAACAGAGAGAGTGATGCTCCGCAATAAGATGCCGAAAGAAGAAGTAGAAAGACGTATCAGAACGCAAAGCGATGAAATAGAAACGGCAAAAGTTCGTGCCTTATACACAATAAAAAACTATTCCCCACACTCTGTTATAGAACAGTGGGAAGAGATATTCAACTTAATTATCACCTAATAAAACATTAAAAAGAAAGAATAATGTCACTGAAACAAATTCTCTCCATAAGCGGTAAACCGGGATTGTTCAAAATCTTGACCGGAAACAGAACTCCAATAGTCATTCAAGATCTTACCACTAAAGTGAAGCGTCAGCTTTTCCCAAAAGATAAAGTTGTTTCCCTGTACGATATTTCCATCTACACCGAAGAGGGCGATCTGCCTCTCAGAACACTGCTCACTACTATTTTTGAAAAGCAGAGCGGTAAAGAGTTGGACGCTGAAAACATCGCTGCAACACCCGAATCTCTCAAAAGTTTCATGGAAGAAGTGTTGCCCAGCTACGATAAGGAGAGAGTCTATCCCACAGATATCAGAAAGGTTGTACTTTGGTACAACACACTTGTAAAGGATGGATTCACCACGTTTGAAGAGCAGGAAGAGGAAAAAGAGGCTTAATGGATAGTCGGTTTTAGAGATTATATCTTTTTTACTCATTTGTTAGCATTGCGAGGGCAATCGGTATGGCGAAAAGAGTAGATAGATTGCGGACTACTATTTGAATAATCTGACTTATTTTCTTACATTTGTGAGTGTAAAAACCAAATTGAATAAGAACATGAAAAGAATCATCATTGCCATTACAGGACTACTTCTTGTTGGAGGTCTTACTTCTTGTAAACCTAAACAAAGTGCATATCGTGAAGCTTGGGAAAAAGCTAAACAGCGTGAAATGGCACAGGCCGGAAATCAGGGAGCTATGGATGATATCAAGCCGATAGCTCGTACGACCGAGCATGCTGCTGTGGTTCGTGAAAGAATTGTTCCTGCACAAGGAGAAGATGCAACAGGGCTTCGCGCTTTCAGTGTAGTGATTGGCAGCTTCCAAAATGTGACTAATGCAAAGTCATTGAAAGAGAGAATGACAGCTGAAGGATACAATGTTCTTCTTGCGCAAAACGAGATGGGCATGTATCGTGTTATTGTTGCGAGCTATGACACAAAGGAAGAAGCCGTGGCAACAAGAGAGTCTATCAAGAGACGTTACTCTCAGTTCAACGACGCTTGGATCCTGCACAAACAGTAATTTTGAGATAACATCGCTCCGGAGTACGCATGGTTAGGGCAGAGTCCCTGTCGGGCAGTTTTTTACCGGAAAGATGAGCCTCAATACATTTTAAGGTCATACCCTCACCGCATAGTCCCTTTTCTCTTAGAGTCCGGGGGTATATGCCGTGGGGGTTTGGTCTTTTTTATAAATATGAAGATACATACAGACTATAACGTAGAGCCTCTCAACACCTTTGGTGTGAGAGCACAGGTTTCGTACTATGTGGAGATAGAGTCGGAAGAAGATATTTCCACTCTGCTTCGTGACGAGTACTTCTGCCATGCCGACAAACATATCATCGGGGGAGGATCCAATCTCCTGTTTACGGCAAATGTGAACGGGGTTTTGATCAAGTACATCTCCGATGAGATACGACTGCTTTCCGAAGACGAGTCGAGCGTGCTTTTGCAGTTGGATGCAGGTGTGGAATGGGATCGCGCAGTAGCATACTGTTGTGAACGTAACTGGTGGGGAATAGAAAATCTTTCTCTTATACCGGGAGTGGCAGGTGCGGCTGCGGTACAGAATATCGGTGCTTACGGTGTTGAGATTGCCGATGTCCTTGTTTCTGTGGAAGGGTACGACCTTGTGGACGGAGAGCATCGGACTTATATGCAGAAAGAGTGCGACTACTCTTACAGGCACTCTCGCTTCAAGAGACCAGAGGAGATGGATCGTTTCCTTATCACCAAAGTTGTCCTTCGTTTGAGCAAGCAGCCGAATCCCATTCTCTCTTACAACGGATTGCAAGACCTGGAAACGGCAGCTGCTGCTCTTACTCCGTTGCAGGTGCGAGAGCGTGTCATCTCCATCAGAGAAAGCAAACTGCCGGATCCTAAAGTGCTTGGAAATGCCGGAAGTTACTTTATGAATCCGGTTGTGGACGCCGATAAACTTCAATCTTTACTGCAGGAATACCCGGACTTGTCGTATCACCTTCAAGATGACGGACGGGGAAAGCTATCTGCCGCATGGCTTATAGACCGCTGTGGTTACAAAGGATACCGCTCCGGAAATGTGGGAACGTACGAAAAGCATGCTCTTATCATTGTCAATTATGGAGGAGCATCGGGGAGAGAAGTGGCAAGGTTGGCGGAAGAGATACAGGAGAGCGTGTGGAAAAAGTATGGTGTTCGCCTCATCCCCGAAGTGAAATACGTTGCAGCTCCCACATACAATCATCCGCAAGAGTAATCGTATGAAAGGAAAGATTACATTCTTGGGAACCGGTACATCTACCGGTATTCCGGAGATTGGTTGCAGCTGCTCCACCTGTGTTTCGACAGATGTCAGAGATAAACGTTTAAGGGCTTCCATTCTTCTCTCTTTCGGGGAAAAGGAAGATGCCGATGCCGCTCATTATGTAATAGATTGCGGGCCCGACTTCAGAGAGCAAATGATACGAGAGAATGTCTCTTCCTTAGAAGGGATATTCCTTACGCACGAACATTACGATCACGTAGGCGGACTGGACGATATTCGTCCTCTGTTTCGAGGACAGACGGACTGCCCTCTATATACAGAGGAGTACCTTTCGACCATTCTTAAAGAGCGTATGCCGTATGCGTTCAGAGCCGTTGCCTATCCGGGTGTTCCGCATTATAGCTTCACGATAATAGAACCCAATGTTCCTTTTTCTCTGCCTAAACCGAAAGGGGTAGAGATACTGCCGCTCCGTGTGATCCACGGCAAACTGCCGATATTGGGTTTCAAAATGGGCAATGCAGCCTATCTTACGGATGTGAAAGTAGTACCGAAGGAGACACTGGAAGCCATTCAAGGGGTGGAACATCTGATCATAGATGGTCTGCGCTTCTATACTCATCCTACGCATTTTTGCGTTCAAGAGGCGATAGAGTTGGGCAACAGTATCGGGGCAAAGCAGATCTATCTCACCCACTTGGCACACACCATCGGCAGACATACAGAGGCGGAAGCGGTTCTGAAAGCCCTTGACACTCGCACCCATCTGGCTTACGACGGGATGAGTTTTGAGGTCAGTTTCTGATCTGCACTCTGCTTTTCGATGTTATAAGAACTTTCGAGCTGAAATATAAGCTGTGTTACGGAGCGGATCCGTGGCACAGCTTTCTTTTTGTATGCAAGTCTGCCGAAGAGAGCCGCCGTCGGTTCATTTTTACGGATGCTCTTTCCCATCTTTGATTATACCTGTTCGGAAAAGGAGTTATAAGTGAATAAAACTTCCTTTTATCCTGAAAAGAATTGGTTTTCAAGCCTTGTTTTGAGGGAATCGAAGGCTGACTTCCACAAACCAAGCCTTGTTGTTTGCAAATCAAGGCTTGATTGCAAGATTTTAATCCGTTAAGACTTGAAATTTAATCCGTTCAGAGACAATTTTATACAGGTTCAGACGAGAAAAGAGAGCCTCCGGGCAAGATGCTCCTATGCAGGGAGCAGAACAGATACCATGCTTCCCTCCACGGTTATAGTGCCGTTGGCTATCAGCCGAAGCTCCATGGAGACTTTCCTTGCCGTTGTCTCCACGACACGTGCTCTCAGCTCCAGATCCACGCCCATAGGGGTAGGCTTTTTGTAGTTGAGGTTCAGATTGGCGGTTACATACCTCAGAGCCGGCAGAGTATCCATGGCTCTCATCTCTCTTTTATAGCCTGCCGCAGCGGCAGTTCCGTTGCCATGGCAGTCGAGTATCGCGGCAATAAGACCTCCGTAAACGAATCCCGGAAATCCTCCGGTATGATGACCTTCCGGTCGGTAATATGCTACGCTTTCGTTTTCTGTACCGTCCACCCAATAGCTTTTTACGTGAAGACCCTGTTCGTTTGCCGTTCCGCAGCCGAAGCAGTGGCTGAACTCCGGAGCATAATATTCCTGAAAAGATTTTTTGTTCATTCTGTCAAGTGTCTATTTTGGAGTAAATATACGACTTTATGAGAGAAATTTTTCGGAACTTTGAGCCATGAAACAGTTAGAAAGAGACGATTTGGTGCTTTCCGTCATTACGGTCTGCTACAATGCCGCACCCTTGCTCGAACGCACCATTAAGAGCGTCGAGGAGCAGCGCTATAAGCATATAGAGTACATCGTGATAGATGGTGCCTCTAAGGATGATACCGCAAAACTTGTCCGAGAGCATGGAGATGCGATTTCGGTTTTCGTATCCGAAAGAGACAATGGTATCTATGATGCAATGAACAAAGGGCTGAAAAGAGCATCCGGCGACTATGTCCTCTTCATGAATGCAGGGGATACGTTTTATGATTCGGATACCGTTTCCCGTGTGATGGATAAAGCAGCGGAGTATCTCAGAGAGCCTGTGAATGCGGGCAGACTACCTGCTGTGCTGTACGGACATACGGAGATCGTCGATTATGATGGACGCAGTATGGGTCCGAGAAAACTCTCTCCACCACGAAAGCTGACTTGGAAAAGCTTCAAGAACGGTATGCTTGTGTGTCATCAGTCATTCTATGCCGGTCGAGAACTTGTACCTTTTTATAATGATGAGAAGTACAGGCTCTCTGCCGATTTTGACTGGTGCATACGTATCCTTCGCCGTGCCGAAGAGGTGGGGGCAGAGTGTCTGAAAGTGGAGGGTTTCCTTACAAAGTATCTCCATGAGGGTGCCACAACCAAGTATCATAAAGCCTCTTTGAAGGAGCGATTCATGATCATGAGTGCCTATTATGGTACCATCCCCACGCTGTTTCGGCATCTCCACTTCCTATTTTTCAAGAAGAGATGAGAGTTTAAGTCTAAGAGTTTTTTTATTTTTCAAATACAGATTGTCGTGTACAAAAGATTACTTCCTGTTTTTATGTCGCTCTCTTTCTTGCTTCTGCTCTCCTGCGGAGTGAGAAAGCCTTATAAGAGTTCTCAACCCGTTACTCTCACGCTGGAGGAGTATGGCGGTCGTTCGGAAAAAGATTTTGACAACTCTCCCGCTCTTCGCCGCTTGCTTCAAACATCGCACCGGATGGCTCAGGAGGGTAAGAGTGTGAAGATCTCGTTGAAGAACGGTTCTTATCACTTCTATCCGGACAGTCTGCCGAGTTATGAGCTGTTTATCTCCAATCATGACCACGTAAAGGATAGAAAGGTGGCGTTTATGTTTGAGGGAATAACAGGCGGAAAGGTTGTGGTGGAAGGTGGCGGACAGACCAAGCTGCTCTTTCACGGCAGACAGATACCGTTTGTGGTGAAAGGATGTTCCGGGGTTGTCCTGCAAGGTTTTTCCATAGACGATCCTCGTCCGGCACTGATGCAGATAGAGGTGTTGGAGATGAGAGATGAAGATAAGTCGATGCTTGTAAGAGTTCCGGAGGAGACCCGGTTTGAGGTAAGAGAGAACAAGATAGTCTTGCAAGGAGAAGACTTTGAAGTTACACCCTTTGTAGCCATGCCGTTTGAGGAGGACAGAAGAATGGTTTGGGGCAGAGCAGATGTCGCTTTTAACCCGGCTCAGATAATACGTCAAAGCGAACGAAACCTGATCTTGAAAGGGTGGGGCGAGTATCCCTATGCTTCTCAGCATAACAGATATGTGCTGAGGTCGTATTACAGACCTGCTCCGGGTATCGTGGTGATGGATAGCAAGAATATCGAACTTAAGGATGTCGTTGTGCATTATGCAGAAGGAATGGGGCTTATAGCACAAGACACCGAGAATATATCGTTGGATGGCTTTAAGGTGGAAGTGGCACAAGGCTCTGAACGTTACTTTACACTACAAGCCGATGCCACACATTTCTCGGGTTGCAGAGGGTATATCTCTTCGGTTAATGGGTTATACGAGCAGATGGCAGATGATGCCATCAATGTGCATGGAACCTATTTGAGGGTGGACTCCGTGCTGAATGCTTCCGAAGTGCAAGCCTCTTTTGCGCACGGGCAGAGCTTTGGGCTTCGCTGGTATGAGAGTGGAGACTCTATCCGTTTCATTGATCGTAAAACGCTTTTGCCGGTACATACATCTAAAATACAATCATTTTTCCCTCTCTCTGAAGGAGATCAGAAAAGAAGGATGATCGCTTTTGAAGATCCGCTTCCATTGGATAAAATAGAGGGTAAACAGCTTGCAGTGGAGAATCTTTCTGCCTATCCTACGGTGCTGTTCAGTAAGAATATTGTGAGGAACAATAGGGCGAGGGGAGCTTTATTCTCTACAATCAAAAAGGTGGTCTGCGAAGAAAATCTGTTCGACCACACTCATGGTAGCGCCATACTCCTTTGCGGAGACTCCAATGGCTGGTACGAGAGTGGTCCGTGCGAGGAGGTGATCATCTCTAAAAACCGTTTTGTGAATCCGCTTACGGGGATGTATCAGTTTACCAATGGTATCATTTCTGTAGATCCGGTAATTCGGGAACTTGACTCGAAAGATCAGTACTATCACGGGAGAATAGTGGTGGAGGACAATCTCTTTGAGACATTCGACTCTCCCCTCTATTATGCCAAGAGTGTCAGGGAGTTTGTTTTCAGAAGAAACAGAGTGATCCCGAATAACGCCTATCGCCCCCTGTTTGAGGATACGAGAAGCAAGTGCATCCATGTCGGGAACGTTGTAGAGGAGTAATGCCTTCTCTGAAAGTTTGCAATGCGCTCTTTTATAGATCAATAATTATTTCTAACTTTGCCGTCAAAATATATTATTGTAAATGGATAAAATAAGCTATGCGTTAGGCCTGAGCATCGGGCATAATTTTACAGCAACAGGAATTAAAGAACTTAATACAGAAGAGTTTGTGAAAGGATTGGACGTGGCATTGAAAGGTGCTACTCCACAAATCTCAATAGAGGAAGCACAAAAACTTCTTAAAGAATATTTTGAGAAATTGCAGGAGGATAAATTTACTCTCAATAAGGAAGCCGGAGAAGAGTTCTTGCGTATCAACAAAGAGAAAGCAGGAGTCGTAACGCTGCCTTCAGGGGCTCAATATCAGATTTTGACCAAAGGAGAGGGCGAGAAACCTAAGGCAACGGATAAGGTAAAGTGTCATTATCATGGTACACTCATCAATGGAACGGTCTTTGACTCTTCTTATCAGAGAGGCGAACCGGCTACATTCCCATTGAATGGTGTCATCAAGGGCTGGACGGAAGTGGTACAACTGATGCCCGTAGGCTCTAAGTGGAGAGTGTTTCTTCCTTATCAGCTCGCTTACGGAGAGCAAGGAGCCGGTCAAAGCATCGAGCCTTACAGCACCCTTATATTTGATATAGAGCTTCTAAGTATAGAGAAGTAAAAGCGTCTTGACGAGAATATAGGATATAATTATTAAATAAACGGAAATGAAAAAGATTCTTCTTACAGCAGCTCTTATAGGAGGTGCATTTGCCTTTACTGCTTGTAACGGCACAAAGAACTCTGTGCCTCTAAGCGCACAAAAGACAACAAAAGACTCTATGGCATACCTTATCGGTTTCTACCAAGGTCAGCAAATGAAGTTCCAAATAGATATGATGAAGGGCCAAGTAGGTTCTGTCATACCTGGAGACTCTCTTGATGTGGCACTCTTTACAGCAGGTCTTGAAACAGCTTTGAAGGGTGATACTATCGAAATGAATAGCATGGCTGTTCAAGAGTTCTTGGAAACTGCTTTTGAAAAACTTCGCAAGGTGGCTGCTGATGCAAATAAGGCAAAAGGCGAAGAGTTCATGGTTAAGAATGCAAAAGAAGAAGGTGTTATAACAACCGAGTCCGGTCTTCAGTATAAGATCGAAACAGAAGGTGAAGGTGCTATGCCAACCGCAGAAGATATGGTAGTAGTACACTATAAGGGAACACTTCTTAACGGTGAAGTGTTCGACTCTTCTTACGATCGTGGAGAGCCTGCTACTTTCCCATTGAACGGTGTTATCAAGGGATGGACAGAAGGTCTTCAACTTGTAAAGGTTGGATCTAAGTTTACTCTTTGGGTCCCGGCTGAACTTGCTTACGGAGAAAATGGCTCAGGTAACAAGATCGGTCCTAACGAAACACTAAGATTCGATTGCGAGCTTATTGAAATCAAAGCAAAAGAACAATAAGAACGTAGCTTTAGCATAAATTGAAAGGCTGTATCAGGATTGAATTCCCGATACAGCCTTTTTGCTTTCCCTTTCTACTTTTAATGAAGAAAATAAAAGGGTGATACATTAGTAATATATATAGGTGAGGGCTGTTCGGAAGGACAAAGAATGCTTTTCGATAAAATATTTCTTTGTCTTCAGTCTTGATAACAAGCGGATTAAGTGCTGTTTTGGGAGTGCTGTTTGATATGATTCCATATCTTTTGTTAGTAAAGTTTGGTAGAATGAAAAACTCTTTCTAACTTT